>NZ_LMFL01000012.1:172872-608803 GCF_001426805.1 Brevundimonas sp. Root1423
TCGACCTTGTCCTGCGGACGCTTGGGACCGGCCAGCGACGGCACGACCGTGCCCATGTCCAGTTCCAGCACGTCCGTGAAGATCGGGTCTTCCGAGGTCTCGTCGATCCACAGGCCCTGGGCCTTGGCGTAGGCTTCCACGAGCGCGACGCGCGCCTTGTCGCGGCCCGTGGCGGTCAGATAGTCGATGGTCGCGCGCGACACCGGGAAGAAGCCGCAGGTGGCGCCGTATTCCGGGGCCATGTTGGCGATGGTGGCCTGATCCTCGATGGTCAGGCTGGTCACGCCGGGGCCGAAGAATTCGACGAACTTTCCGACCACGCCCTTCTTGCGCAGCATCTGGGTGACGGTCAGCACCAGATCGGTCGCCGTCGTGCCTTCCGACATGGCGCCGGTCAGTTTGAAGCCGATGACTTCCGGGATCAGCATCGGGATCGGCTGGCCCAGCATGGCCGCCTCGGCCTCGATGCCGCCCACGCCCCAGCCCAGAACGGCCAGACCGTTGATCATGGTGGTGTGGCTGTCGGTGCCCACGACGGTGTCGGGATAGGCGACGGTCTTCTTGCCCTCTTCCAGCGTCCAGACGGTCTGGGCGAGGTTCTCGAGGTTCACCTGGTGGCAGATGCCGGTGCCGGGAGGCACGACGCGGAAATTGTTGAACGCCGACGAACCCCAGCGCAGGAATTTGTAGCGCTCGATGTTGCGCTCATATTCGCGCTCGACGTTCTGGTTGAAGGCGCCGGGCGTGCCGAAATGGTCGACCATGACCGAGTGGTCGATGACCAGATCGACCGGGTTCAGNCGCTCATATTCGCGCTCGACGTTCTGGTTGAAGGCGCCGGGCGTGCCGAAATGGTCGACCATGACCGAGTGGTCGATGACCAGATCGACCGGGTTCAGCGGATTGATCTTCGTCGCGTCGGCGCCGAGCGCCGACATCGCATCGCGCATGGCGGCCAGATCGACCACGGCGGGCACGCCGGTGAAGTCCTGCATCAGCACGCGGGCCGGCCGGAAGGCGATCTCGTGCTCGACCGAGCCCTTGTTCTCGGTCCAGGCGGCGACGGCTTTCAGGTCGGCTTCGGTGACGGAAACCCCGTCCTCGTTGCGCAGCAGGTTCTCCAGCAGCACCTTCATCGAGCGCGGCAGACGGGAAATCCCGGCCAGACCGGCTTCCTCGGCGGCGGGAAGGCTGTAATAGGCGTACNGCCGCCTTCGAAGCCGCCGATGGCGACGCCCGAACGGGACTTCTGGCCCTTGACCGCCATCCATCAGGTCTTTCCGCACGACGCGCCCGAACGGGTAGCGAAACTGGTGCTCGGCTTTCAGGTCGGCTTCGGTGACGGAAACCCCGTCCTCGTTGCGCAGCAGGTTCTCCAGCAGCACCTTCATCGAGCGCGGCAGACGGGAAATCCCGGCCAGACCGGCTTCCTCGGCGGCGGGAAGGCTGTAATAGGCGTATTTCTTGCGCCCGACGGAAAGGTCCTGACGGGTCTTGAGGCTGTCGTTCGACGGCATGGAGAGGCTTCCTCTGGTCAACGCCGCCCGACAATCCGGTTGCACGAACGCGCGGCTTGCGGCGGGGCGCACAGGTCCCCGACGCGCGCGNGCTTCGTAATCAGAAAGATCTGATCATACCTTCATCGAGCGCGGCAGACGGGAAATCCCGGCCAGACCGGCTTCCTCGGCGGCGGGAAGGCTGTAATAGGCGTACTTCTTGCGCCCGACGGAAAGGTCCTGACGGGTCTTGAGGCTGTCGTTCGACGGCATGGAGAGGCTTCCTCTGGTCAACGCCGCCCGACAATCCGGTTGCACGAACGCGCGGCTTGCGGCGGGGCGCACAGGTCCCCGACGCGCGCGACGATCGCCTGCTGCGGCGAGGCCGGATATAGCGAGGGTTCCACCCGCCGTCCATGTACCCGCGTCGAGCGTAGGGGCATTGAGAAACGTTCGCAGAAACGGCTCTCCCTCCCCTTCATGGGGAGGGTGGTCGCGCAGCGACCGGGTGGGGGACTTCAGCTGCACCCCACCCTGTCGCCGCTACGCGCCGACATCCCTCCCCACAAGGGGGAGGGAGACGCCATGATTTCCGCCGCCTCCCTCACCGTCTCCCGCGGCGACCGCATCCTGTTCAGCGACCTGTCGCTGTCGCTGGCCTCCGGCGAGGCCCTGGCCCTGACCGGCGCCAATGGCGCGGGCAAGACCAGCCTGCTCCGGACGCTCGCCGGTTTCATCCGCCCCGACGCCGGGACGATCGCCTTCGCCGACCTCGACCTCGCCGAGGCGCGAGCGAACCACATCCACTGGCTCGGCCATCTCGACGGCCTCAAGACCGGCCGCCGCGCCCGCGAGGAACTGGCCTTTCAGGCGCATTGGTCGGGCGCGACCGCCGACGGGATCGCCGCCGCCGTCGACGTGCTGGCGCTCGAGCCCCTGCTGGATCTCGAGGTGCGCAAGCTGTCGGCGGGCCAGCGCCGCCGCCTCGCCTTCGCCCGGCTGATCGCCTCGCCCCGCCCGATCTGGTTGCTGGACGAACCCTTCGCCCCGCTGGACGCCCGCTGGCGCGCCGCCCTCGGCCTGTTGATGCAGGCCCATCTGGACAAGGGCGGCGGCCTGATCGCCGCCGTCCACGACCCCCTGCCACTGCCCGCCCGCTCGCTCGACATCGGAGCCGGGCGATGAGGGCGCTGATGATCCTGTGGCGGCGCGAGGTCGCCCTCGCATGGGCCGGCGGCGGCGGCCCCCTGCTGGCCTGCGGCTTCTTCCTGTGCCTGACCGTGCTGGTCCCTCTGGCCGCCGGCGGCGATCCGGCGGGGCTGAAGCCCGTCGCGGGCGGCATCGCCTGGCTGGCGCTCGCCCTGTCGTCGATCCTGTCCCTCGAACGCCTGTTCGAACGCGACCTCGAGGACGGCGCCCTCGATCTCATCACCCTCGGCCCCGTCCCGCTGGAGCTCGTCGTCCTGACCAAGGCCAAGGCCCAGTGGCTGGCCGTCGGCGCGCCTCTGGCCCTCACCGCGCCCGTCGCCGCCATCACCCTCGGCCTGCCCCCGGCGCTGGTCCCGCTGGTCGCCCTCTCGGCCCTGGTCGGCGCCCTCGGCTTCGCCCTGACCGGCGCCCTGGGCGCGGCCCTCGCCCTCGGCGCGAGACGCGGCGGACTGCTGATCGCGGTCGTGGTCCTGCCGTTGTTCATCCCGCCTGTGGTCTTCGGCGCGGGCGCGCTGGAGCGGGCCGCGAACGGCCTGACCCCCCTGCCGGCCCTCGCCTTCCTCACGGCCTATGTCCTGTTCGCCGCCGTGGTCACGCCCTTCGCGGGCGCAGCGGCGATCCGGAATGCGCAGGGCTAGACCCACACTCCGCTCATCCCGGCGAAAGCCGGGACCCAGTTCTTTGGGTGATGCAGCCGTTCCAGTGACCCGCCGCACTCAATCCTGAAACGCCGGCGTCACGCTGGACAGGACTGGGTCCCGGCTTCCGCCGGGATGCACGGGAGAGACCCTCAGGCCTTCTTCACAAACTCGGTCCGCAGCACGAGCCCGCGCACCTTCTCGACATTGGCCTCGATCTCATCGGTGTCGCCGGTCAGCCGGATGTTCTTCACCATCGTGCCGCGCTTCAGCGTCACCCCGCCCGAGCCCTTGACCTTCAGGTCCTTGATCAGGGTCACGCTGTCGCCGTCGGCCAGGACGTTGCCGTTGGAATCCTTGGTCACATCGTCGGTCATGGCGGGCCTCTTTCCAGACGCGACGCTCTAGCACACGACAAGACGACGGGCTCAAGTAGCGCGAAGCGCGATAGCCCACTAAGAAGCCCGCGATGTTCCTCGCCAACCCTGACCGTTTCCTGCGCTTCACCCGGCCGCTGACGCCCGCGCTGTGGGCGTTGGCCGGCTTGCTGCTGATCGTCGGAACCTGGCTCTCCTTCACCGCGCCGGAAGACTACCAGCAGGGCGACACCGCGCGGATCATGTTCGTCCATGTGCCCGCCGCCTCTGTCGGGCTGATGATCTATGCGGCGCTGGGCGTCTCCAGCTTCTTCGCCCTGGTGTTCCGCCATCCGCTGGCCGACGCCGCCGCCCGCGCCGCTGCCCTGCCCGGCGCGGCCTACACCCTTCTGGCCCTGGTCACCGGCAGCCTGTGGGGCAAGCCGATGTGGGGCGCTTGGTGGGCGTGGGGCGATGCACGGCTGATGTCGGTGCTTGTCCTGTTCCTCTTCTACCTCGGCTACATGGCCCTGCGCGCCTCGATCGACGATGAGGCGAAGTCCGCCCGCGCCGCGGCCGTGCTGGGGCTGGTCGGTCTGGTCAATCTGCCGATCGTCAAATTTTCGGTCGACTGGTGGAACACCCTGCACCAGCCCGCCTCCCTGATCCGCGCCGACGGACCCTCCATGCCCGCCGTCTTCCTCGCCCCCCTGCTGACCATGATGGCGGCCTATGGCGTCTTCTTCCTCGCCGTCTGGATCACCTCGATCCGCACCGAGATCGTCCGCCGCAGGGTCATGACCCTTCGCGCCCGCCGCGCACAGGAGGCCTGAGATGATCGACCTCGACATGGGCGCCTACGCCGCCTTCGTCTGGCCCGCCTGGGGAATCAGCGCCGTGGTCCTGACCGCCCTGGCCGTCCGCGCCGTGGTCGCTGCGCGGCGCTGGCACTCGGAACTCAAACAGCTCGACAAGGACGCGGCGAACAGCCGCGCTCGAGTAGGGCAAAGTCCGATAGCGCAACCAAAATGAGCCGTTGGTTCTCGGTCATCCCTCTGGTGATCCTCGCCGCCCTCGCCGCCCTGTTCATCGGCTGGTCGCTGAAGCGCGATCCGGCGGTCAAGCCCGACGCCCTCGTCGGCCAGTCGGTCCCCGAGACCGTCCTGCCGATCCTGAACGGCGTCATCCCCGGTCCCGGCCACGTCGACCTCAAGACCGCCGGCGTCGGCAAGCCGATGCTTGTCAATGTCTTCGCCAGCTGGTGCCTGCCCTGCCGCGTCGAACATCCGAAGCTGATGGCGCTCAAGGCCCGCGGCGTCGCCGTCGTCGGCGTCGCCTGGAAGGACGACCCGGCCGACACCCGCGCCTTCCTCGACGAGCTGGGCGATCCCTATTCCATGGTGCTGGTGGACCGCGAGGGCCGGGCCGGGCTGGATCTGGGCATCACCGGCGCGCCCGAGACCTTCGCCGTCAACGCCATGGGCCAGGTCGTGGCCAAGTCCTCCGGCCCGCTGGTCGACGACGCCGAGATCGAGCGGATGGTCACCGCCATCCAGGCCCCGCCTCGCCCCCTGCCGACGGCGACATCCCGCGAGTAGGGCCGCGTTAACCCATTTCCGACGGTTTTGATTAACCCTGTCGGCATGAGCGCGATTCGACCCGACCTGCCCTCCGCCCTGTTCCCGGCCCACCCCGCCGGCGCCTCGCCCGTCCGCGCCTCGCGCTCGGACTTCTTCAAGGCCGCGCTGGAGAAGGCTGCGGGTCCCGCCGCCGAGCCGAGCATGCGCACAGCGGCGCCGCAACCGACCGCCGCCGCCTTCGAGGAGCGACCGACCCGTCCGGGCGCCCTGCTCGATATCCGCGTCTGACGCCCCGAACCGTTCGGCCTTCACGCGAAAATGAGCGGCGCGTTTTCGCCCGCCGTGATTAACCTCCCCGCCATGGTGAGGGGTTGGATCATTCCTGCGGCGGCCTGCGCGGCCGCGTTGCTGGCGGCGGGGGCCGGAGCCCAGCCGGCGGCCCGACGCGTCGCCCACCGCGACGCCCCGCCGCCCGAGCCCGTCGTCGTCGAACTGTTTACCGCCCAGGGCTGCGCCGGCTGCCCCGAGGCCAACGCCCGCGTCGAGGCTGTGGCCGACGAGCCCGGTGTGATCGCCCTGACCTACGCCGTCGACTACTGGGACTATCTGGGCTGGCAGGACACCTTCGCCCGCCCCGAGTTCGCCCAGCGCCAGCGCGCCTATCGCCGCTCCCTGCGCCTGCGCGACGTCTCGACGCCCCAGGTCGTGATCGACGGCCGCCGTCAGGTCGTCGGCGCCGGCGGCGCGGCCCTGCAATCCGCCATCGACGAAGAGGCGGCCCGCCGCATCTTCCCCCCCGAGATCGAGTTCCGCGAAAGCGGCGACCGCGTCGGCGTCGGCTCGGGCCCTGCCCCTGCGGGCGGCGCCGAGGTGGTGGCGGTCACCTATACGCCCGGACCGCAGACGGTCGAGATCGAACGCGGCGACAACCGCGGCCGCAGCGTGCGCCACACCAATGTCGTGCGTTCGGTGCGGACCCTCGGCGACTGGACCGGCCAGCCGCGGCTCTACGCCCTGCCCGCGACCCGGGACCCGGATCTGGCCGTCGCCATCCTGATCCAGAGCAAGGCCGACCGCCGCATCCTCAACGGCGCCGTCCTGCCGCCCCGCTAGGCGCCCGCCTTCTTCGCGAAGCCCATCGCTCCCGCGGCCAGCATCGGCACCTGCGCCGCCATCGTCCGCGCGTGCTCGCTGGCGGCGGTGCCGTCGCGCACTCGCCCGGCGATGCCCTGACAGATGGCCGCCAGCCGGAACAGATTATAGGCGAACAGCCAGTCCAGGTTCTGCGGCGCCGCGCCCGTCAGCCGCGCATACCGCTCGACCGTCTGCTCGACCGACGGAATGCCCAGCGCCTCGATATCCGCGCCCGCCAGACCATTCCGCGCCGTCGCCGGAATCACCCAGGCGATCAGCAGATAGGAAAAGTCCGCCATCGGATCGCCCAGCGTCGACAGCTCCCAGTCCAGCACCGCCCGCACCTGCGGCGCGTCCGGCGCCAGGATCAGATTGTCGAGCCGGAAGTCGCCATGCACGATCCGCGTCGGCCCTTCCGGCGGCAGGGTGGCCGGCAGGAATTCGATCAGCCGGTCCATGGCCGGGATCGGATCGATCTCGGACGCCCGGTACTGTTTCGTCCACCGCCCGACCTGCCGCTCGAAATAGTTGCCCGGCCGGCCATAGTCCCCCAGCCCGATGGCCGCGGGATCGAAGGCGTGCAGCGCCGCCAGCGTATCGACCTGCGCATCATAGATGGCGCGCCTCTGCCCCGGCTCCATTCCGGGCAGCTTCAGGTCCCACAGCACCCGACCCTCGACCTTGTCCATGACGTAGAACATCGAGCCGATGACGGCATCGTCCGTACACAGAGCATACGGCCGCGCGACCGGATATCCCTGCGCGTGCAGGGCCGAGATCACCGTGAACTCCCGGTCCACCGCGTGAGCGCTGGCCAGCAGCGTCCCCGGCGGCTTGCGGCGCAGCACATAGGTCCGCCCCGGCGTCGCCAGCTCATAGGTCGGGTTCGACTGCCCGCCCTTGAACTGCCGCACGGTCAGCGGCCCCGCAAAGCCCTCGACGTTGGCTGTCAGCCAGCGGTCCAGCGCCGCCTCGTCCAGCGCATAGCGGGGATCGACCTCGCGCGTGCCCGCGAAGGCCGCCTGTGCATCGGAAAGGTCTGTCTGGGTCATGCTTCGTCCGGGTTCGCGGCGATGATGGCCGCCCGCACGGCGCCGCGCCAGCCCTTCAGCAGTCGCTCGCGCTCGCCCGCCTCCATGCGCGGCTCCCAGCGCACCGGCGCCTCGACCGGATGGTCCTCCAGATCGCCGATCAGGCCGACCCCCAGCGCCGCCAGCTTGGCCGCCCCCAGCGCCGTCATTTCCTGAAACGCCGGCCGCTCGACCACCACCTCGCAGATATCGGCCACGAACTGCATGGCGAAGGCGTTGGCCGTCACCCCGCCGTCGACCTTCAGCACCTTCAGCGTCGGCGCCCCGTCCTTCGCCAGTGCGTCCAGCAGGTCGCGCGTCTGGTAGGCCAGGCTCTCCAGCCCCGCCCGCACCACATGCGCCGGCCCGCTGTCGCGCGTCAGGCCGGTGATCGTCCCCCGCGCCTCCGGCTCCCACCAGGGCGCGCCCAGTCCGGTGAAGCCGGGCACCAGATAGACCCCGCCGTTGTCCTTCAGCCCCTGCGCCATCGCCTCCGACTGGCGCGACTCGCTGATCACCTTCAAGCCGTCGCGCAGCCACTGGATCGCCGACCCGGCCGAGAAGATGGACCCCTCCAGCGCATAGGCGACCTGCCCGTTGGCGGCATAGCCCAGCGTCCCCAGCAGCCGGCTGGTCGAACCGACCGGCGCAGCCCCGACGTTGGCGACCAGAAACGCGCCTGTGCCATAGGTGATCTTGGCGTCTCCCGCCTTCAGCGCCCCGTGTCCGACCAGCGCCGCCTGCTGGTCGCCCGCCGCGCCGTGGATCGGCAGGGCCGCGCCCAGCAGCGACGGCTCGCAGTCGCCCAGATGGTCGGCGCACCCCCGGATGTCGGGCAGCACCGCCATCGGCACATTGAACAGCGCCGCCAGATCGCTGCGCCACGCCCGCGTCTCAAGATCCATCAGCGAGGTGCGGCTGGCGTTGGTGGCGTCGGTGACGTGGCTGGCTCCGCCGGTCAGCTTCCAGATCAGCCAGGTCTCGATCGTCCCGACCTTGACCTCTCCCGCTTCCGCCCGGTCCCGCGCCCCCGGAACCGCATCCAGCAACCACGCGAATTTCGAGGCCGAAAAATAGGGATCGAGGATCAGCCCCGTCGCCGCCTGCAGCATCGGCTCATGTCCGGCGGCGGCCAGTTTCCCCGTCGCGGCGGCCGTGCGCCGGTCCTGCCAGACGATGGCGCGGTGCAGCGGCTCGCCCGTCGCCGCATCCCACAGCACCGAAGTCTCGCGCTGGTTGGTGATGCCGATGGCCGCGAACCGCCAGACGCCGCCCGCCTTGCGGATGACCTCGCGGCAGGTCTGCAGCGTCGCGCTCCAGATTTCGGCCGCATCGTGCTCGACCCAGCCAGACTGCGGGAAATGCTGCTGGAGCTCGATCTGGCTGACGGCGACCGGGCGCAGGCCGCCCTCGGGCGCGGTCTCGAAAGCGATGGCGCGGGTCGAGGTCGTGCCCTGGTCGATGGCGAGGATGAGAGACTTCATGCCCGCACCTTACGCAGCAACCGGTGATGCGGTTAAGTGCCCGCATGCACACCGCCTCCTTCTCCGGCGTTCAGGACGCCGCCCGCCAGATCGCCGGCCACGCCGTACGCACCCCCCTGATCGAGAGCCCGGCGCTGAACGAGCGCGTCGGCGGCCGCGTGCTGATGAAGGCCGAGACCCTGCAGGTCGCCGGCGCCTTCAAATTCCGCGGCGCCTACAACCGCATCAGCCGCCTGACCGAGGCGGAAAAATCGCGCGGCGTCGTGGCCTATTCCTCCGGCAACCACGCCCAGGCCGTGGCCGCGGCGGCGCGGATGGTCGGAACGACCGCCATCATCGTCATGCCGGCCGACAGCCCCCGGGTGAAGGTCGACGGCGTCATCGCCTTCGGCGGCGAGGTGCGGATGTACGACCGCTACACCGAAAGCCGCGAGGCCATCGGCGAGGAGATCGCCGAATCCCGCGGCTCGGTCCTGGTCCGCCCGTTCGACGACCCCTTCGTCATCGAGGGTCAGGGCACTGTCGGGCTGGAGATCATCGACCAGGCCAAGGCGCTCGGCGTCGCCCCGCTGGACCAGTTGGTCTGCGGCGCGTCTGGCGGCGGGCTGATCGCCGGCATCAATCTGGCCATGGCGGCCCAGGCCCCGCACGCGCCGGTGATCGCCGTCGAGCCGCGGCACTACAACGACATGCAGCTGTCGATCGCCTCGGGCCAGCGGCAGACCCACGCTCCGGCCCCTGGCACCATCTGCGACGCCCTGATGACCGACCGGCCGGGCGAGCTCACCTTCCCGATCAACCGCCGCGTCGACCGCGTCGAGACCGTCTCGGACGCCGAGGTGGCCGAGGCCGTCCGCTACGCCTTCCGCGTGCTGAAGCTGGTCGTCGAACCGGGCGGCGCGGTTTCGCTGGCCGCCGTTCTGGCCGGCAAGATCGAGACCCAGGGCCGCGCCACCGCCCTGATCCTGTCGGGCGGCAATGTCGACCCGGCCCTGTTCGCCGCCATCATCGAAGACCGGTTCACCCCGATCGCCTGAGGAGACCCCCATGAGCCGCATCGAACGCAAAGGTACGCCCACGCCTGTCGCCGACCTGCCCGGCCTGATCGGACAGGAGATCGGCGTCAGCCGCTGGATCACCGTCGATCAGGCCCGAATCGACGCCTTCGCCGACATCACCGAAGACCGCCAGTTCATCCACATCGACCCGGTCGCGGCGGCGCAGACGCCCTTCGGCGGAACCATCGCCCACGGCTTCCTGACCCTCAGCCTGCTGTCAGCCATGACCTATGACGCCGTGCCGCCGCTGGAAGGCGTGGTGATGGGCGTCAACTATGGCTTCGACAAACTGCGCTTCCTCGCCCCGGTGCCGGCTGGCTCGAACGTCCGTGGACGGTTCAAGCTGCTCTCGGCCGAAGACAAGGGCGGCGGCCGCTGGCTGCTGAAACACGAGGTCACGGTCGAGATCGAGGGCGCGGACAAACCGGCCCTGATCGCGGAATGGCTGGGCATGCAGGTGGTGGGTCAGGGTTGAATACAACCGAGGTGTAAGCAAAATAATCCGCTCATCCCGGCGAAAGCCGGGATGAGCGGATCGAAGAGAATTCCCTACCCCTCGCCCAGACACCTCAGCGCCACTTCCAGATTCCGCAGCCCGTCCTCGCCCGTGACCGCCGGTCGCTCACCGGTGCGGATCGCGTGGGCGAAGGCTTCCAGCTCCTTCTTCAGCGGCTCGGCGGGCCAGCTGTTCACGGCCCGGGTCTGGTACGACCCGTCCGGCTGCTGGCCGAAATACTCCGTGACCTGACGGGTGATCAGGTCGGCGACCACGAACTTGCCCATGGTGGCGACCTGCAGCGTCCGCACCTTGTACGGCGTGACCCAGTTGGTGGTGATGTGGGCGATGGTCCCGTTGGCCAGCCGGAACTGCAGCAGGGCCGTATCCTCGCGCTCGGCCTTGGTGCGGGCCAGCTGCGGCTGCACCTCGACGATCTCGGAATCCGTCAGATGGCGGATGATGTCGATGTCGTGCACCGCCAGATCGATGACCACGCCCACCTCGCCCATGCGCGGCGGGAAGGGGCCGACCCGCGTGATCTGGATCGAGATGACGTCCTCGCCGTCGATGGCGCGCTTGACCGCATCCACCGCCGGATTGAACCGCTCGACCTGGCCGACCATCAGCACCCGGCCATTGGCCTTCGCCGCATCGATCATCCGCTGGGCGTCGGCGACGGTGGCCGCGATCGGCTTCTCCACCAGCACGTGGACGCCCTTCTCCAGCAGAGCGACGCCCAGTTCGGCGTGGTGCCGGTTAGGGGTGGCGACCACGGCGGCGTCCAGACCGGCGGCGACGAAGTCCGCAGCGCTGGTGAAGGCCGTCGCATCGTACAGGCCGGCAACGCCGTCGGCCGTCGCCGCGTCCGGATCGAAGACGGCCGTCAGGTCGAAGTCGCGAATGTCTGACAGCACGCGGGCGTGGTTGCGCCCCATAACGCCGACGCCGGCGACGCCGACCTTGAGAGGGGGAAGGTGCTGGGTCATGAGGAAACCTTAGCGGAAGCTGGCGACCGCCGCGATGATCCTGTCCTGCGTCGCCTCGTCGAGGTCCGCATGCATCGGCAGGCTGATCACCCGCTGCATCAGCCGCTCGGTGACCGGCAGGCCCTGCGGCCCGCGCGGGTACATGTCGTAGGCCGGCTGCAGGTGCAGCGGGATCGGATAGTAGACAGCCGTCGGCACCCCCTGTTCCTTCAGATGCGCCGCCAGACCGTCCCGGTCGCCGTGCTCGATGGTGTACTGGGCCCAGTTGGAGACATTGCCCGCAGGCACGTCCGGCACGGCGGCGACGTGGGCGCGCAGGCCCTCGTTGTAGCGGGCCGCGATCCGGTTGCGCCATTCGATCTCCTCGCCGAAGACCTTCAGCTTCTCGATCAGGACAGCGGCCTGGATGGTGTCCAGACGGCTGTTCAGGCCGATGCGCATGTTCAGATATTTGGGATCGTGATCGAAGGTCTTGCCCTCCAGATCCCGCGCCACCGCCTTGCCGTGCACGCGGATGGAGTCGATCAGCTGGGCCAGATCGTCGTCATTGGTCAGCACCGCCCCGCCGTCGCCGTAGCAGCCCAGCGGCTTGGCCGGGAAGAAGCTGGTGGTGGTGATGTCCGCCCATTTCAGCGGGTGATCACCGTCGATGGTGCAGCCGAAGCCCTGGGCCGAGTCGCAGATCAGCTTGAGACCGAATTTGTCGCAGACGGCCTTGATCGCCGGATAGTCGGCGGGCTGGCCGAACAGGTCGACGGCGATGACCACGCGCGGCTTCAGCCGGCCTTCCTTGAGCGTCGCCTCGATGGCCGCCTCGAGGTGGCCGGGATCCATATTGTAGGTCCTCGCATCCACATCGATGAAGACCGGCTCGGCGTCGAACCAGGGCACGATCTCGGCCGTGGCCGCGAAGGTGAAGCTGGGCACGAAGACCGCGTCGCCGCTGCCGACGTCCCACGCCATCAGCGGCAGGGCCAGGGCGTCGGTGCCATTGGCGCAGCCCAGCGCATGCTTCGCCTTGCCGAAGGCTGCCAGATCGGCCTCGAACTGCCGCACCTGCGGACCCATGACCCAGGCGCCGCCGACCACGGCCTCCTGCACGGCGGCTTCGATCCTGCCGTTCAGACGAAGGCGCTGCGCCTGAAGATCGATGAAGGGAATGGTCATGGCGGACGGTTCTCCGGTCGCGCGAACGCTGGCGCGTCGGCCCGCGAGGGCGACGCCTTGGTCGCGCCTCCTACCAAATCCGTCGCGGCCACGCCAAATCGCGCGCTGTCACTTCGCGTGACGGGTTGCAACGAGGGCGTAGGGCGGCGTATGCGACCGGACCATGAGCACCGGCGTCCCCGCCGTGTTTCTCGATCGCGACGGCGTCCTGATCGAGGACACCGGCTACCCCCATCTGGAAGAGCATCTCCGCCTCGTTCCCGGCGCGCCCGAAGCCGTGCGTCGGCTGAACCAGCTCGGCTATTTGTGCGTCATCGTCACCAACCAGTCCGGTGTCGCGCGCGGCCTGTTCACCGAAGAGCAGATGAAGGCCTTCAACGTCCTGATCGTGCGGCGGCTGGCCGGCAAGGGCGCGATCATCGGCGCCGTCTATGCCTGCCCCTTCCATTCGGAGGGCCGGGTCGAGGCGTACATCCATCCCGACCACCCGGACCGGAAACCCAACCCCGGCATGATCCTCCGCGCCATCGCCGACCATCATATCGACCCGGCGAAGAGCTTCATGATCGGCGACCAGCCCTCCGACATGGAAGCCGCCCGCCGCGCCGGCGTGCCGGGCTTCAGGTTTGAGGGCGGAAACCTCGACGCCTTCGTGCGGGACCTGCTCGGTCACTAGGGCGACGACCCGATGTGGGATTTCCCGCTCCGATGAAATAGGCTGCGCTTCGACGTCCCGGAGCCTTGCATGACCCAGACCTTCGCCGACCGCCGCTGGACCAGCGCCGACGGCCTCACCCTCTACGCCCGCGACTATGCGGCGGGACCTGGCCCGGCGAAGCTGCCGGTGATCGCCATCCACGGCCTGACGCGCAATTCCGCCGATTTCGAAGCCATCGCCCCCCTGATCGCCCAGAGCGGCCGCCGGGTCCTGGCCGTCGACATCCGCGGCCGCGGCCGCTCGGACCGCGCCCCTGACCCCATGACCTACCAGCCCGCGACCTACGCTCAGGATGTGTTGGCCCTGCTGAACCAGAGCGGCATCGAGCGCGCCGTCTTCCTCGGCACCTCCATGGGCGGGCTCATCACCATGGCCCTGGCCGCCATCCGCTCGAAGGTCATCGCCGGCGCCATCCTCAACGACATCGGTCCCGAGGTGGCGAAGGAGGGGCTGATGCGCATCGCCGCCTATTCCGGCCAGCCCGTCGACACGCCCGGCTGGCCGGAGGCCACCGCCTATGTGAAGCAGCACAACGCCATCGCCTTCCCCCACTATACGGACGCCGACTGGGACGCCTTCGCCCGCCGCGTCTTCCGCATCGGCACCGAAGGCGCGCCCGTGCTGGACTACGACCCGGACATCGCCGTGCCGATCCGCGCTGCGGGCGCCAAGGCCCTCGTCCCCAATCTCTGGCCCATGTTCACCCGCCTGACCAAGGGCCGGCCCGTCCTGCTGGTGCGCGGCGAAACCTCGGACCTGCTCAGCGCCGACATCGCCGCGAAGATGCGCAAGCGCGCCCCGAAGATGGACTATGTCGAAGCCCCCGGCGTCGGCCACGCCCCCATGCTCGACGAGCCCGAGATCAAGGCGGCGATCTTCCCGTTCCTGAACGAGTTGCCGTGAATACGAGGCAGCAGGCAACGGGCAGCAGGCAACAGGAGACTGCGCCGATTTCCCTGCTGCCTGCTGCCTGTTGCCTGATCCCTAGTCCGGAACGTTCGCGTCCAGCTCGTCCAGCCAGACCCGCGCCGTGCCGTCCGAAGGCGCGCGCCAGTCACCCCGCGGCGACAGCGACCCGCCAGTGACCACCTTCGGTCCGTTCGGCAGGGCCGAGCGCTTGAACTGGCTGGTCTGGAAGAAGCGGACCAGGAATTTCCGCAGCCACGCCTTGATGACCGGCAGGTCGTAGGCGACCCGTTCAGCCTCCGGCATGGCGGTCGGCCATTCGCCCGTCGCCGCATCCTTCCACGCCTGATGCGCAAGGTACGCCACCTTTGACGGCTTCAGGCCGAAGCGGGTCACGTAAAACAGGAAGAAGTCGTTCAGCGCATAGGGCCCCACAGTCCCCTCGGTCGACTGCAGCTTCCCGTCCAGCGCCGGCACCAGCTCCGGCGAAATCTCTGTCCCCAGAATACCGCGCAGCACCGGCACGACGTCGGCCCCGACCACCTCGCGGTCGGCGACCCAGCGGATCAGGTGCCGCATCAGCGTCTTCGCCACTCCGCTGTTGACGTTGTAGTGGCTCATATGGTCGCCGACGCCATAGGTGGCCCAGCCCAGCGCCAGTTCCGACAGATCGCCCGTGCCCAGCACGAAGGCGTCATGCTGATTGGCCAGGCGGAACAGATAGTCCGTCCTCAGACCGGCCTGCACATTCTCGAAGGTGATGTCGTGCACCGGCTGTCCCATCGAGAACGGATGGCCGATATCGGCCAACATCTTCTCGGCCGTGCGGCGAATGTCGATCTCGTGCGCGCTGACCCCCAACGCCTTCATCAGGGCGTGGGCGTTCGACTTCGTCCCCTCCGAGGTCGCGAACCCCGGCAGGGTGAAACCGAGAATGTTCGAGCGCGGCAGCTTGAGCCGGTCGAACGCTCGGCACGCCACCAGCAGCGCCTGCGTCGAGTCCAGCCCGCCCGAGACGCCGATGACGATCCGCTCGCCATTGGTCGCCTTCATCCGGCGCATCAGCCCCTGCACCTGGATGTTGAAGGCCTCGTAGCAGTCCTGATCCAGCCGCGCCGGATCGTCCGGCACGAAGGGGAAGCGGTCCAGCGGGCGGATCAGATCGCCCGGCGCCTCGCCCTCATACGCCTCGAACGGAACCACCGTCGCCGGCTCGCCCTCGATCCGCGCGCAGTCCGAGAAGGTGCCGTTGCGCAGCCGGTCCAGACCGATCCGCTCCACATCGATGTCGGCGACGGTCAGATGGCTTTCCAGCGAGAACCGCTCGCCCTCCGCCAGCCGCGCGCCCAGCTCATGGATGGTCGCCTGCCCGTCCCACGCCAGATCGGTGGTGCTTTCGCCCCAGCCCGAGGCGGCGAACACATAGGCCGACTGGGTCCGCATCGACTGGCTGGCGCACAGGATCGCCCGCTCGTCGGCCTTGCCGATGAGGATGTTGGACGCCGACAGGTTCAGCAGGATGCGCGCGCCCGCCAGCGCCGCGCGCGTCGAGGGCGGCAGCGGCGCCCAGTAGTCCTCGCAGATCTCGGCGGCGAAGACGAAGCCCGGCCGGTTGGCCGCCTCGAAGATCAGGCCCGGCGCGAAATCGACCGTCTCGCCGTTCAATTCCATCGTGTCCTCGGACCGGCTCGGGGCCGAGGCGAACCAGCGTTTCTCGTAATATTCCCGATAGTTGGGCAAATAGGTCTTGGGCACGACGCCCAGCACCGCCCCCGACCCCAGCACCACGGCGCAGTTGTACAGGGCGTCGCCGCTGCGCAGGGGCGCGCCGATCACCACGATCACCCCGGCCTCGTCCGCCACTTCGGCCAGGTCCGCGATTCGCCGCTCGACCTCATCCAGAAGCGCGCCCTGCATGACCAGATCGTCGATGGCGTAGCCGCTCAGCGACAGCTCGGGGAAAACCATCAGGTCCACGCCCTGCTGACCCGCCTGACGGATCAGGGCGGCGTGCTCCTCCGCATTGGCGGCCGGGTCGGCGATATGCACCACCGGCGTCGCGGCGGCGACACGGACGAAGCCGTGGGTGCGGGACGAATGGAACGGGTGGGGTTCAGGCATCTATGTTTCCGCTCATCCCGGCGAACGCCGGGACCCAGTGCTGTCCAGCATGACGCCGGCGGTTTGGACCGCCAGTTATGCTCATATAAGCCAAAACGTCTCACCCAAAGAACTGGGTCCCGGCTTTCGCCGGGATGAGCGGTTTTTCCATCAATGCGAGACTTTCACGCTTTTGGTGATTTTGCCGAACGAACCAGCTAAGCCCGGTCCATGAACGATACGCCGAAAAAGGGTTGGCTCTCGCGGCTGAGCGAGGGCCTCTCCCGTTCCTCGAAACAGATGACCGAGCAGGTCGTCTCCGCCTTCGTCAAGGAACCGCTCAGCGAAGCCGCCCTCGACGGGCTGGAAGAGCATCTGCTGGAAAGCGATCTGGGCCCGGCCGCCACCGACCGCATCGTCGCCCGCTTCCGCGAACTGCGCTTCGGCGCGGGCGCAAACGAGCGCGAGGTCAAGGAGGCCCTCGCCGAGGCCGTGGCCTCCGAACTGGTCAACCACGAGGCTCGCTACGAGCCGCTGGGCGGCCCCCGCCCCTTCGTCACCCTGTTCGTCGGCGTCAACGGCTCCGGCAAGACCACGACGCTCGGCAAGATCGCCGCCGACCTGACCGGACAGGGCGCCAAGGTCATGATCGTCGCCTGCGACACCTTCCGCGCCGCTGCTCGCGAACAGCTGAAGGTCTGGTCCGAACGCGCCGGCGCCACCTTTGAAAGCCGCCGCGACGGCGCCGATCCCGCCGGCCTCGCCTTCGACGCCTACACCCGGGCGAAGGCCGAAGGCTTCGACGTCGTGCTGATCGACACGGCGGGACGCCTGCAGAACAAGTCCGCCCTGATGGACGAACTGCTCAAGATCGTGCGCGTCCTGAAGAAGATCGATCCCGAGGCGCCGCACGAAACGCTTCTGGTGCTCGACGCAACCGTCGGCCGCAACGCCCTGGCCCAGGAACAGATCTTCGGCCGGACCGCCTATGTCTCCGGCCTTGTGATGACCAAGCTGGACGGCACGGCCCGCGGCGGCGTTCTGGTCCCCGTGGCCCAGGCCTCCGACGCCCCGATCAAGCTGATCGGCGTCGGCGAGGGCATCGACGACCTGCAACCCTTCGACGCGCGAGCCTTTTCACGATCTCTGGTGGGGCTCGAGGACTGACATGACCGACACGCCCCCAGAACAGCCCCGGACCGCACCCGCGAACAACCGCGCATGGATCCGTCAGGCCGTCGACTTCGGCGCCCTGGTCGCCTTCGCCGGCGCCTATGTCTTCCTGCGCGCCCGCGGCCTCGACGGCCGCGAGGCCATGGTTCAGGCGACATGGGTGCTGGTGGGCGCCTCGGCCATCGCCCTGATCGTCGGCTATGCGGTGGAGCGGCGTCTGGCCCCCCTGCCCCTGCTGGCCGGCGGTTTCGCCCTGATCTTCGGCGGCCTGACCCTGTTCTTCCACGATCCGTCGCTGCTGAAGATCAAGCTCAGCATACAGAACGGCCTGCTGGCCGCCGTCCTGCTGGGCTCCCTGCCGCTGGGCAAATACCCGTTCAAATATCTGCTGGGCGACTCCATCAAGGTCACCGATCAGGCGTGGCGCGGACTGACGCTGCGCTACGGCCTGTATTTCGCGACCATCGCCGTCGCCAACGAGATCGTCTGGCGGACCCAGAGCGATGACACCTGGGTCGCCTTCCGCGGCATCATCTGGGTCGCCGCCTGCGTCTTCGGCCTGCTGCAGATCCCCTACATCCTCAAGCACATGATCAAGGACGAGGAACCCGGGCCCGTCTCTCCGGACCCCGGTCTGTAGGCAGGGTTTCCCCGCGGGCGTATCGTCCGTCGTCAAACCGTAAAACGCGGCTGCTAGCTATAGCTTCACACCGAGGGGATACGGTCGATGGTCAAGTCCGGAAACAAGGCGAAACGCAGCGCAGGACTGGGCGGATCGCCCAGCCATCTGATGCACCGCGTGCTTCAGCTGGCGCTCGATATCTATTCGGAAGAGGCGGGCGCCGACGGCCTGACCCAGCGTCAGTTCGCCGTGCTCGAGGCCGTCAGCCACAAGGCCGGCCTGACCCAGACCGATCTGGTCCGCGCCACCGGCATCGACCGCTCCACCCTCGCCGACCTCGTCTCCCGCATGACGACCAAGGGTCTGCTGGACCGCGAAAAATCCATCATCGACGCCCGCGCCAAGGCCGTACGCCTGTCGGCCGCCGGTCAGGCCGCCCTCGATGCCGCCCGCCCTCGCGTCGAGGCCGCCGACAAACGGATCATGGCCCTGCTGCCCAAGGGCAAGCGCGACGGCTTCCTCGACCTTCTGGCCGAACTGGCCGGAGAGGCCGACGCCGCCCCCGCCAAGGCCAAGGCCGAGGCCCGCGCCGCCAAGAAGGCCGCCCGCGAGGCGAAGAAGCTCGAGAAGCTGGCGAAGAAGGCGGACAAGCCCGTGAAGGCGCCGAAGGCCGAAAAGCCGGCGAAGGCGAAGAAGCCCGCAAAGCTCAAGCTCGTCGAACCGGCCTGAGAATACAGTCTCTCTCTATCCGCTCATCCCGGCGAAAGCCGGGACCCGGTTCTGTCCAGCTTGACGCTGATGTTTCAGGACGAGGATTCGTGATCGGTCAGGCTCGACCCATCACCCAAAGCACCATGTCCCGGCTTTCGCCGGGATGAGCGGGATGTTGGGTCGCAGCCCCTCAATCCATCAACTGCTGCGCCAGATACACATAGTGCCGGGCCCACCGCCTCGCGTTCGCCACCGGATCGGCGTCGTTCGAATGCCCGCCCGAGGTCTCTTCGTAATACAGGTGCTCATGCCCCTGCTCCGCCAGCCGCGCGGCGAATTTCCGCGCATGGCCCGGATGCACGCGGTCGTCCCGGGTATTGGTCGTGATATAGACCCGCGGATACTCCGCGTCCGGACGAAGCTGCTGATAGGCCGAATACCGCGCGATGTACGCCGCCTCTTCCGGGATGCGCGGATCGCCGTATTCGCCGATCCACGACGCCCCCGCCGGCAGTTCGTGATAGCGCAGCATGTCGATCAGCGGGCTCTCGATCACCGCCGCATTGATCAGCTCCGGATGCTGGGTCATGGCGACCGAGGTCAGCACCCCGCCGTTCGACCGGCCGTAGATGCCGGTCCGGCGCGGCGAGGTGATCCCCCGAGTCTGCAGGTCGCGCGCGACGGCCGCATAGTCGTCGAAGGCCAGTTGCCGGTGTTCCTTCAGCACGCTCTGGTGCCAGGCCGGTCCGAACTCGCCGCCGCCGCGGATGTTGGCGTTGACGTAGACGCCGCCGTTCTCGAGCCACAGCTTGCCCATCTCGGGGATGTAGATCGGCGGCTTGGACACCTGGAACCCGCCGTAGCCGTAGATGATCGTCGGCGCGTGGCCGTCCATCACCAGATCCTTCGGCCGGGTGACGAAATAGGGAATCTTCGTCCCGTCCGACGACGTCGCCTCGAACTGCTCGACCACATGGGTCGAGGCGTCGAAGCGGGCGGGCGCCTGGCGCACCGTCTCGGCCGTTCCCGCCCGCGCATCCGCCAGCGCCAGGGTCGAAGGCGTCAGGAAGCCTTCGTAGGAATAGAAGATGCGGCCCGACTCCCGGCTGGACGATCCCAGATGGACCGCGACATTCTCGGGCGCCGGCAGGGCGGTTTCGGGCCAGCCGAATTCGCCGCGGTTCTGGAAGACGGCGGTCCGCCCACGGACGTTGTCATAGATGCTGGCCACGATCCGGTCGTCCATGACGGCCACATCCTCGACCGACTGCCGCGCCGTCGGGGTAAAGACGGTGTCGTCCGCGTTGGAGATGGCCTGACTGCCGGGCCGGATCGTCGCCATGACGACCGCCATCAGGGTCCCCGCCGGTATCTCGCGCCCGTAACGACTCCACGCCTCGTCGAGGGTCAGCACCAGCTGTCCACCCATCATGCCGCGAATGCTGACCCGCTCGGGCAGGTTCAGCTTCACGGGCCGTCCATCCACCTCCCACGTCTCGCTGCGGAAGGTGTCGAGCGGCCTGTTGATCAGCACGCCCAGCACCTGACCGGCGCCATTGCGGTAGACGCTCGGGCTGACCCCGTACCCTCCGTCGCTGATGTCGCCGCGATAGACCTCGGTCGCCTGCGCCAGCGTCTGGCCGCGCTTCAGCGACTTCACGATGTAAGGATAACCTGACTCCGTCAGCGTGTCCGGCCCGAAGTCCGTGGCCACCAGAAGCGTGTCGCGGTCCAGCCATTCCAGCCGGTGCTTGCCCTCCGGCAGGATGAAGCCGTCCTCGACCCACAGGCCGGTGGCGGTGTCGAACTCGCGCACCACCACCGCATCCTTGCCGCCGTCTGACAGCGAGACGAGGCAGCGCGTCTCGTCCGGGGCCAGACAGTCCGCGCCCTTCCAGACCCAGTCCTTGCCCTCGGCCCGCGACAGGGCGTCGATGTCCAGCATCGTCTCCCACCGCGTATTGGCCGAGCGATAGCTCTCCAGCGTCGTGCGCCGCCACACCCCCTTCGGATTGGCCGCGTCCTGCCAGAAGTTTCCGATCCCCTCGCCGAGGAAGCTCGGCCCCGGGATCCGGTCCGTCGCCGTCAGGATCGCCTCGGCCTGCCGGCGGAACGGCTCATAGCGCCGGTCGCCCTCCAGCGACGCCAGCGCCTTGCGGTTGGACTCCGCCACAAAGGCCATGGCCTCGGTCCCGTTGACCTCTTCCAGCGCCAGATGATCATCGGCCGCCCTCACCCCCGCGGGCGTCAGGTCGGCCGGCATGTGCGGCGGCGGCAGGAGCAGCGGCCGCGCAACGTCCGCGGCGTTCAGGGGCGTGATCGTCATCGGCGCCGGGTCCGAGGCGCAGGCCGCGAGCAACAGCGCCGGGATCGCGGCGGACAGGATCAGTCGGTTCATCTCAAACTCCGAAATACGAGCATCTTCGTCCGCCGCGGGCGGCGCCTATTCCGGCGCCGGGACCTGCGTGTCCATCAGCCGCCGCGTCAGATAGGTGTATTCCAGCGCCAGACGCCGGGCGGTCTCGCGCAGGTTCGCCCCCGCCGCATGGCCGCCGTCGGTGTTCTCGTAGAACAGCACCGGATAGCCCAGCTCCTCCAGCCGCGCCGCCGCCAGACGCTGGTACGGCGAATACTGCTCGATCCACGCTCGCTCTTCCGGGATATCCGGATTGCCGTATTCCGCGATCCAGCTGGCGCCCGCCAGCAGCTTGTGGAAGCGCAGCATGTCGAACAGCGGCACCTGGATCACGGCCGCATTGATCAGGTCCGGCCGCTGGGTCAGCATCGCCCCCATGAACAGCCCGCCCTGCGAGCCGCCCATGATCCCCAGACGCGGCTGGCTGGTGATGTTGCGCGCGATCAGGTCGAGCGCCACCGCCTGATAGTCCTCGTGCGACCGCTGCCGGTTCTCCTGCAGCGCCGCCTGGTGCCAGCGCGGCCCGAACTCGCCGCCGCCGCGCGTGTTGGCGATGACATAGACCCCGCCCCGCTCCAGCCACAGCTTGCCGACCGTGGCTGAATAGCCGGGCAGCAGCGACGACTGGAAGCCGCCATAGCCGTACAGCAGCGTGGGATTGGCCCCGTCCATGGCCATGTCGCCCTTGTGGACGACGAAATACGGAATCATCGTCCCGTCGGCCGAGCGGGCCTCGAACTGATCGACCGTCATCCCCGTGGCGTCGAACTTGGCCGGCAGCGACTTGGCCAGATCCGTCGCGCCGCTGGCGGCGTCGGCCAGATACAGGCTCGACGGATTCAGATAGCCCGTCACGCTGACGAACACCTGATCGTCCCGCTCCGAGGCCGAGCCCACATTGACCGAGACGTTCTGCGGCAGGTCCAGCCGCGTCCGCGCCCATTCCCCCGAGGCGTTGGGCTCATAGACATAGACCCCGCCGCGCACGTTCTCGTACAGGGCCACGACCAGCTTGTTGCGGGTCGCAGTGATGCCCTCGATGGCCTCGCGCTCGGTCGGGCGGATCACCAGCTGCGCCGGCGTCGCCGGATCGGCCAGCCAGCGGTTCAGGTCCCAGGCGATCACGTCGCCCGTTTTGAACGCCTGCCCCGACGGCGCGGTCCAGTCCTGATCCGTCGTCACGACCAGCTGTCCGCGCACCAGCGCATTGATGTTCGACTTGGCCGGCAGATCCAGCTTCGTCGTCGTGCCGTCCGCGTTCAGCCGGTGCGTCTCGCCCTCATAGAAGTTGACGCCGCGATTGATCAGCGTCGCCTGCACCACGCCGTCGGCGTCGCGCAGCGTATAGCCCGACACCGATACATCGGTCGGCTGGCCCGTGAACACCGTCTGCGCCTGATCGATCGTCTGGCCGCGCTTCAGCACCTTCAGCACCATCGGATACCCCGAGGTCGTCAGCGTGCCCGGCCCGAAGTCGCGCGCGATCAGCAGGGTGTTCTCGTCCAGCCACGACACCCCGCCCTTGGACTCGGGCAGGACAAAGCCGTCCGCCACGAAGGTCCGCGTCGCCCGGTCGAACTCGCGCACCGTCACCGCATCCTTGCCGCCGTCCGACAGCGAGACCAGGCAGCGGGTCTCTTGCGGCGGCAGGCAGGTCGCGCCCTTGTAGACCCAGTTCTTGCCCTCGGCCGCGGACAGGGCGTCGAAGTCGAGGATCGTCTCCCACTGCGGCGCCTCGGTGCGATAGCTGTCCAGCGTCGTCGTCCGCCAGATGCCGCGCACATGGGTCGCGTCCTGCCAGAAATTGTCGATCGTGCCGTCGTGGTTGAAGCCCGGCGACGGGATGCGGTCGCGCGACTGGACAATCTCCAGCGCCTGCTGGTGCAGGGTCTCGAAGCGCGGGTCGCCGCGCAGCACGCCCAGCGACCGCTCATTGTGTTCATTGACCCAGGCCATGGCCCGTTCGCCGTCGACCTCTTCCAGCCACAGATACGGATCGGTCGCGTCCGAGGTGGCGAAGCCTCCCGAGCTCGCGGCGGCGGCCGGGGCGGGAACGGAGGTCTGGGCCATGGCGGCGCTCGATAGGGCGGTTGAAGCGAGAAGCGCGGCGAGCGCGGCGGTGCGGATCATGTGGAGAGGCCCCCTCAAGTAGCGTGAAGCGATAGGGGCCCCAGGAAAGCCCCCCGACTGAAGTCGGGCGGCACCTTACCGGTGACCGGGTCCGCGACAAGCTGGAGTGGACCGAGGTTACGGCTTTGTCATCTTGGCGGAGCGGGCCTTCCTCACGCCCCCTCATCCGGAATGCACAGCACCTCCCCGCACGCCTTGCAGTGCACCGCGTCCGGATCGTGTTTGTGCAGGCCGCAGGTCGGGCAGGGATGGCTGATCTTGTGCGGCTTGAAGATCGTCTGGGCCAGCCGCAGGAACAAGGTGATCCCGGTCAGCATGACCACGATCGACAGCACCCGTCCCCAGTTGCCCGGCAGGGTGATGTCGCCGAACCCGGTCGTCGTCAGGGTCGCCACGGTGAAATACAGGGCGTCCAGATAGCCGCTGATCCCCGGATGGCTGTCGCGGAAGGTGGCGTAGACGAAGCCGGTCACCACGAAGATGAAGGTCACCAGCGAGGCCAGCGCCTTGGTGATCTCCTCCACCCGGGTGTCGTCGTATTTGTGCCCGACCGTCCGCCAGAAGAATTCGGAATGCAGCAGCGTCCACAGCCGCACCAGCCGCAGGAAGCCGAAATTGAACAGCCAGGCCGGGAACAGCAGGGTGGCCAGAACGAACAGGTCGACCCAGGTCGCCGGCTTCTTCAGCCAGTCCTTCAGATCTGTGTGGGCATAGGCTCTGGCCGCCAGATCGGCCGCCAGGATCGTGGCGATGACATAGTCCACGACATAGAAGACCAGCCCCGCCTCATGAAGGATCGGCGCGGCCAGGAAGAAGCCGATGATGGCGAAGTCGATGACGATGACCGCCAGCCGGAACCGCACCGCCAGCGGCGACGAGCCGTGATAGAGGTAGCGCAGCCGGGCCCGCAGACGCAGGCCTTCAGCCTTGGGCGGTTCGGACTGGCTGACGGGCTTTGCGCGACTCATGGCCCAGCTTAACGCCCTTCTCTCGCGTCAGGTCCAGTCTCCCCCTATATCGGAGCGAAGATGACCCGCCCCTTCGTCAAGATGAACGGCGCCGGCAACGATTTCGTCGTCGTCAATGCGCTCGAAACGCCGTTCGCCCCGACGGCCGATCAGGCGCGCGCCATCGCCGACCGCCAGACCGGCGAGGGCTGCGACCAGCTGATCGCCATCGAGCCCTCCGAAACCGGCGACGCCTTCATGCGGGTCTGGAACGCCGACGGCGGACAGGTCGAGACCTGCGGCAACGCCCTGCGCTGCGTCGGCTGGATGCTGCTGCAGTCGACCAGCAAGGATCAGGTCGTCATCGACACCCTCGCCGGCCCGACGACGGCGCGACGCGAGGCCGACGGCCGCATCACCGTCGACATGGGCGCGCCGCGTCTGGACTGGAAACAGATCCCGCTCGACGAGGCCATGGACACCCGCGGTATCGAGCTTCAGGTCGGCCCGATCGACGACCCCGTCCTGCACACGCCGGGTGCCGTCTCCATGGGCAATCCCCACGTCGTCTTCTTCATGGACCATGCGCCCAACGACGGCTTCGTGCGCGGCGCCGGCTCGCTGGTCGAACACCACCCGCGCTTCCCCGAGGGCGTCAACGTCGGCTTCGCCCACGTCACCGCGCCCGACCACATCCGCCTGCGCGTCTGGGAGCGCGGCGCTGGCCTGACCAAGGCCTGCGGCACCGGCGCCTGCGCGGCGCTGGTCGCCTCCGCCCGCCGCGGCCTGACCGGCCGCGCGGCGACGGTTGAAGTCGATGGCGGTGAACTGTTCGTCTCATGGGACGAAGAGACGGACCATGTGCTCATGACCGGACCGGTCGTGGTCGAGCGCACGGGAACGCTGGGGATCTGATGCCCCACCGCCGTCATCCCGGCGAAGGCCGGGACCCAGCGGCGCCGAAGGCGATCTGTTCACGCACGATGGGTCAGGCAGATGTGTCCGCGACAGGTTCGCGCTCTCGCGCGCCGCTGGGTCCCGGCCTTCGCCGGGATGACGGCAGGTGAAAGTGCGAATCTATAGTCGGGTTCAGAAGAAAACATCCGGCCCCTTCAACGCCTTCCCCTTTTCCCAAACTGAATCACCAGCACCCCTCCCGGGCGCCCTTATCCTTCTCCCCATCCCGTCGCGGGGGAGGGCGTCTGGCGCCAGGGCCAATCACGTGCGGCGGGGTGCGATCGAGCGGGAAACGTCGTCCTGTAATCGTCGCCCGGACCCTTGTGCGGTGNGGGGGAGGGCGTCTGGCGCCAGGGCCAATCACGTGCGGCGGGGTGCGATCGAGCGGGAAACGTCGTCCTGTAATCGTCGCCCGGACCCTTGTGCGGTGAGGAACTGTGCTTGTGGAACATCGGGGGCGTGGGGACGGTGGACTGCCCGGGGGCGTGAAACCCCGGGGCCCGGGAGGCCTGGAAGCCTTCCGCCCGTCGCGGGCGTACGATGGAAAGGGNCTCGTGTGAACCGGTCGCGCGGAGCGCAGGCGGCGACGCCGAAAACTCTTCACGGTCCCCGTAACGCGAAAGCAGGGGGCCATTTCACGGTTCCGGGCCAACCGCCCGCGCTCCGCCACCTCCCCGCACTTTCCGGCCCACGGGCCGGAGAGCGATGATGCACGCCCTGTTGTCGTCATCCCGGCGAAGGCCGGGACCCGGCGGCGCCGAAGCGCAGCGGAGGCGATGACACAGCCGCGCTCCCGGCAGGTTGGCGCTCTCGCGCGCCGCTGGGTCCCGGGGTCGCTGCGCACCCCGGGATGACGACAGGAGAGCGCATGCCTCCCCACAACGGTTGTCCCGGCCCGCCCCCGGCTTTAGGAACACTCCATGGCCGACATGAACGACAAACAGACCTTCTCCGACGAAGACGCGCTGCATTTCCACCGCAGCCCCACGCCGGGCAAGATTTCCATGGCGCCGACCAAGCCCATGGCCACCCAGCTCGATCTGTCGCTGGCCTATTCGCCGGGCGTCGCCATTCCGGTGCTGGCCATCGCCGCCGATGTGGACAAGGCCTACGACTATACGTCCAAGGGCAATCTGGTCGCCGTCATCTCGAACGGCACGGCCATCCTCGGCCTCGGCAACCTCGGCCACATGGCGTCCAAGCCGGTGATGGAGGGCAAGGCCGTCCTGTTCAAACGCTTCGCCGACGTCGACAGCTTCGACGTCGAGGTGAAAACCACCGACTCCGACGAGTTCATCACCGTCGTCAAGAACATCGGCGACACCTGGGGCGGCATCAATCTGGAGGATATCAAGTCCCCGGAATGTTTCGAGATCGAGGCCCAGCTCCAGGACCTGCTCGACATCCCGGTCTTCCACGACGACCAGCACGGCACCGCCATCATCTCGACCGCCGGCCTGATCAACGCCTGCCACATCTCCGGCAAGAGGCTGGAGGACATCAAGGTCGTCCTGACCGGCGCCGGCGCCGCGGGCCTGTCCTCGATCGGCCTGATGAAGGCCGCCGGCGTCCGCGCCGAGAACACCGTCATCGTCGACCGCGACGGCGTCGTCTACAAGGGCCGCGCCAACGTCGACCAGTGGAAGGCGGCCCACGCCACCGACACCCACCTGCGCACACTCGAGGAGGCCATGGTCGGGGCCGATGTCGTCATCGGCCTGTCCGCCAAGGGCGCAATCACCAAGGAGATGGTCGCCTCCATGGCGCCCAATCCGATCATCTTCGCCATGGCCAATCCGGATCCGGAGATCACGCCGGAAGACGTGCTGTCGGTCCGCTCCGACGCCATCATCGCCACCGGCCGCTCGGACTACGCCAACCAGGTCAACAACGTCCTCGGCTTCCCCTACATCTTCCGCGGGGCGCTGGACGTCCGCGCCCGCCGGGTGAACCACGAGATGAAGGTGGCCTGCGCCCAGGCCCTCGCCGCCCTCGCCCGCGAGGACGTGCCGGACGAGGTCGCCGCCGCCTATCGCGGGCGCAAGCTGAAATTCGGCCCCGACTACATCATCCCGACCCCCTTCGACCCGCGCCTGATCTGGTACATCCCGCCCTTCGTCGCCCAGGCGGCGATGGACACCGGCGTGGCCCGCAAGCCGATCGAGGACATGGACGCCTAGGCGCCGTGCGCGCCGCCCCCAACAAGCGGGTGGTGTTCGCCGAGGGCGAGGAGACCGCCGTCATCCGCGCCGCCTGGGGCTTCAAACAGGCCGAACTGGGCACGCCGATCCTGATCGGCCGCGAGGAGCTGATCCGCAAGAACGCCGCCGAGGCCGGTCTGAACTTCGACGACATGGGCATCCAGATCGTCAACGCCCGGGTCAGCGAGCACAACGCCGACTACACCGACTGGCTCTATGAACGTCTGCAGCGCCGCGGCTATCTGAAGCGCGACGTCCAGCGGATGATCAATCAGGACCGCAACTATTTCGCCGCCGCCATGTGCGCCCGCGGCCAGGCCGACTGCATGGTCACCGGCGTGACCCGCAATTTCAACATGGTGCTCAAGGAGGTCCGCCGCGTCCTCGACGTCAAGGAGCGGATGATCGGCCTGTCGATCCTGCTGGCCAAGGGCCGGACGCTGTTCGTCGCCGACACCTCGATCCATGAACTGCCCAGCGCCGAGGAGCTGGCCGAGATCGCCATCCAGGCCGCCGCGACGGTGCGCAAGCTGGGCAAGACGCCGCGCGTCGCCTTCATGTCCTACTCGACCTTCGGCAACCCTCCCGGCGAGCGCGCCGAGAAGGTGCGCGAGGCCATCCGCATCCTCGATTCCAAGGGCGTCGATTTCGAATACGAGGGCGAGATGCCGCCCGAGCTGGCGCTCGATCCCGAGCAGCGGTCGGCCTATCCGTTCATGCGCCTGACCGGCCACGCCAACGTCCTGGTCATGCCGGCGATTCATTCAGCCGCCATCTCGACCAAACTGGTCCAGCAGCTGGGCGGCGCGACCGTCATCGGCCCCCTGCTGGTCGGGCTCGAGAAGTCGGTCCAGATCGTCTCGCTGGGCGCCTCGGTGTCCGAGATCATCACCGCCGCCACCTTCGCCGCCTATGACGAAGGGGCCGCGGTGGAGGGGTGACCTTCTAGGCCAGCCCCGCCTCGGCCTTCAGCCGGCGGTTCCGCCTGTCCAGCAGCCAGCACAGGATGACGGCGGGGATGCCGACCGCCGCCGTCCCGGCGAAGAACAGGGCGTAGGCGACCATCAGCTCATGCCCCTGCTGCAGGCTCTCGACCACCACGCCCGAGAAGCCCTTCAGGAACTTGCCGAGCAGGGCGTAGAACGAGCTCAGCAGGGCGTACTGGGTGGCCGTATAGCCGATGCCGGTCAGGCTCGACATGTAGGCGACCAGCGCCGCCCCGGCCAAACCTTCGCTGAAATTCTCGACGAACAGGACGCCGGCGAACATCGGCGTCGACAGACCCGCGATGGCCATCAACGTATAGCCGAGGTTGGACATCGGCCCGATCAGGGCGCCCAGCAGCAAGGTCCGCCCGAAGCCGAAACGCAGTGCGCACAGACCGCCCGCCGCGATGCCGGCGATGGACCCCGCCAGACCGAAGCTCAGACGCATCGCCCCGATGGCCTCCTTGGTCAGACCCAGCTCCAGATAGAACGGTCCGACCATCGGCCCCATGACGAAGTCCGGCAGCCGGTACAGGCTGATCGCCGCCAGCATCAGCAGGGCGGCGGTCTTGTGCGTGACCAGAAAATTTATGAACGGGCCCACGACGGCGTCATAGATGCCCCGCGGCGTCCATGGCGCAGCGCCGCCCGTGGCCTTGGCGATATCCGAACGGTCCAGCGGCTCCTTCGCGAACAACGTTGCAACGATGGCGATCGACATGGCCGCGCCCCAGATGCCGTAGGCGCCGTTCCACCCGAACCATGTCGCGAAGAACAGGATCAAGGCGTTGCCGGCCAGGATCGCGAACCGGTAGCCCAGCTGATAGGCCGAGGTCAGCAGGCCCAGATCCTCGTCGTTCTCGGCGGTCTCGATCCGCCAGGCGTCGACGACGATGTCCTGGGTCGCCGATGCGAACGCCGTCACAAGGGCGGCCGTTCCGAGGGCGGTCAGTCCACCCTCCGGACCGATGATCGCCATGGCGATCAGCGCGGCTCCGACCAGTATCTGCGACAGCAGCATCCAGCCGCGCCGCCGTCCCAGCATGCCGAGGATCGGAACGTCGAACCGGTCGACGACCGGCGCCCAGAGAAACTTGAACGAATAGGCGAGGCCGACCCACGAGATGAAGCCGATGGCCGACAGGGCGACATCGCCTTCCGCCAGCCACAGGCTGAGGGTCGCCCCTGTCAGCAGGAACGGCAGGCCAGACCCGAAGCCGAGCAGCAGGGTGATCAGCACCCGGCCGCGACCCAGGGCCTTGAAGACGTCCTTCGCGCCAGCCTTGGGCGGCGCGGCCTTCGTGGTGTCGGTCATCGGTGCGTCCCCTCGGAGAGTGACGCCCCCGCGTCCCCTATGCGACGGCGACCTTGGCGCGCTCCGCCCGGTTCGTCCAGCGGGCGAGTGAGCTGCGCAGGCTTTCCAGCTCCAGCGGCTTGACCAGATGATCGTCCATCCCCGCCTCGAGGCAGGTCCGGCGGTCCTCGGCGAAGGCGTGGGCGGTCAGGGCCACGATCGGCGTCTGGTCGCCCCGGGCCCGGATCGCCCGGGCCGCGCTGGGTCCGTCCATGCCCGGCATCCGCATATCCATGAAGACCAGATCGTAGCGGGCCCGCTTCATCGCATCGAGCGCCTCATAGCCGCTGGCCGCGGTTTCGACGGCGCAGCCTTCGCGCCGCAGCAGCGTCGCCGCCAGCAGGGCGCCGACCGGATTGTCCTCGACCAGCAGCACCCGGGTCCCCGAGAACCGGGTCGTCGCGACGCGATCGTCCTCGGGCGGCGGCGGGGGCGGCAGTCCGGGCTGCATCGGGGCCTTGGTCCCGGCGGCGGCCAGCACGCGCTCGGCCACCGAGGCGCGGCGCAGCGGCTTGATCAGATAGCCGTGGAAACCGGCGCTCTTGTATCGGGCGATCAGGTCCCGCTCGGACGGCTTCAGCAGGATGACGCCGCGACCCTGGGTCGGTCTGGCGGCCATTCCCGATCCGGCGGCGCGGGCGGCGTGATCAATCAGGACCACGTCCGCATCGGATTTGCAGCGGCCGCCGGAGGCCTCGATCTGAGCGACGGCTGCGGACTTCACGAACGGGTCCGGGCTGATCACATTGACCGTACGGCCTTCCAGTGTGCGGCTGCGGACGGCATTCTTGACAGCGGGGAAGGCGGCCTCGAAGCGGAAGCGCGCGCCGGGGCCGTCGGGCCGGTCGGCGACCGTGACCGTCCCCTTCATCGCCGCGGCTAGTTTCGAGACCACGGCCAGACCCAGGCCGGCGCCGCCGAACCGGCTGGCGTCCGAGGCGTCGACGTGGCCGAACTCCTCGAAGATCCGCTTGCGCGCCTCGACTGGAACGCCCGGGCCGGTGTCGTCGATGATGAAGGCCAGCTTGGGCCGCGACGCCACGCCGTTGACCCGCTCGACCGTGATGCGCACCCCGCCGGTCTCGGTGAATTTCACCGCATTGCCGGCCAGGTTGAACAGCACCTGACGCAGGCGGCCCTCGTCGCCGATGATGTCAACGGCGTCGGCCGCGACCGACCAGACGATTTCCAGTCCCTTGTCGTGCGCCTTGGGGCTCAGCAGTTCGGTGACGCCCCGGACCAGCGCTTCCAGATCGACGGGCGCCGCATCGAATTCCAGCTTGCCGGCCTCCAGCCGGGCATAGTCCAGCAGGTCGTTGACCAGACCCAGCAGATGTTCGGCCGAGGACCGGGCCGATTCCAGATAGGCGCGCTGCGCCCCGTCCAGCCGGGTCCGTTGCAGGAGACCGAGCATGCCGATGACGCCGTTCAGCGGCGTCCGCATCTCATGGCTCATAAGGCGCAGGAACTGCTGTTCGGGGGCTTCGCCCTCTACTGGCTGCCTGTCCGCCGGTCCCGTCTTCACACGTCGCGCCATTCTGGCCTCCACGCCCCCAACTTCGGGAAAGCATGCAGGCCGAGGAGTTAACGCCCGCTCAAAAGTCCTTCAGAAAACAGGCGTCTGCGTGATGCCGCGCCTGTCGTTCGAAATCACCCTGAGCGCCCACAGTGGAGCGGCGATAGACGAGCGCCTCGGCGATATGCCGGCGCAGGACCCCGTCGCACCCGTCCAGATCCGCGATGGTGCGGGCCAGACGCAGGGTGCGGGTCCAGCCCCGGGCGGTCAGCCCGCCCGCCTCCCCCGCCCGCATCAGCAGGGCGCGGCCGGGCGTATCCGGAGTCGCGAACCGGTCGAGGGTCTCGCCGGAAGCCCGGGCGTTGACGGCCTGACCCCGGGCGATAGCCGGATCGATGCCGGCGGCGCGCAGCCGGTCCTCCTGCATGGCGCGGGCCGCGGCGACCCGGGCCGCCGCCTCGGCCGTGCCTTCTGCTGGCGGCGGCAGGGCCATGTCGGAGGCCGTCACCGGCGGCGTCTCCACGGTCAGGTCAATGCGGTCGAACATCGGACCCGAGATGCGGTTCTGATAATCGCGCTGGCAGCGGGGCGCCTTGCCGCACGCGCCCTTGCCCGCGCCTCCGATGCCGCACCGGCAGGGATTCATGGCCGCGACCAGCTGGAAGCGGGCCGGATAGCGGACATGGGCGTTGGCCCGGGCGACCACGATCTCGCCGGTCTCGAGCGGCGCCCTCAGGGAGTCCAGAGCCTGGGCCGAATATTCGGGCAGTTCGTCGAGGAACAGCACGCCGTTGTGCGCCAGCGACGCCTCGCCCGGCTTGGCCTTCAGCCCGCCCCCGGTCAGGGCCGCCATCGAGGCCGAGTGGTGCGGCGCGCGGAACGGCCGGTCCCGGGTCAGGGCCCCGCGCTCGATCAGGCCGGCCACGGACCACACCATGGAGGTCTCCAGCAACTCCTGCGGCGTTAACGGCGGCAGCAAACCGGGCAGACGCGCCGCCATCATTGATTTTCCCGAGCCCGGCGGCCCGACAAAGAGCAGGTTGTGGCCGCCCGCCGCCGCGATCTCGAGCGCGCGCTTGGCGCTCTCCTGACCCTTGACCTCGCGCAGGTCGGGGACCGAGGCGCCCATTCGCACCGGTCCGGGTTCGGGCGCCCGCAGCACCTGCGCGCCCTTGAAATGATTGACCAGACCGATCAGCGACCGCGGGGCCAGGATGTTGACGTCGCCCGCCCACGCCGCCTCGGGCCCGTTGGCCTCGGGACAGATCAGCCCCAGCCCCATGGCCGAGGCCGCCACCGCCGCCGGCAAGGTCCCGCCCACCGGCGCGATCTGACCGTCCAGATTGAGTTCGCCCACCGCGGCCCAGCCGTCCAGCGCGTCGGGCGCAATCACGCCCATGGCCGCCAGCAGGGCCAGCGCGATCGGCAGGTCGAAATGGCTGCCCTCCTTGGGCAGGTCGGCCGGGGCCAGATTGGCGATGATGCGCCGCGACGGCAGGGCCAGTCCGATGCCGGCGAAGGCGCCGCGCACACGCTCCCGGCTTTCGGCCACGGCCTTGTCGGGAAGGCCGACGATGGCGAAGACGATCGGCCCGTCATTGCCGACCAGCTGCACCTCGACGTCGACGCGCCGCGCCTCGACGCCTTCGAACGCGACCGTCACCACCCGAGCCGCCACCGCGCCCTCCCGCTACGGGAGGAACGAAACACGAACCCGAAATCTACGCAACCTTAATTCCGCGTGGCGCTCAACCTGAGATCAGGCGGCGCGTTTGCGTTCGATCGCGTCCCACATCAGGGCGGCCGCATCGACGCCGGTGAAGCGCTTCAGCTGCTGGGCCCCTGTGGGCGAGGTGACGTTGATCTCGGTCAGATAGTCGCCGATCACGTCGATGCCGACGAACAGCAGGCCGCGCGCCTTCAGCGTCGGCCCGATGGCGGCGCAGATCTCGCGGTCGCGCTCGGTCAGCTCCACCGGCGCGGCCGTGCCGCCGACGCGCAGGTTGGACCGCACCTGATCCTTGGCCGGAATGCGGTTGATCGCTCCGACCGGTTCGCCGTCGATCAGGATGATGCGCTTGTCGCCCTTCGAAACGGCCGGGATGAATTTCTGGATCACCAGCGGATCGCGGCTGCCCGTCATGTGAATCTCAACCAAGGCTTCGAGGTTCGGATCGCCGGCCTTCAGCCTGACCACCCCCGAACCCGCCGCGCCGTGCAACGGCTTCAGCACCACGTCGCCATGGCGTTCGTGGAAGTCGACGAGGGCGACCGGGTCCGCGCTGATCAGCGTCGGCGGCGTCAGGCCGGGGAAGCGCGTGACCAGCAGCTTTTCAGGGGCGCTGCGCACCTCGGCCGGGTCGTTCACGACCAGGGTCTTCGGGTGCACCGTTTCAAGCAGATAGGTCGCCGTGACGTATGCCATGTCGAACGGCGGGTCCTGGCGCATCAGAATGACGTCGACGTCAGCGCCCAGATCCAGCTTCACCTCGTCGCCGAAGCTGACGTGATCGCCTGCGGTCTGGCGCAGGGTCACGGGCCGGGCGCGGCAGAACAGCCGTCCGTCTTCCAGCGCCAGGGTGCGGAAATCATAGACCCACTGGGCGTGGCCCCGGTCCTGCGCCGTGGTCATCATGAGCCAGGTGGTGTCGGACTCGATGTTGACCGCCTCGATGGGGTCCATCTGGATCGCGACTCTGAGCATGGGCTGTCCTTGCAGGCGGTGAGCCTTGGCTAATGGGCAGCGGGAGGCGGCGGCGCAAGCCTAGTTGAGCTGCAGACGCACCCGATCGACCGACATGCGGCGCGTGATCTCCATCGGATCGTCCAGCGTCCGGGCCTGCGATAGCGCTTCCAGAGCCCCGGTCAGTGCGCCTTGTTTCTCGCGCGCCGCGGCCACGTCCAGCCAGGGGCGGTGATCCTCCGGGTCCAGCAGGGCGCGGCGCAGGGCCGAGCGTTCAGCGCCTTCGAAATCCTGGGCGCGAATTGCGCGGCTGAACAGGACGTTCTGCATCCGGATCAACGCCTGACGCTCGCTGACCGGCGCCATCAGCACGTCCAGCCGGTCAGCCACGTGCGGCGTCAGACCGGCCCGCAACGCGCGGCGGGTCAGCTCCGACGGCAGGACCAGACGGCCCTGGCTGAACGGGTCCAGCGCCACAGGTCCCTCGGGGGTCTCGACACGCAGCAGGAAATGGCCGGGGAAGTCGACTCCCTGCGCCTTCACCCCCGCCCGCCGGGCCGCGTCGAGATAGAAGACACCCAACGTCACCGACAGGCCGCGCCGGCGTTCGGCCACATCGATGATGTCGGTGTTCGCCGGGTCGTCGTAGTGCAGCAGGTCGCCGTTCAGCCGCAGGTCGGCCGCCATGGTCTCGGTCAGGGCGTCATCGGGGCTTTCGCCGAGCATCCGCTCGGCCAGCCGTTCGGCGGCGTGGTTGGCGAGGGTCCGGGCCGGTTCCGGATCGCGGAAGGGGTAGTCGTGGATGGCGCAGGCGATCGCCGCCTCGAGCAGCGGAAAGGCGTCGTCCTCGGCCTGTCCGGCGTCGGTCAGGATGGAGATCGCGTCATCGCGGGTCATTCGGCGCCCCTCCCGAAGGCGTCAACGCCGCGACGATGGCGCGGAAATCGCCCGGGAGCCAGCGCCACCATATCGATTCTCAACACGTGACCGGCCAAGCTGGGTCTTTGACGCAACACCGCCCGGCCCGCCGCCAGCAGGCGGTCGAACTGATCCGGGGTCAGGGCGAGCAGCGCCGCCTCCAGCGTCTTTCGGCGTTTGACCTCGACTACGGTCAGCGTCCGGCCCCGCCGCGCGAGGATGTCGATCTCGCCGGCGCGGGTCTTCAGGCGGAAGCCGAGGATCTGATAGCCCTTGAGCATCAGCAGCGCCGCGGCCAGCCATTCCGAGCCGTGGCCGGCGCGGTGCGCCTTCGATCCCAGCCCGACCCGCCAGTCGCTTTTGACGCGCACCGCCTTCGGCGCCTTCAGCCGGATCGCAGGCGGCTTCACCGGCCCTGCATCTCCAGCGCCCGCTTGTAGAGCGGCTTGCGCGGCAGGTTCAGGGCCCGGGACACCTCGGCGGCGGCCTCGCCGGGCGGCAGGCGGGTCATGGCCTCGGCCAAGGCCGCATCGGCGTCAGCTTCGGAGGCGACCTCGGTCTCGCCGGGGCCCACAACGACCACGATCTCGCCCTTGGGCGACTGGCAGCGTGGATCGACGGCCAGCTCGGCCAGCGTTCCGCGGACGCATTCCTCGTAAAGCTTGGTCAATTCCCGGGCGACGGCGGCGGGGCGCGGGCCGAGCACCGCGGCCATGTCGGCGAGGCTGTCGGCCAGTCGCGGGCCGCTTTCGAAGAAGACGAGCGTCTGGCGCGCGGTCCGCACCTCTTCCAGCATGGTCCGCCGGGCGCCCGATTTCGGCGGCAGGAAGCCCGCGAACAGCACCCGGTCTGCGGGCAGGCCGGCGATGCACAGCGCCGCCAGCAGGCTGGAGGGGCCAGGGATCGGATGCACAGGCAGGCCCTCGGCGATTACGGCGCGGGCGACGACGAAGCCCGGGTCGCTCACCAACGGCGTGCCCGCATCGGATACCAGCGCCACCACCGCCCCTTCGCGCAGCCGTTCGATAGCCAGTTCCGCCGCGCGGGCCGAGGCGTGATCGTCGCAGCGCTCCAGCCGCACCTTCAGCCCGTAGGCCGACAGCAGTTTGGCGGTCACCCGCGTATCCTCGGCCAGCACCAGATCGGCGGCCGCCAGCACGTCGAGCGCCCGCAGGGTCATGTCCCGCAGATTCCCGATCGGCGTCGCCACCAGATAGAGGCCGGACGCCACGGTGCGCGGCGGCGGGGCGGTCGGCGGAAACGGCGAGGGGTCAGACATTGGCCGGACCGTGCCCGAGGGGGCCGCGCCGCTCAAGGGCGGTCATACGAGCAGGGCGCGCAGGACGCCGTCCAGCACGGGCCGGCCTCGGGACGTCGCCACGATCCGCTGTCCATCTCGCGACAGGAAGCCGTCCGCGATCAATCCGGCCAACGGCGCCTTCTCGGGCGACAGGTCCAGCATGGCCAGCACGTCCAGCCCGACTCCCTCGACCGTGCGCAGACCGAGCAGCACCTTTTCCTCCGCCGCCTCGGCCGGCGACTGGGGCGTGCGCTCCGACCAGGGCGTCCCGGCTCCGACGCCAGTAAGATAGCCCCCGATCCCCCGCTCCGCGACGGTCGCCGTCCTCACGCCGCCCAGCGTCAGCCGCCCGTGCGCGCCCGGGCCAACGCCCAGATAGTCGCCGCCGCGCCAGACATGCAGATTGTGCGACGACCGGGCCGCAAGGCCGCGCGCGTGGTTGGACACCTCATAGGCCTCGAACCCCGCGTCCTCGAGCACGCCTTGCGTGGTCTCGTAGAGGGCGGCCGACAGATCCTCATCCGCGGGCGTCCAGGCGTGCCGGGCCACAGCGCGGCCGAAGGCGGTCGTCGGCTCTATGGTCAGTTGATAGGGCGAGACGTGCTCGAACCCCATGTTCAGCGCCTCGGTCATTTCGGCCGCCCACCCATCCGGCGTCTGGCCGGGCCGGGCGTAGATGAGGTCGATCGACAGGCGGTCGAAGGCGCGGCCCGCGACGGCGACGGCGCGCCGGGCCTCATCCGCCGAATGGTTGCGCCCAAGGAAGGCGAGCGCCGCATCGTCCAGCGCCTGCACACCCAGCGACAGGCGATTGACGCCTGCGTCCGCGAGGGCGGCGAACCGGTCGGCCTCGGCGTCCGTGGGATTGGCCTCCAGCGTGATCTCGATCAGTCCGCGCGGTTCGAACAGGGCCGTCGCCCGGTCGATCACCGCCCCGACGGCCTCAGGAGCCATCAACGACGGGGTGCCGCCGCCGAAGAAGATCGACGCCAGCCGACGCGACCCGGTCAGCGCCGCCTGTGCCTCGATATCGGCCAGGATCGCCGCGACCAGTTCGGCCTGTTCCTGCTTCCGCCCGCGGTTCCGCACGACGTTGAAGTCGCAATACGGGCAGATGCGCGCGCAATACGGCCAGTGGACGTACAGGGCGACGTCGTCTCCGGGATCTGGAACCGGATCAGTCAATCAGCGCTGCCTTCAGCTTGGCGAACGCCCGGGCGCGATGGCTGATCGAATCCTTCAGCGCCGGGTCCAGTTCGCCGAAGGTCCGGTCGTGGCCCTCGGGAATGAAGATGGGATCGTAGCCGAACCCACGATCGCCGCGCGGCGGGAAGGTCAGCAGGCCGTCGACCCGGCCCTCGACCACCACCGCAGGCCCGTCGGGCCAGGCTACGGCCAGGGCGGAGGTGAACCAGGCGCGCCTGTCGTCAGAGCCGATCTCCTTGAGCCTTTCTTCCACGCGGCGCATGGCGAAGGCGAAATCCTTGTCCGGTCCGGCCCACCGCGCGGAAAATATCCCCGGGGCCCCGTCCAGCGCCGCCACGGACAGCCCGGAGTCATCGGCCAGGGCGACCTCGCCCGCCAGATCGGCCGCATGGCGCGCTTTCAGAAGAGCGTTGCCCACGAATGTGCTCTCGGTTTCGTCCGGTTCCGGCAGATTCAGGCTCGCGGCCGTGACCACCTCGTAATGTCCGTCCAGAAGGTCGTCGATCTCCACGGCCTTGCCGGGATTGTGGGTCGCCACAACGAGACGCATCCCTTTGATAAGCTTGAGTTTCATCCCGATCACGCGCTCCGTTACATTCCATTGCCAAATTTTAATATCGTTAAACGATATGTAACATGACTTCCTTCAACGCACGTCCTATCTATGTCTTCAAGAACGGACGCCGCGACGTTCCCCGAACAAGCCGAAACCGGCAAGATCGATGCAGCGGAACAACGAACGAGGGGTGAAAGCATCCCTCACTCAGGAACTACGGAGAAAGACCATGAACACCATGAACGCTTCCTNAACCGGCAAGATCGATGCAGCGGAACAACGAACGAGGGGTGAAAGCATCCCTCACTCAGGAACTACGGAGAAAGACCATGAACACCATGAACGCTTCCTACTTCATCGAAAAGGTTGGCCACGGCGTCCTGAACGCCATGCTGCTCGCCGCCCTGCCGACCGCCCTGGTCGCCACCCTGATCCAGGCCCTGTGATTCTTCTCTGTCTCGCAGGAGCTTTGACGATCGGCATGACAATCGCGATGAATAAGCCCGCGTGTGGGTTCGCCGGACCCCGCGCGGCATCCTCGCCNGATTCTTCTCTGTCTCGCAGGAGCTTTGACGATCGGCATGACAATCGCGATGAATAAGCCCGCGTGTGGGTTCGCCGGACCCCGCGCGGCATCCTCGCCCCGACCCCCGGCCTGAAACGAGGCCCGCCCATGCGCTTCCCGAAGACGATACCGCTCGGGATTCGCCCGCCTGCCCTTCCGGGAATCAGCCCCGGATCCATGTCCAGCCTTCTCGGCGTCGCCCTCGGGGCCGCCTTCTGGATCCTGGCGCTGCTGACACTGGCCGCTGCCCTCTTCTTCATCTTCATGGCCTTTGTGCCGATGGGCCCCCTGGGTCTGACCGCCACGTCCGACGACGGCGGCACCAGCGTGCCCGTGCCCCGGGCCTATGTCCTGTTCGGCGTGGGCGCCATCACCGGCTATCTGGGCGGTTTCGCCCTGATCCTGCGCCACCTGCGCCGCATCGTGTACAGCCTTCGCATCGGCGACCCATTCCAGCCCGCCAATGTCAGCCGGCTGAAGCAGATCGGCCTGACCCTCGCCGTCGTCACCGGCGGCGCCTGGATCGGCCAGACGCTGGTGTCGCGGCTGGTCCGCGGCGCGCTCGAGCCGCCCAGCATGTTCGACCTCGTGACCCCCGCCTTTTCCGTCCTGGTCGTCTTCGTCCTCGCCGAAGTGTTTCGCGAGGGCGCGCGCCTGCGCCGCGAATCCGAACTGACAATCTGAAAAAGGTCCGCTAGAGCCCCGCCATGGCCATCCGCGTCCAGCTAGATCGTATCCTCCTCGAACGGCGCATGTCGCTGACCGAGCTGGCCGACCGCGTCGGCGTGACTCTCGCCAACCTGTCGATCCTCAAGACCGGCAAGGCCCGCGCCATCCGGTTCACGACGCTGGACGCCCTGTGCCGGGAGCTGAACTGCCAGCCGGGCGATCTGCTGGTCCAGACGCCCGGACCGCAGGATCCGGGCTCCGACGAGGACGCTGACGGGACCGCGCCCGGCACGACATGAGCCGCCGCGACGACCTGAGCCCCGACGACCGCCGCATCTGGGCCCGCGTCGCCGGTTCGGTCACGCCCGCGAAACCGAAGAAGGCGCCCCGGATCATTCCCGGCGCCGCCATTATCGATCCGCCTGCCGCGCCGCATCCGAAGGGCGTTGCAAGGACACGGAGCGCGCCCCTGCCATACGCGCCCTCCGTCGCTCCAGCCCGTCCCCGCGGCCTGCCCGAGGAACTGGAGCCGCGCCGCCAGCGCCGGCTGTCGCGCGAACGCGATCCCATCGAGGCGCGGATCGACCTGCACGGCTTCGGCCGTTTCCAGGCGCAGGATGCGCTGACGGCCTTCCTGCTGGGGGCGCAGGCGCGAGGCTATCGCTCGGTGCTCGTCATCACCGGTCAGGGCCGCCGGGGCGGGACCGGGGTGATCCGCGCCTCGGTCCATGAATGGCTGCAGGGACCGGCGCTGAGGGGCGTGGTCTCGGGTTTCGCTTCGGCCGCCCGCCATCACGGCGGCGACGGGGCGCTGTATGTGACGATCAGGCGGGGTTGAGCGTCAGGCCGGCGTTCTTCGCCAGCGCTTCCAGCGACGTCATCGGACGCGGACCCCAGTGGGCGATGACCTCCGAAGCGGCCAGCGAGCCGAGCTTGCCGGCGTCCTCCAGAGACAGGCCGCGCGCCAGACCCAGCAGGAAGCCTGCGGCGTACTGGTCTCCGGCGCCCGTGGTGTCGACGACCTTGTCGACCGGGAAGGCCGCGACGGGGACGCGCTCGTCGCCCGACACGACCACCGAACCGTCGGCGCCCCGCGTGATGGCGGCGACCTCGACCATGGAGGCCAGACGGGTCGCTGCGGCGTCGAAGTCCTCGGTTTCGAACAGGGCCGCCAGTTCGCCCTCATTGGCCAGGACGATGTCGGCCGAGGCTTCGATGAAGGCCAGCAGTTCGGCGCGCCAGCGAGCGACGACGAAGGTGTCGGACAGGGTGATGGCGACCTTGCGCCCGGCGGCGTGGGCGGCGGCGGCGGCGGCCTCGAAGGCGGCGCGCGCCGGAGCCGGGTCGAACAGATAGCCTTCCAGATAAACGATGGCCGAGGCGCCGATCAGATCGGTGTCGATGTCGGCGGCCTCCAGCTGGTTGGCGGCGCCCAGGAAGGTGCACATGGTGCGCTGGCCGTCGGGCGTGACATTGATCATGCAGACGCCGGTGGCGAGGCCCGAGGCGGCGCCGTCCTTCAGCGGGGGCGTCTCGAAGGCGACGCCGGCGGCGCGGATGTCATGTGTGAAGACGCCGCCCAGGGTGTCGTCGGCCACCTTGCCGATATAGGCGGCGCGACCGCCGAAGGAGCCGACGCCGGCGACCGTGTTGCCGGCCGAACCGCCCGAGGCTTCGACGCCGGCGGCCATGGCGGCGTAGAGCGCTCCGCTCTGCTGCGCATCGACCAGCTGCATCGAGCCGGCGGTCAGGCCCTGGGCGGTCAGGAAGGACGGGTCGCAGGGGGCGAGGACGTCGACGATCGCATTGCCGACGGCGCAGACATCATAGGAGGGGGCTTGGGTCATGGGCCGCCCATAGCCGACCCCCGGCCGCGCGTCACTAAAAACCCATAAGGAAAACCTTATGCATTTGTCGTCGGTTCGCTAAGACGCGATCATGACCGAAGTCGCCGTCCTGACCCCCGATCCGTCCGACCCCTCCTACGCCGGCCAATGGCCGGGCGTGCTGGAGCGGCTGGGTGAAGCCCTGTCGCTGGCCGGGATCACCGTCGCGCCAACGCCGTGGACAGAGCATGTTGTCGACGCCTCGGCGTTGAGGCGGTTCTCGCTGGTGCTGCCCCTGATCGTCTGGGGCTATCACCGCGACCATGACCGCTGGATGCAGGCCTGCGCGACCTGGGCCGACGCCGGGCTGACCATGCTGAACCCGCCGTCAGTGCTGGGCTGGAATTCGGACAAGAGCTATCTGCGACGGCTGGCCGACAAGGGCATTGCCATGCCCGCCACAGTCTGGATCGACAGCCCGACGCAGGCCGATGTCGATGCCGCCTTCGACCGCTTCGGGGCGGATCTGCTGGTGGTCAAGCCGCGCATTTCCGGCGGGGCGTGGAAGACGCTGCGTCTATCCCGCGGCGACCGGTTGACCGACGCGCCGCAGGGTCCGGCGATGATCCAGCCCTATCTGCCGACCATCGAGACAGAGGGCGAAACCTCGCTGCTGTTCTTCGGCGGAAAGCTGAGCCACGTCGTCAACAAACGCCCCGTGCCCGGCGAGTTCCGGGTGCAGGTCCAGTACGGCGGCGGCTACACCGCCCTGCCAGAACCGCCGGCGGGCGCGTTGGTTCTGGCGAAAGCGACGCTGGCGGCGCTAGGCGAGGATTTGCTGTACGCCCGCATCGACATGGCTCCCGACGCCGACGGCCGCTGGCTGTTGATGGAGGCTGAGCTGATCGAGCCGGACTTCTATCTGGGATCGGCGCCCGACAAGGGACTCGCCTTCGCTGAGGCGGTTCGATCCCGATTGGCCTGAGATTCAGGCCGCCTCGCCCATCGCCACCAGATCCAGCCGAGACGGGCACAGGTCGCTGATCAGACAGGCGCTGCATTTCGGCCGGCGCGCGGTGCAGGTGTAGCGGCCGTGCAGGATCAGCCAGTGGTGGGCCTTGGGCAGCCATTGCTCGGGCACGACCTTGAACAGTTGGGCCTCGACCTTGTCGGGGGTGGCGGCATTGGCCAGACCCAGACGGTGCGAGACGCGGAAGACGTGGGTGTCGACCGCGATGGCGGCCTCGATCCCCAGTTCGTTCAGGACCACGCTGGCGGTCTTTCGGCCCACGCCGGGCAGGGCCTGAAGGTCGGCGCGGTTCAGCGGCACCTCGCCGCCGTGCTGCTCCAGCACGATCCGGCTCAGGGCGATGACGTTCCTCGCCTTGCCGCGGTAGAGGCCGATCGAGGCGATGTACGGAACCAGTCCCTCTTCGCCGAGCGCCAGCATCTTCTCCGGGGTGTCGGCGACCCTGAAGAGCTTGTCGGTCGCCTTGTTGACCGAGACGTCCGTGGCCTGGGCCGACAGGGCGACGGCGACGACCAGGGTGTAGGGGCTGGAGAAATTCAGTTCGGTCTTCGGCTCGGGCATGACCGTCGACAGCCGGTCGAAGATGGCGTCGACCCGGTCCTCGTCAGGCGGCCAGCCGAGCGTCGGGATGACCGCGCCGGTCATGACTGCGGGGCGTTTGACCGGCGGTTTCGAACGGGCCTTGGGCGGCTTCATGCCTCGTCGTCGCCGCGGCCGCGGCCAGGGTCAAGTCCCAGCGCCGACAGCGCCTGACGCGCTGCCCGCTCGCCCTCCATCCAAGCCCCGTGAGCCGTGCCGTAAAAGGCTTCAGCCGTCGCTTCTCCCGCGAAGAACAGCCGGTTCTCGACCGCCTCGCGCAGCCGCGTACGATCATCCGCATGGCCGGGCAGGGCATGGGAATAGGCGCCCATGGACCACGGCTCGGCGCCCCACATGGAGGCGGCGACCGGGGCGAGGCGGCGGCGCATGTTCGAGCCCAGCAGATGGACCAGTTCGTCCGAGGCGAAAGCGAAGAAGGCGGCCTCGCCCTCGGCCTCAAGCGCGCGGGCGATGTCGCCGCCGAACCAGCCCTCGATCATGGGCCGACCGAAGGGACGCAGGTGATAGCCGCCGGTCTCGGCCGTGTCGGAACGCCCCCACAGCTGGCTGTCCTTGGGGAAGTCGTCGGCGCCCTCGACCGTCATATGCAGTTTGGACGCCAGCCCCAGCGGCACGCCAGCGGCGGCCTCGACCAGGGCCGGAAGCGGCGGGTCGAAACGCAGGGACTCGCGGGCGATCAGATCCGTCGGGACGGTGACGATGACGGCGCGCGCCTCGACCGTCCCCTTCGCCGTCAGCAGCTTCAGGACCGGACCGGTGCGGTCGATACAGGCGACCGGACAGTCGGAGACGACGGGCAGTCCGGCGCCCAGGGCGGCGATCATCCGCCCATAGCCCTCGGCCACGCGCCAGTTCACCCCGGTGTCGCGGTAGGCGTCGTAGTCGCTGATCGAGACCTCGGCGAACCGGGCCCCGTTCAGGGCGCCGGAGATGGCGTCCATGCGCGGGTTCCAGCGGTCGTCCGGTTCGAACAGGGTCGAGGCCGGCCCCTCCTCGCCGCGGTCCGCGGCCTCGGCCAGCCGCGCTTCGAAGGCGGCGAAGGCGGTGCGGAACTCCGCCTGTTCGGCCGACGACATCTCGTGGTTGAAGGCCTGGCTTTCCCACGGCGGCGGCGTCCGGTCGACGGTGAAGCCCTGCGCCTCCGCCATGCCGGCCAGCACGTTCTCGTCGGCCGAGTGCAGCCAGCCGCAGCCCATGTCGAGGCCGGTTCCGTTCATGTCGATGGTATGCGCCCGACCGCCGATCCGGTTCCGCGCCTCGAGCACCACGACTTCCAGCGGCGCGCCCGCCAGGGCCCGAGCGGCGGCGATGCCGGCGGCGCCAGCGCCGATTATGGCGACATCGACGGAGGACGGCGGGCGGGCTGCGGACATCACGAACTCCAAACGATCCGAAACAAGACGTGTTGGACCGCCGAAACAAGCGTTCTTGATTTTTGGACACTATCGTCCATTTTAACGCCGTCCTCCCCGACACACCTTCCTTCGAGCATCCCAATGGCCCTGTCGCCCGCGTTGAAAAAACGCCTTCCCCTGATCGTCGGCGCCGTCGTCGCCGTGGCCGTCGTCATCGGCGGTGTGGTCTGGTGGCAGGGCAAGCAGCGGTGGGAGGCGACCGACAACGCCTTCGTCGCCGCCGACACCACCGAGGTCAGCCCCCAGATCGACGGCTATGTCGTCGAGGTGCTGGTGGCCGACAACCAGCGTGTGGAGCCCGGCCAGATCCTGATCCGGCTGGACGACGCCAATGCGCGCGCCGCCCTGACCCAGGCCGAGGCCAATCTGGCCTCGGTGATCGCCGCCGTCGGCAATGTCGACGCCCGCGCGGCCCAGGAACAGGCCCTGATCGCCTCGCGCGCCGCGGGCGTGGCGCAGGCGCAGGCCCAGGCCGATCTGGCCCGGCAACAGGTCGACCGCTACGGCAAGCTGGCCGAGCAGGGCTGGGTCTCGCAACAACGCATCCAGTCCGAACAGGCCGGCGCGCGCACGGCGCAGGCGACGGTCGCAGAAGCGCAGGCGGCGCTGGTCGCCGAACAGCGCACCGCCGGCGTGCTGGGCTCGACCCGCAGCCAGAGCCTGGCCGCCGTCGATGTCGCCCGCGCCCAGGTCGAACAGGCCCGCATCGCGCTGGACCGCACCGTCATCCGCGCGCCGGTCGGCGGCGTGATCGGCGCGCGCGGCGTGCGCGTCGGCCAGTACGTCCGTCCGGGCGGCCAGATCCTGTCGATCGTGCCGCTGGGCGACGCCTATGTGGTCGCCAACTTCAAGGAGACCCAGGTCGACCGCCTGCGCATCGGCCAGACGGTCGAGATCAGCGCCGACGCCTTCCCGGGCGAGCATCTGACCGGTCACATCGACAGCTTCTCGCCGGCCACCGGTTCGGAGTTCGCCCTGATCCCGATCGAGAACGCGACCGGCAACTTCACCAAGATCACCCAGCGCGTGCCCGTACGCATCCGCGTCGACCACGCTTCGGCGGCGGCGCTGCGGCCCGGCCTGTCGGTCGAGGTCAAGGTCGATCTGAAGAGCCGCGGCGGACTCAACTTCGCCCAGGCCGCGACCGGGACCGTGACCACGGCCGCCGCGAACACGGGCGTCGCGGTCCAGTGACCGCCGCCGCCCCCGCGGCGGTCGGAGCAGGCGCGCCGCCGGCCGAGCCGAAGATCAACTGGACGATCCTGCTGCTGGGCTTCGCCGGCATGGTGATCGGCCAGTTCATGGCCATCCTCGACATCCAGATCGTGGCCTCGTCCCTGCCGCAGATCCAGGCCGGGGTCGGNATCCTGCTGCTGGGCTTCGCCGGCATGGTGATCGGCCAGTTCATGGCCATCCTCGACATCCAGATCGTGGCCTCGTCCCTGCCGCAGATCCAGGCCGGGGTCGGGGCTTCGGCCGACGAGATCAGCTGGATCCAGACCGCCTATCTGATCCCCGAGGTCGTGATGATCCCCCTGTCGGGATATCTGTCGCGGCTGTGGGGAACGCAGAAGGTGTTCCTCGTCTCCTGCACCGGCTTCATGCTGATGAGCGTGGCCACGGGCCTGTCGTCGTCGATCGACGCCATGATCTTCTTCNGGGGAACGCAGAAGGTGTTCCTCGTCTCCTGCACCGGCTTCATGCTGATGAGCGTGGCCACGGGCCTGTCGTCGTCGATCGACGCCATGATCTTCTTCAGGGCCCTGCAGGGCTTCGTCGGCGGGGCCATGATCCCCACCGTCTTCGCCGTCGCCTTCACCGCCTTCCCTCCCGACAAGCGCATCACGGCCAGCGTCGTCATGGGCCTGATCGTGACCTTGGCCCCGACCGTCGGACCGACGCTGGGCGGACACCTGACCGAATGGCTGAGCTGGCGCTGGCTGTTCTTCATCAACGTCCCGCCCGGACTGCTGGTGCTGTTCCTCGTCGGCCGCTACGCCAATTTCGACAAGGGCGATCCGTCGCTGGCCAAGGGGTTCGACTGGTGGGGCCTCGGCCTGATGGCGACCTTCCTGATGAGCCTGCAATTCGTGCTCGAGGAAGGGTCGAAGAACGACTGGTTCTCCGATGATTTCATCCTGTGGCTGGCCGTTCTGGCCGCCATCACCGGGCCGGCCTTCATCTGGCGGTCGCTGACCTACCACAACCCCGTGGTCGAGCTGCGGGCCTTCACCAACCGGAACTTCATGGTCGGGGTGGTGATGACCTTCACCGTCGGCGCGGCCCTGTTCGGCGGCACCTTCCTGCTGCCGCTGTTCCTGTCGCGGGTGCGCGAATATTCGGCGGCCGAAGTGGGCACGACCATGGTCGTCTCGGGTCTGGCCATGTTCGCCACGGCGCCCTTCGCCGGCCGTCTGGTGCGCAAGGTCGATGCGCGCATTCTCATGTTCGGCGGCTTCATGCTGTGCGCATGGGGCATGTGGGACGCCCATGCGGTGACCAGCGAATGGGGCTTCTGGCAGTTCGCCGGGGTTCAGGCCCTGCGCGGCGCCGGGGTGATGATGGCGATGATCGCGGCCCAGCAGGTGACGATGTCGACCCTGCCGCCGCACATGGTCAAGAACGCCTCGGGGCTGGTGAACCTGTCGCGCAATGTCGGCGGGGCTTTCGGGCTGGCCTTGCTCAACACCTCCCTGACCACCAACACCGCCTCACACATGAGCGAGCTGACCCAGAACATCTCCGTGACCCACGGCGGCATGCAGGCCATGTTGGCCGGGATGCAGGAGCGGTTCGCCGGGTCGATCGATCCAGCGGGGGCGGCGATGAAGGCGATCTCGGGCATGCTGTATAAACAGGCGACGACGCTGGCGTTCGGCGACGCCTTCGCCATGCTGGCGGTGGGCTGCGCCTTTGCGGCCTTCGTCACCCTGTTCTCGCGCCCGGCCAAACCCGCCGCGAGCGCACCGCCGCTGGACGCTCACTGATGCCCCGCATCGCCGGACAGATCGACGAGACCAAGACCGAGGCCATCCTGGACGCGGCCCTGGCCCTGTTTTCGGAGAAGGGCTCCCTGACCTCGATGGACGCCATCGCGCGCCGGGCCGGGGTGTCGCGCCAGACCCTGTACAACCGCTTCCCGTCCAAGGTGGAGATCGGCCGGGCGCTGGCGGCCCGCCGCTCCGACGCCATCAGCGCGCCGCTGCGGACCGGCGGCGACCCGGAGACGGTGCTGACGGCGATGGCCGCGGGCATGCTGGAAAAGCTGCTGGCGAAGACGGCGGGCTCGTCGATGCGCGGCGTGGCCCTGCTGTCCCCGACCGATCCGGAGCTGGCCGGGGCCATCTATCAGGCAGGCCCCGCCGAGGGCCTGCGCCGCCTGTCCGCCTGGCTGACCGAACAGGACGGCAAGGGACTGCTGGGCGTGCCCGATCCCGACGCGGCGGCCGAGATGTTCGCGGGCATGGTGCTGGGGCACGGCCACCTGCGCGGCGTGCTGGGGATTGAGCATCCTGCTTTCGACGTGGAGTCCCGCGCCGCCGAGGCCGCCCGGCGTTTTCTGCGCGCGTTCGCCGTCTGAGACGGTTGGCCTGCCCGCCCAATCGGAATAGACCGCGCCTGACCTGACCGGAGCGTTCCCATGCTGATCCACTTCTCCTCATGGCCCGAGATCGATGCGCGGCTGAAGACGACGAAGACCGTCGTCGTGCCCATCGGCTCGAACGAACAGCACGGCCCGACCGGTCTGCTGGGCACCGACTGGATGTGCCCCGAAATCATCGCCCACGCGGCCGAGGCGCAGGACGAGACTCTCGTGGTCGCCCCGACCTTCAACATCGGCATGGCCCAGCATCATCTGGCCTTCGCGGGCACCATCAGCCTGCGGCCGTCGACCTTCATGGCCGCCATCACCGACTGGGTCTCGTCGCTGAGCCGGCACGGCTTCGAGCGGATCTATTTCCTCAACGGTCACGGCGGCAACGTCGCCACCATCGAGGCGACCTTCGCCGAGATCTACGCCGAATGGAGCTTCGTCGAGGAGCAGCCGCCATTCGTGCTGAAGCTGAAGAACTGGTGGGATCTGCCGGGGGTGCACGGCCTGTGCAATCGCATGTTCCCGACCGGCCACGGCATGCACGCCACGCCCTCCGAGATCGCGGTGACCCAGGCCGCCTGGCCGGATCGCATCAAGACGGCCGACTACAGTCCGCAGATCGCGCCCAGCGGCCCGATCCGCGACGCCCTAGATTATCGGGCGCGCTTCCCTGACGGCCGCATCGGCTCGGACCCGGCGCAGGCCAGCCCCGAGAAGGGACAGAGCATCATCGACGCGGCGGTCCCGGCCCTGCTCAAGGATGTGGCCGACTTCTCGGCCGAGGTCTTGCCGGGCGTCTGAAAGCGGCCCAAGGCTTGCCCATGACCCAGTTCGACAAAGCCATCAAAACCGGCCGCCGCCTGACCCGCGACGGCGCGCGGGCGGCCAGCACCGCCCTGTCCGGCGGGGAGATGCTGCAGGCGGCGGGCGACGTGATCAACGCCCGCATGGAGATCATGGCCGCGGGCATGACAGATCCGCGCAAGATCGACCTGAAGGAAATGTCGCTGATGAGCACCGAAAAGGTCGAGGCGACATCGGCGGGCGGGTCGGCTCCAGCGTCATGACGGAAGCGGGGCTGGCCTCAAAGGCCGCGACCTCCATCGCCTCGGCCTCGACCCCGGCGGCGGCGATGCAGGCGCAATACAGCTACGCCGTCGGCTGGTGGAGCCGCGCGGCGACCCGGATGCTGACCATGAACAGCGCCCTGCTGAAGGGTCAGGCCGACGCCCTGCGCCCGATCCACCACACTGCCGTCGCCAATGCGAAGCGGCTGAAGAAAGCTACCTGAACGGCGGCTCGTCGAAGGCGCGCAGTTTGCGCGAATGCAGGCGGTTGCCCTCGGCGCGCAGCAGGTCGATGGCGTGGATGCCGATCTGCAGGTGTTCCGAGATCGAACCTTCGTAGAAGCGGTTGGCCTGCCCCGGCAGCTTGATCTCGCCGTGCAGCGGCTTGTCCGAGACGCAGAGAAGCGTCCCGTAAGGCACGCGGAAGCGGTAGCCCTGGGCGGCGATGGTGGCGGATTCCATGTCGATGGCCACGGCCCGGCTCTGGTTGAAGCGCAGCGCCGATTTGGAATAGCGCAGCTCCCAGTTCCGGTCGTCCGTGGTCACCACCGTGCCGGTGCGCAGGCGCCGCTTGACCTCTTCGCCCGGCGCGCCGGAGACGATCTTGGCGGCGTCGTACAGGGCGCGCTGGACCTCGGCGATGCTCGGAATCGGGATGTCGGGCGGCAGCACCGCGTCCAGCACGTGGTCGTCGCGCAGATAGGCGTGGGCCAGCACATAATCGCCGATGCTCTGCGACGGACGCAGGCCGCCGCAGTGGCCGATCATCATCCAGGCGTGGGGCCGGGTCACGGCGAGGTGGTCGCAGATGGTCTTGGCGTTGGACGGGCCGACGCCGATGTTGACCAGGGTGATGCCCTTCCAGCCCGGCGCCGTCAGGTGATAGGCGGGCATCTGGTGCTTCTTCCAGGCCGCGTCCATGACGGCGGTTTCCGGGTTTGGCGTGTCGCGCGTGATCTCGATGCCGCCGGCGCAGACCAGCTTCTCATAGGCGCTGTTCGGATCCGCGATCTGGGCGCAGGCCCAGCGCACGAACTCGTCGACGTAGCGGTTGTAGTTAGTGAAGAGGATGTAGCTCTGCACGTCCTCGACCGGCGTGCCCGTGTAGTGGCGCAGGCGGGCCAGGGAGAAGTCGGTGCGCAGGCCGTCGAACTGGGCCAGCGGAAAGTCCTTGTCCAGATCGAACAGGCCGTCCGAAATCTCGTCGCCGATGTGGGCCAGATCGGTGGTCGGGAAATACCGCGCGACCGCGGCCGTCTGGCTGCGGTCGAGGGCGACGTCCGAGCCGTCCATCACATAGGGGAAGGGGATTTCCTGCTCCGACGGGCGCACGTCGAAGGTAGCGCCGTAGTCGGCTTCCAGCAGGGTCAACTGCTCCAGCAGATAGGGGCGGTACAGGTCCGGCCGGGTGATGGTGGTCGAATAGACGCCGGGGCGGGACATGCGGGCGAAGGCGCGCTGCTCCAGATTGGCCGGCCGTTCGCCGAACCAGCTGACCCTGAGTTCAGGATAGGAGAACAGGCCTTTGGCCCGGGCCTCGGAATCGGCGCGTTCGCCGGTCCGGAGGAAGGTCCCCACCGCGGTGCGCAGGTTGGAGACGGACTGGTTGTAGAGTTCTTCGAGACGGTCCAGCGCCGCCGTTGGGTTCATCGTTTCTGTCATGGCCTCCTCTAGCGGAAGATCGTGACCTTGGCGAGACGGCCACGCTTTGCGTGGCCTTCTTCCTTGTTGCGCTATGCTCGCGACGCGGTCGCTCGCGGCTTGAGCGCTAGCCCAGTTCGCGATGCAGGAAGGCCGTCACGTCGTCCAGCACCGGCGCCTTCCTGCGGAAAAGGGGCGAGAAGGTCGCGATCAGGTCGGCGTGGTTCAGCCCGGGGTAAAGCTTCGCCTCGCAGCGCCCGCCGACCGCCTTCATCCGGTCGCACAGGATGGTCGTGTCCTCGGCGTGGACGACCACATCGTCGGTCCCGTGGCCCAGCCAGAGCGGCGGAGCGTCCGCGCGGGCGAAGGTGACGGGCTGGGTCAGGGTCGGGTCCGGAACACGGCCGAAGGCGTTGATCGAGGCGGGCACGTCGAACGGCAGGAAGTCATAGGGGCCCGCCAGACCCGCCGCCGCCTTGATGAGGTCCGGCGCGCCCGCCGCGAGCATGTAACGGCGGTCCAGCGCGATCATCATGGCCAGATGGGCGCCGGCGGAATGGCCGATGACGCCCAGCCGGGCGGGGTCAGCGCCGTACCGCGCGGCAATCCGACCCGCCATGGCGGTCGCCGCCGCCGCATCCTCGATGAAGGACGGGAAATGGACCTGGGGAACCAGCCTGTAGTCCGGCGTGGCCACCACAAACCCCCGCGCCGCCAGCGCCTGGGCGGCCCAGGCGTAGAGCTGCCGCTCGCCGCTGTCCCAGCCGCCGCCGTAGAAGAAGACCAGCAGCGGCCACGGCCGCTCGCCCGCCTCGGTCGGGGCGTGGACGTCCATCTTCTGCCGGGGGTGGTCGCCATAGGCGATGTCGCGGCCCACGCGCCTCACGCCGCGGTCGCGCGGACCGAGATTGTTCAGCATGCCGAGCGGCGAACAGGCCGAGGCGATCAGGCCGAGAGCGGGGGCGAACAGGCCTCTGCGGGTCATGCATTCCCTGAAATCAGACGGAGACCTGTCCAGATACGCACAGAAGGCCGATCCGGCTCAACCGGGCGCGGACTTATCGTGCGCCGGAGATCAGGGCCCCGCAGTTGGCGTCCTTGGCCAGACCCGGATCGACGAAGGGCAACAGGGCCACCAGCGGGTTGACCAGGGCGCCCAGCACAGCGCCCAGACCGACCTGCCCGGCGACCGCCGCACTGTCGATGCCGATCTTCGGCGCCGTCAGCGGACCGCTGATCGTAATCGGCGACCAAAGGCGGATCAGACGCGGCGACTTGGTCTCGCCGTCGATGCGGAGGTTCATGGTCTCGGCGCCGAGATCGATCGTGCCTGTCCCCTTGGCCAGCACAGGCGTGGTGTCGATGACAAAGGTCCGGGCCGTGGCCGTCCCGCCGCTGACCGTGAAATCAGCCACAGCGCAGCGGATTTCCGACGTCCCGGTGTCGCCGGACAGCAGCTTGCCCAGACCGGCGGTGACATTGATGCCCAGCAGCTCGGCGAAGGCGGCGCGCATCTGACCCTGCGGCACGACCAGGCTGAGCGTGCCCTTGGAGTTACCCGCGAAATCGTGGATCGAGGCGCCCGAGCCTTCCAGCTTCGCCCGTCCGATGGCGCGTCCGGTGACGGTCGGCGCGCCGTTGCGCGCCGGGATGATGGACTCCAGCGGGTAGCCGCGCAGACGGAAGTCGACGGTCGAATAGGGAATCTTTTTAGTGGCGTTGATGCGCGCTGTTCCGTCCAGCTCGCCGCGATTGAAGTCGAAGGCGACAGGGTCGAGATTCAGGATCCCGTCCTTGAGCTGGGCGCCCAGATTGACCCGGCGTACGTCCAGTTCGTTGCGCTTCACCTGACCGGCGCGATAGGTCAGCGTGCCGTCCATGACCCGCAGACGTTCGACGTTCAGCGGGGCGTCCGGCAGCAGCCGGCCCGGCGCGCCGGAGGTCACCACCGTATCGCCCGATGCGGTGACGCGCGGCGCGCCGCCCAGCACCGAGGCCAGGTCATCGAGGTCCAGCAGGCGGGAGTAGAGTTGCGCCTGAACCCGGCGGCGGTCGCCGACCTTGTCGACAGTGAGGTCGCCCGACAGGTCGGAGGATCCGACCCGGCCGCTGAAGTCGTTGAAGGTGAAGACGTTTTCGTTGCGCGTAAGCTTGCCGCTGAGCCGGTACGGAGGCGTGTTGGGCGTGGTGATTCCGGTCAGCAGATAGAGGTCGGCCAGGTCGCGGCCGCGCAGGCTGAGGGTCGAGGTGAACTGGCCCAGATCGAACGGCCGCGTGATCGAACCGTCCGCGACGAGGGTCGAACCGACGCCGGACAGCTCGGCCTTGAAGCCGTAGGGCTGGTCGCGCTTGATATTGATGAAGGGCCCGCCGCGCACCGACAGGGTCAGGGGCGTGCCGTTGATGGTGCCCTGGCCGTCCAGATGGAAGCCGGCCGTTCCATCCGTGCCTTCGCGGGCGTTGACGGTCGCGTTCAGCCGGATCTTGCGGCCCTGCTCGTCCAGAAACACCTTGCCGTCGCGGATAACCAGATTGTTGATCGGCGGCAGCTTCATCGGGCCGGTGTCGGGCTTGTCCGGGTCCAGCACCCAGCTTCTGCGGCCGTCTGCGGTCGAGATCAGCACGACCTCGGGGCGGGTGATTTGCACAAGCGGCATCTCGACCTGGCCTGAGAGCAGCGGCAGGAAGCGCACCGAGGCCAGGGCGTCGGGAACGACGAGCGTGTCCTTTTCCTTCGCCCAGTCCGGCCCGCCGACGCGCACGCCGCGGATGTGGGCCGACGGCGTCCAGCTGAACAGCTTCACGTCCAGATCGCCCTGCAGCACGATCTCCCGGTCGTATTTCGCCGAGGCCCAGCGGCCGATCGGTCCTCTCAGCCAGTTCCACTCGAACAGCATCAGGAAGACGACCACCGCAGCGATCAGCAGCAGGGTGACCGTGGCGGCGATCTGCTCAGGCCGGCCGGGGCGGCGGAAGCTGGTATAGACGGCGTCATTGGTCCGGATCCAGTCGCGCCGGTCTTTCGCCCACGCGCCCGCCGGAACCAGGGCACGGTCACGCACCACCAGCCAGTTCGGATGGTCTTTCAAGGGGTTGGACACACGCGGTACTCCGTCGAACCACCCACAACGCGCGAAGCGGCGGAAAGGCTCAGACGGAGTCCGGATCGAGGGTTTTTACGGCGCGGGCTTCAGATATTTGTCCAGCCAGCCGAACACCTCATTGTGCCATTGCAGGCTATTGGCCGGCTTCAGCACCCAGTGGTTCTCGTTCGGGAAGAACAACAGACGGCTTTCGACGCCGCGGCGCTGCAGAGCGGTGAAGGTCGACAGACCCTGCGAGGTCGGGATGCGGAAGTCCAGGTCGCCCTGCACCACCAGCATCGGAGTCTTCCACTGGTCGACGTGGTGGACGGGGTTGAAGGCCTCGTAGCCGCGCGGGTTGTCGTAGTGGGTGCCGCCGTATTCCCACTCGGTGAACCACAGCTCCTCGGTGCCATAGGCCATGCCGCGGATGTCGAAGACGCCGTCGTGATTGACCAGGCATTTGAACTCATCGGCCCATTTGCCGGCGATCCAGTTGATCATATAGCCGCCGTACGAGGCCCCGAGGGCGCAGGCGTTGTCGCCGTCGAGGAAGCTGTAGCGCTCCTGAGCGGCGGCCCAGCCCTTCTGCAGGTCTTCCAGCGGGCGGTCGCCCCAGTGCTGGCTGATCGAGTCGGTGAAGGCCTGGCCGTAGCCGGTCGAGCCGTGGAACGTAGGTCTCGGGATTCCAGCGGTAGGACCAGCCATTGCCGAACGAACCCTGGGGTCCGCCGTGGATCAGGAAGGCGACCGGATATTTCTGTCCCTCGACATAGTTGGCCGGCTTGATGACATGGCCGTAGACGGTTTCGCCGTTCCAGCCCGCGAAGCTGAACTGCTCGGCTTCGCCGAAGGTCTGGCTGTCCAGCTGCGGGTTCACATTGGTGATCTGCCGCGGCATCTCGCGGCCGCGGAAGGTTTTGACGAACAGCTCGCTGGGACGGGTCAGCGTGTCCTGGGCGTAGACGAAGCCCGACGGCGTCTGGGCGAAGGCCGAGACGTGTCCCGGTCCCGTGACCGGGGTGACCGCGCCGTTGCGCGTGTCGACGGCGAAGATGCGCGTCTGACCGATATCGCCGGCGGTTACATAGACGGTGTTTCCGTCCCGCGACCACTGCAGGCTGTCGGCGGAGCGATCCCAATTGGCCGCGATCTGGCGCGTCTGGCCCGTGGCGACGTCGCGCAGGAAGATGGCGTATTTGTCGGCCTCAAAGCCCGGGCGGGCCATGGCGCGATACGCCATCGTGCGGCCGTCCGGCGAGAAGACGGGGCCGGTGTCCCAGGCGTCGTTGGCGTCTGTCAGGTTCTCGAACGTGCCGTCGCCTGACAGGCCGTTGGTGCGCCACAGGTCGAAATTGGTGCTCCACGGCTCGCTCTTGCCGGCGAGGCGGGCCGAGAAGACGATCGACTGACCGTCCGGGGCGAAGGTGAATTCACTCTCGTCGCCGAACGGCTTGGAGGGGGTGTCGCCGTCGAAGCCTTTGGTGACGTGGACCGGCGTCCCCGTGGCGCGGCCGTTGGCGCCGATCGACTGGACAAACAGGTGGTTCTGGGTGCCGTCCGCCCAGGTGTCCCAGTGGCGCACGAACATGCGGTCATAGACCTGGCCGGTCGAGGGATCGTCAGCGACCGACTTGGCGCGGTCCACGGTGCAGGCGATGTCGCCGCATTCGGGGAAGACGGCCAGCGACACGGCGACCTTGTCCGCGCCCGGGCTCAGCCGGTAGGCGTTGACGTCCAGCGGCAGGTCGGTGACTTGCACGGGGCCCGTCCCGTCGGCGTTGGCGCGCCAGACCTGGCTGTTCCCGGAACGGCCCGACAGGAAGTACAGTTTGCCGTCCGAACCCCAGCGTGCGGTGTTGGCGCCGCCCTCGCTGATCGCCAGCCTGCGGCCTTCTCCGCCGTCGCGCAGGTCCATGATGTACAGCGAGCCGGCGCGGCGATTGGCGGCGACGTCCGTCGTGGTCACGGCGTAAACGACCCAGCGCCCGTCCGGCGACACCTGCGGATCGGCCAGCCGGTTGGCCGAGATCATGTCCTTGTAGTCGAAGGCGTCAGTCGCCTGCGCCGGGGGCGCCTCGGCCAGGGCGGGAACGGCCGCGAACAGGGCCAGGGCGGCGCTGGCGCCGGCAAGCAGGGAACGGTGACGCATGGGACGGTTTCCTCGGTGACTTTGTCGTCAATCTCGGTCGCTGGCGTAGCACCGCGCGACGAAGGGCGGAAGCAGGTCAGCGGGCGGCGGTGTGATCCGCTGTCCAGTTCAGGATCTCCTGCTGCCAGTCGATCCAGTTCCGCGGCTTCAGCACCCAGTGGTTCTCGTCCGGCACATGGACGAAGCGGCTCTCGATCCCGCGCCGCTGCAGGGCCGAGAACGTCCCCAGCCCCTGCTCCACCGGCACCCGGAAATCGCGCGAGCCGTGCAGCACCAGCATCGGCTTCGACCAGTCGCCCACAAAGGTGTTCGGGCTGAAGTCGCGATAAAGGTCGGCCCGTTCCCACGACGGGCCGCCGAACTCGGCGACGAAGGTGGCGATGTCCATGGCGTTCATCAGCTGGCCGACGTCGAACACCCCGGCGTGATTGACCAGACAGCGCCACGGCCCGTTCCACTTGCCGGCGATCATATTGACCATATAGCCGCCGTAGGAGGCGCCGAGCGCGCAGGCCCGGTCGCCGTCGATGAAGGGGTTGGCTGACAGCGCCTCCGCCCAGCCCTTCTGCAGATCCTCCAGCGGACGGTCGCCCCAGTGGTCGTTGATGGCGTCTGTAAAGGCCTGACCGAAGCCCGGCGACCCATGGAAATTGACCATCACCACCGCATAGCCGGCGCCCGTGTAGATCTGCGGGTTCCAGCGATAGCTCCAGCCGTCGGTCCATGGCGACTTGGGCCCGCCGTGGATCAGATAGACGGCCGGATAGCGCCGTCCCTCGACATAGCCGGTCGGCTTGAACACCCAGCCCTGCACGGCCTCGCCGTTCCAGCCGGAGAAGCTGAAGCTCTCGCCCTCGGGCAGATCGGTTCCGGCCAGGGCCTCGACATTATGCCGGGTCAGAACCTGCAGTTCCTTGCCCGCGGCGTCGACGATCTGCGCGGGGCCGCCGAAGCCTTCCTGCGACAATACCAGCCGGCCGCGCGTCTCGTCATAGGCCGAGACCGTGCCTTCTTCCGTCACCGCGTGCACCGCGCCCGTCCGGGCGTCGATCTCGAACAGCTTCTGCTGGCCGTTCTCGGCCGCGACAGCGTAGAGCGCCCGCCCGTCGGAACGCCAGCGCAGGGCGCCGGGGCCGCGGTCCCAGTCAGGCGTCAGGGCCCGGGCGTTCGAGCCGTCGGCGTTTCCGACCATGACCACGGCCTGATCGCCGAACACATTCTCGCGCCGCCCCGCCAGCCAGGCCAGCTGGCGTCCGTTCGGAGAGAAGACCGCATTGCTGTCGGGCGCCGGATTGCCGTCCGTCAGATTGACCGCCGGTCCGCCGTCCATCGAGGCGCTGTAGAGATCAAGGTCGTTGGTGAAGGCTTCCTCACGGCCCTGCATCTGGGTCGAGAACACCACGCGCCGCCCGTCCGGCGAGATGACGAACTCGCTGTCGTCGCCCAGCGGTCGCGCCGGGGTGTCGCCGTCCACGCCCGCCATCAGGTCGCGCGGCTCGCCCGCCGCCAGACCCGAGGCGTTCAGCGGCAGGGCGAACAGATGGCTGCGCCGCACGTCGTTCCAGCTGTCCCACGGGCGCAGCGGCAGCCGGTCATAGGTCCGCACCGTCGAAACCGCCGCCCCCTGCGCCTTCAGCCGGTCGCTGGTGCAGGCGAGGGTTCCGCAGTCCACGAAAACCGGCAGCGCCACGACCAGCATTCGTCCGTCCGGCGTCATGCGGAAGGCGGTGATGTCGAGCGGCAGGGTCGTCACCTGCACCGCCGCCCGGCCGTCGCGGTCCATGCGCCAGACCTGGCTGGAGCCGCCGCGCGATGACAGGAAATAGATCGCCTGCCCGTCAGGGCTCCAGCGCGCGCTCGACACGCCGCCGTCCGAGGCCGCCAGACGGCGGCTGGTCCCGTCAGCCTCGATCACCCAGGCGGCGCTGACACCCCTGTTGCCGCCCCAGTCGGTGGTTCGGACGGTGTAGAGAACCCGCGACCCATCGGGCGACAGGCGGGGATCAGCCACTCGCTCCATCATGGCCAGCTGGTCCAGGCTGAGGCCGCCCTCCGCCGTCGGCGCGACCACAGGCGCGGACGGCGTCGCCGCCGGCGCTGGCGCGGCGGTCTGGGCCAGCGCCCCCGCCGCGCCCGCCAGCCACAACAGCGCCGCCGCGCCGACCCGAAGTCCCGACCTGACCGCCATCTTCATCCCCTGAACGCCTGCGCCAGACTTAACACGCCCGCCGGTCCCGCCAAGCCGCTTGCCGAGCGGGCCGCGAGCGGCGACAACCGGCGTCGAATGACCGAGACCGTCGCCCTCACGCCGACCCGCCGGGAACCGCACGTCTGCGACGTGCTGATCGCCGAGCGCGCGCCGCGTCTGACCGCATCCCTCGCCTGGCCGCTGGTCCGGCCGATCCTCTACAAGCTGCTCAACTACCGCGCCGCGGTGCGCATGGCGGATGCTGTAAAGCCGCTCTCGGGCGCCGGCGCCCTCGACTATATGAGCGACCTGCTGGACCTGAAGGTCGCGGTGATGAACCCGGAGCGGATTCCGGCCACGGGCCGCTGCGTCGTCGTGGCCAATCATCCGACCGGCATCGCCGACGGAATCGCCGTCTTTGACGCCATCCGCAGCCGCCGCCCCGACGCCGTCTTCTTCGCCAATGCCGACGCCCTGCGGGTCTCGCCCCGGCTGGGTGAGGCCGTCATCCCGGTCGAATGGGTCGTCGACAAACGCACCCGCGAAAAGACCCGGGCCACCCTTCTGGCCGCGAAGGAGGCGTTCGAGGCCGAGCGCTGCATCGTCATGTTTCCGGCCGGACGGCTGGCGCGGGTGGCGAAGGACGGTTCGGTCACCGATCCCGAATGGGCCCCCACCGCCGCCTCGCTGGCGCGCAAATATGACGCGCCCATCGTGCCGATCCATGTCGCCGGCCCTACCTCGCGCCTGTTCCACTTTTTCGACCGGATCTCGCCGGAGCTAAGGGACATCACCCTGTTCCACGAACTGCTGAACAAGCGCCGCAAGGCCTTCCAGCTGAAGGTCGGCAAGCCGGTGCCGCCGACCCGGCTCGACATCGACGCGGTCAAGGCGACCTATGGCCTGAAGGCCTTCACCGAGCGGGTCCTGCCCAGCCAGCCGGACGCCGACTTTGCCTGACGCGGTTCCCCTGTCTCTGCCCGACGCCGACGCCACCGCTCGCCTCGGTGGCGCCGTCGCCCGGCGGCTGGAGCGCGGCGAGACGGTGCTGCTGTACGGGCCGCTGGGCATGGGCAAGTCGACACTGGCCCGCGGCCTGATCCGGGCCCTGACGCGGCCCGACGAGGACGTGCCCTCCCCGACCTTCACCCTCGTCCAGTTCTACGAGGGTGATCCCCCGGTCGCCCATTTCGACCTCTATCGCCTGACCCGGCCCGAAGAGGCCGCGGAGATCGGACTGGACGAGGCGCTGGACGACGGCTGCGCCATCATCGAATGGCCCGAGCGTCTGGGCGCCGATCCGGCCCGCTGGCTGGGCCCCGACATCCTGACCGTCACCCTCGCCGAACAGGACGAGGGCCGGGTTGCGACACTGTCCGGCACAGGCGCATGGGAGACGAAACTGAAGGACCTCCATGTCTGACCGCGAACACCTCCGTCTCGCCTTCCTGAGGTCCGCCGGCCTGGCCGAGGCTGTGCGGACGCCCCTGCCCGGCGACGCCTCGACGCGACGCTACGAGCGGCTGACCACGCCGGCCGGCGCGACCCTGATGCTGATGGATCAGGCTCCCGCCGCGGAGTCCCAGCCCTGTGACCCCGGCTGGACGCCGGCCCAGCGCCACGCGGCCGGCTGGAACGCCGTCGCCCGCCTGTCAGCTGGCCGGATCGAGGCCTTCGCCGCCGTCGCCGACCACCTGCGCCACGCCGGCCTCTCGACGCCTGACATCATCGCCGTGGATGTCGAGAACGGACTGGCCGTGATCGAGGACTTCGGCGACGACCTGTTCGCCCGCGTCATCGACGAGGGAGAACCGCAGGCCCCGCTGTACCTCGCGGCTGTGGACGCGCTGGCGAGGCTGCATCTGGCCGGACTCCTGCCCGACGTCATGCCCGGCCCGGGGGGCGGCTGGCCCCTGCTCAAATATGACGCGGTCGCGCTGCAGGGCGGCGCGGACCTGTTCGTCCAGTGGATGCCGAAACTGCACCCGGAACTCGACTTCGGTCCCGCGGCGATCGACGAATGGCAGGCCGTTTGGGCGCCGGTCGCGGCCATGGGCGAAGAGAAGGCCTGGGTGACGGCGCACCGCGACTATCACGCCGAAAACCTGATCTGGCTTCCCGACCGGACGTATCAGCGCCGGGTCGGCATGATCGATTTCCAGGACGCGGTTCTGGCTCACCCCGTCTGGGACCTGCACTCCCTGCTGCAGGACGCCCGCCGCGACGTGCCCCCGGAACTGGAGGCGGTCTGCTTCAACCACTATTGCGAGGTCATGATGGTCGATCGCGAGACCTACCGCCGCGACTACCACGCCCTCGCCGCCCTCAATGAGGCCCGCATTCTGGGCGTCTTCGCCCGGCTGATCTCGCGCGACGGCAAGCCCCGCTACGCCGCCTTCATGCCGCGCGTCTGGGCCCATCTGAACGCCAATCTGGGCAAGCCCGGGATGGAGACCGTCGCGGCCTGGTTCGATCGCCACGTCCCGGCAGGACTGCGCGCATGACCGCCGTCCCGAAGACCGCCATGGTTCTGGCCGCGGGCCTCGGCACCCGCATGCGCCCCCTGACCGACGACCGGCCCAAGGCCCTCGTCGAGGTCGGCGGACGGGCCCTGATCGATCACGTGCTGGACCGGCTGGCCGAGGCGGGCGTCGAGCGGGCGGTGGTCAATGTCCACTGGTTCGCCGACCGGCTGGAGAGCCATCTGGCGGCGCGCGGGCGCGGGCCGGAGATCGTCATCTCCGACGAACGCACCGAACTGCTGGAAACCGGGGGCGGACTCAAGAAGGCCGCGGCCCTCCTCGGGTCCGACCCGGTCTTCGTCGCCAATATCGACAGCGTCTGGACCGACCCGAAGGGCGATGCGCTGAATCAACTCGCCCGGTTGTGGAATCCGTCAATCATGGATGCCGCGCTTCTTCTCGCGAGACGCGAGGGCTCGATCGGTTTTGAGGGCGACGGCGATTTCTTCCTCGCCGATGACGGCCGGCTGACCTTCCGCGGCGACGCCACGGAAGCGCCCGTCGCCTATATGGGCGTCCACATCTGCCGGCCCGACTATGTGGCGGACGGCCCCGACGGACCCTTCTCGCTGGCTGACCTCTGGCGTCGCTCCGCCGCCGCCGGACGCCTGTACGGCTGCGTGCTGGACGGCGACTGGATGCACGTCGGCGACCCACAGGCGCGCGACGAGGCCGAGGCGAAACTGGCGGGGGAATGAGCAGCCGTTTCGATCCCTTCGAACCGATTGGCCCGCGCTGGTACGCCATCGAGGCGCGCCGGCCCTTCCTCGAGGATCTGGCCGCCGGGGTTCTGGACTGGCTGGGCGATCATCCGCCCGAGGCGCTGTCCGACGCCGTCATCCTGCTGCCCAACCGACGCGCCGCCCGCGCCTTCACCACCGCCCTGTCGAAACAGGCGGGGGGCCGGCCGCTGCTGCTGCCGCAGGTCCGACCGCTCGGCGATCTGGAGGAGGATGAGCCGCCGTTCGCCCCCGGCGAACTCGGTCTCGACCTGCCGCCCGCCATCGCCCCCCTGATGCGCCGCTTCGAGATGGCGCGGATGATCGTCGAGGACTTCCGTCCCGGCCTGTCGCCGTTGCGCGCGCTGGAGATGGCGGATGCGCTCGGCGGCTTCCTCGATTCCTGCCAGCTGGAAGAGATCGGGGACCTGCATAAGGTCGCCACGCTGGTCGAAGGCGATCTGGCCGAACACTGGCGCGAGTCCGCTGAATTCCTCGCCCTCGCGGTCGAGGCCTGGCCGAAGCGGCTGGAGGCCATGGGGCTGGTCGATCCGGCGTGGCGACGCGCCCGGCTGCTGCGCCTGCTGGCGACGGCCTGGACCGAGCGGCCGCCGACCCAGACCGTCATCGCCGCCGGCTCGACCGGCACCGCCCCCGCCGCCGCCGATGTGCTGGCCGCCGTCGCCGCCGCGCCGCGCGGCTGTGTGGTGCTGCCCGGCCTCGACCGAGATCTGGACCCGACCGTCTGGGACACGCTGGGCGACAACGAACAACATCCGCAGAACGCCCTGTGGCGGCTTCTGAACAAGCGCGCCGGGCGCGAGGCCGTCCGGCCGTGGTTCCGCCCCGCCGAGGACGCGGTCGCCGAAGCGCGCGGCCGCGCGCGCCAGCGGCTGATCAACGAGGCCCTGCGGCCCGCCGACGCCACCGATGACTGGCGCACGGTCATCGGCGCCCTGCGTAAAGACGCCTTCAGCACACAGTCCGCTGACCCCATCGCCCAAGGGCTGGAGGGTCTGTCCGTCGTCACCGTCCGCGCCGAGGAAGACGCCGCCTCCGCCCTCGCCCTGATGATGCGAGAGACGCTGGAGACGCCGGGCCGGACCTGCGCCCTCGTCACGCCCGACCTCGCCCTCGGCCGGCGCGTCGCCGCCCGGCTGGAACGCTGGGGCGTCGCCGCCGACGTCTCCTCCGGTCAGCCGCTTTCGCGCATGGATGCTGGGCGGCTGGTGGATCTTGCGGTCCGCTTCATGGCGACGCCGCTGGATCCCCATGCCCTGCTGGGCCTGCTGAAACATCCGCTGGTCCGGGTCGACCTCGGCGAGACCGACGGAGCCCTCGCCCTGCGCGCCCTCGAACACCACGCCCTGCGCGGTCCCCGCCATCGCGACTGGAGCCGGCTGCGCCGCGCCCTTCTGAAGGCGGGCGAACCCCGCGACGACGGCAAGGTCCCGTCCGAGGGAAGCCGCGCCCGCCTGACCGCCGCCGGAGCTCTGGTCGATCGGCTGGAGGCCCTGTCCGCCGCCGCGCTCTCGCCCTTCGCGCCCGAGGCGCCGCTGGACGCCGCTGCCCGGACCCTGACCGAACTGATCGAGGCCTTGGCCGGTCAGAACGCCTGGGCCGGACCTGACGGCGAGGCGGCCGCTTCCCTCCTGTCGGGTTTGATCGAGGGCGGGGCGTCGCTGGGCGCCGTGTCGCGCGCCGAGTTCACCGATCTGGTGCGCGGCCTGCTGACCGAGGAGACGGTGCGCACCGGTGGGGCCACCCAGCCGCGCCTGCGCATCCTCGGCGCCATCGAGGCCCGGCTGGTGCGGGCCGACCGGATGATCCTGGCCGGGCTGGAAGAGGGCGTCTGGCCCAACGCAGCGCCGACCGATCCCTTCCTGTCACGCCCCATGCGCCAGACCCTGGGCCTGCCGCCGCCCGAGCGGCGGCTCGGCCAGACCGCCCAGGACTTCGTCCAGGCCGCCTGCGCCGACGAGGCCATACTGGTCCATTCCGAACGTCGGGGGGGTCAGCCCGCGGTCAAGTCGCGCTGGCTGTGGCGGCTGGAGATGCTGACCCGCGGCGCTAACGCCCCGACGACGCCCATCGTGCTGGAACGCCCCTCCGCCTCGGTCGATACTGCCCGCGCGCTGGATGTCCCGCCACCGGGACCGCCGCGTTACGAGCGGCGCCCGGCTCCGACACCCCCCGTCCGCCGCCGCCCGCGCCAGCTGCCGGTCACGGGCGTCGAACGCTGGGTCCGTGATCCCTACGCAGTCTACGCCCAACGCATTCTCGGCCTGCAGAAGCTGGACCGGCCCGGCGCCTCTGCCGAGGCCATGGCGCGAGGCAACGCTGTCCACCGCGCCATCGAGCGCGTCGTCGTCAGCTGGCCCGACGCCCTGCCCGACGACTGCGCCGATCAGATCGAGACCTTCCTGCGCGAGGAGCTGGATGCCGCCGGCTTCGAGGACCACGCCATGGCCCGGGAAACGCCGCTGGCGCGCAACTGCGCCGTCTGGCTGGCCAGCTGGGAGCGCGAGCGCCGGTCTCGCGGCGCGACCCTGCTGATCGAACAGACGGGCCAGATGACCTTCGGCGCGCCAGCCGGTCCCTTCACCCTGACCGCCAAGGCCGACCGGATCGAACTGGACGCCACGGGCGCGGCCGTCATCGACTTCAAGACCGGCTCCACGCCCAGCGCGAAACAGGTGGCCCAGGGCTTCGCGCCCCAGCTGACCCTGACCGCCGCCATCCTCGCGGAGGGTGGTTTCCCCGGCGCGCCGCCGACGCCCGCCTCGGAACTGCTCTACGTCAAGGTCACGGGCCGCAAGACGCCCGGCGAGGCTGTCGACGTCGGCAAGGTAACGCGCAACCAGCCCCTGACCGCTGACCAGCTGGCCGAACGCGAACTGACCCGGCTGGTCGACGGCGTCGCCGCCTTTGACGAGGAATCGAAACCCTATGTCTCTTGGGCCGCGCCGCAGTTCATGGGCAATTTCGGCGGCAACTACGACCATCTGGCCCGCGTCTGGGAATGGCACGTTGTCGGCGGCGAGGACGAGGCGCCGGAATGACCCTGTCCCCCCTCGAACAGGCCCGCGCCCACCAGACCGCCGCCGCCGATCCCGGCCGGTCAGTCTTCGTCACCGCCAACGCCGGCTCGGGCAAGACCACGACATTGGTCGACCGCGTGGCCCGGCTGCTGCTGCAGAAGGCTCCGCCCGGCGAGATCCTGTGCGTCACCTACACCAAGGCCGCCGCCGCCGAGATGCAGGCCCGGCTGTTCGACAAACTGGGCCGCTGGGCCGTGATGGACGACGCCGACCTGTCGCGTGATCTGGCCCGGCTGGACGGCCGCGATCCCGCCGCCCTGAACCCTGGCGACCTTAAGGAGGCCCGTCGCCTGTTCGCCCGCGCGCTGGAGACGCCCGGCGGACTGAAGATCCAGACCATCCACGCCTTCTGCGAAAAACTGCTCCGCCGCTTCCCCATCGAGGCCGGCGTCTCGCCCGCCTTCAAGGTGCTGGAGAACGAGGCGGCGGTGGCCCTGTCGCACGCAGCGCGCGAGGATCTGGCCCGCGCGGCGCTCGCCGATCCCGACGGCCGGCTGGGCGCCGCCTACGCCCATTTCGCGGTCGAGCTGGACTGGAAATCCTTCCACGCCCTGCTGGCCATGATCGAGGCCGAGCGCGGCAAGCTGGTCGCCTATGTCGAGCGCTGGACCTCGGGCGCCGCGCCGGGTCCGCACATCCTCGCCGGGGTTTCGGAAGACGATACGCCCGCGGCCATCGAGACCGGTTTCCTCGAATGGCTCGACCCCGCCGACTGGCGCGCCGCCGCCGATGGCTTCGCCACCGGCTCGGCCAACGACCAGAAGATCGCCCACCAGATGCGCGAGGCGGTCCCGCCCCACTCCAGCCTCGCCGCCATGAAGGCCCTCTTCATCGACTCGAAGGGCGAGGCGCGGACGAAATTCGGCACCAAGAGTGCGCCGGCCGCGGCGGCTGGCTATCTCGACTCCGTCTCGCTCAAATACTGCGCCGTCCTCGACCGCATGCGCGCGGCCAGGGTCGCCGATGATACGGTCAAGGCGCTGACGCTCGCCCACGCCCACGCCGCCTTCTACGAGACCGCCAAGGCGCGGCAGGGCGCGCTGGACTTCTCCGACCTCGTGGTCCGCACGGTCGAGCTGCTGACCCAACGCGCGACCGCCGCCTGGGTCCTGTTCAAGCTGGACGGCGGCATCGAGCACGTGCTCGTCGACGAAGCCCAGGACACCGCCCCCGACCAGTGGGCCATCTTCAAGGCCCTGACCGAGGAGTTCTTCTCGGGCGAGGGCGCCGCCCGCCGGGGCGAGACGCCGCGCATCCCGCGCACCGTCTTCGCGGTGGGCGACGAGAAACAGTCGATCTACTCCTTCCAGGGCGCGCGACCAGAAAGGCTGCGGCAGGAGGCGCAGGCCTATGAGGCGCTGGCCCGCGGCGCAGGTCGTCCGTTCGAGGAGGTGCCGCTGGACACCTCCTTCCGCTCGACGGAAGAAGTGCTGGCCTTTGTCGACGCGGCCTTTGAGGGGCCGGAGCGGACCCGCGCCCTTGTCGGCCAGCTGGGCGACATCCCGACCCACCATCCGGCCCGCGTCGGTCAGCACGGCTCGGTCGATCTGTGGCCCCTGTTCCACGATCCCGTCACGCCGGACCGCGAGGCCTGGAACGCTCCGGTCGACAAGGAGGACGCCCGCAGCGGCCGCAAACAGCTGGCCCAGGCGATGGCCCGCGACATCCGCAAACAGGTCGAGGCCGGAAGCGCCGTCCATGACCGCGACGCGCCCGGCGGGATGCGCCCCGCCCGCTGGGGCGACTTCCTCGTTCTGGTCCGCCGCCGCGACGCCCTGTTCGAGGAGATCATCCGCGCCCTCAAGGCGGAGGCCGTTCCCGTCGCCGGCGCCGACCGGCTGAAGCTGAGCAGCCATATCGTCTTCGACGACCTGATCGCCGTCGCCCGCTTCGCCCTCTATCCCGATGACGACCTGTCACTGGCCGAAGTGCTGCGCAGCCCCTTCTGCGACATCACAGATTTCGGCGACGCCCACAGCCTGTATCCGCTGGCCGACAAGGAGGGCCGCGCAGGCCGGTCGCTCTGGCGCGAACTGCAACAACGCGCCGGCGAACAGCCGCAGTGGCGCCGCGCCCGCGACTTCGTCCAGGCCGCGCTGGAGGCCCGCGACCGTGACCCCTTCGCCTTCTTCTCCAGCCTGCTGAACCGGATCGACGAGACGGGCGTCTCGGGCCGCGCCCGCATTCTCGCCCGACTGGGCCGCGAGGCTGAGGAGGCGATCGACGAAACCCTCGCCCAGGTCCTGGCCGCCGAGGACCGCGGCGGGGTCGATCTGGAGACCTGCGTCGCCCTGCTGGAAGCCGCCGATGTCGAGGTGAAGCGCGAGATGGAAGGGGCCCGCAACGAAGTGCGGGTCATGACCGTGCATGGAGCCAAGGGTCTCGAGGCGCCCATCGTCATCCTTCCCGACACGACCTCGCGCGCCAAGCCGCAGGGCCCGACCCTGATGCCGTCTGCGACCGACGACGGCGAGGAGGGCGAGGGCTGGCTGATGTGCCCCGGCTCGGCCAGAGACGACTGCCCCGCCTCAAAGGCGGCGCGCGAGGCTCGCGTAGCCCGCACCGACGCCGAGACCCTGCGCCTGCTCTATGTCGCCCTGACCCGCGCCCGCGACCGTCTGGTGATCATGGGCCGCGCGACCCGGCGGCCCGAGGAGGGCTTCGAGGCGGGCAGCTGGTGGAGCGTCATCGCCGAAACCTTCCGGCGGCTGGGCGATGACGAACCGCTGAACATCCGCGACATCGGCGACGGCGTGCTTCGCTTCGGTGTCGATCCGGAGATGCTTGCGGCTGGCGCCATCGCCCGTCCGGCGCCGACAACGGTTCCGTCGTGGGCGCGCACCCCGCCCGCGCCGGACAACGCCGCCCGCTTCGCCTCGCCGTCGAAGATGGAGGAGACGACCCGCATCCCCGCGCCTTCGCCACTGGCGACCACCGCCGGGCCGGGGGCGCCTCTAGGTCGATTCCGGCGGGGGGACCTGATCCACCGCCTGCTCGAGCGCCTGCCCGACATCACGCCCGCCGACCGCGCCGACGCCGCCCGCCGCATTCTGTCCCGGGAACGGGACCTCGACGACGCCGCGCGCGCCGAAATGATCGACGCCGCGTTCCGCGTTCTGAACGACGCACGGTTCGCGCCGGTGTTCGGCCCCGGCTCCCGTCCGGAAGTCGCGCTGACCGGATCGGTGCGCGATGTCCCGATCTCGGGACGCATGGACCGGCTGGTCGTGACGCCCGACCGGGTGCTGGTGGTCGACTACAAGACCAACCGGCCCGCCCCCGACCGTATCGAGGACGCCGACCCCGCCTATGTGCTGCAGATGGCGGTCTACGCCTCGGTGCTGGCGCGGCTCTATCCCGACCGGCCTGTCGAGGCGGCGCTGGTCTGGACGGACGGTCCGCGGCTGATGGCCGTACCCGCAGACCTGATGCGGGCGGCGCTGACGCCATAGGCGTTGATTTGGACGCCGGAACATCCCACATCCTCGGCACCGGGCCGGAATCAGACAGTCTGACCGTCCGATCATTCGCGTCGCCCCTGCGACGCCAGACAGGATATTCTCCATGGCCACCATCAAGGTCACCGACGACAGCTTCGAAGCCGACGTTCTGAAGGCTTCCCAGCCCGTTCTGGTCGACTTCTGGGCGGAATGGTGCGGCCCGTGCAAACAGATCGGACCCGCGCTGGAGCAGATCGCCGACGATCTGGCCGGTCAGGTCACCATCGCCAAGGTCAACATCGACGACAGCCCCATGGTCCCGTCGAAACTGGGCGTGAAGGGCATCCCGACCCTGATGCTTTTCAAGGACGGCCAGATGGCCTCGATGAAGGTCGGCGCCATGCCCAAGGGCAAGATTCTCGAATGGCTGGCCGAGTCGGGCATCGGATCGGCCGCCGCATGATCCCGCCGGGGTTGAACAACCCCGGATTTGCCCCCATCGGCGATCGGTGTTCTCCTGCGGTCTGATCAACGACCGCCGGAGCCGTCCCATGCTGACCGCCGCTCTCATCGCCGCCGCCCTGCTGGCAGGCGGCCAGGTGTCCGTCATCGCCGCAACGCCGGCGCCCGCCGAAGCGCGGTCGACCAGTGCAACGCATGCGGAGCTGGAAGCCGGGACACGGCGGGTCTGCCGGCTGGAGCGCGCCACGGGTTCGAACCTGCAGCAGCGCGTCTGCCGGACCATACGCGTCGCGGCGCCCCAGACGCAGCAGACGCGCGAGTTCCTGCGCAACCTCCAGCGCGTTCGCACCCCGGACGTGAACTAGCGGCTCGGGCGAAAGCGGGTCAGACCGGCCAGGTTTCCCGCGCCGCGCCCAGCACCTCGCCCGCGAGATACAGCGAACCGCAGATCGCCACGCGACCCGCGCCCAGACGCAGGGCCCGGTCCAGCGCCTCGTCGACCGAGGCGCATGGCGTGGCGCCCAGACCGTGCCCCCGCGCGACCGCGGCCAAGGCTTCCGGCTCTGCCGCAGCCCCGTCGAAGCGCACGGTGAAGACGGCGGCGCCCGAGTCCTTCAAGGCCTCGAAGAATCCGCCCGCATCCTTGTTGGCCAGCATGCCGACGATCAGCGCCAGCGGTCGCGGCGCCTTCGCCTGCCGCTCGGCCAGGGCCTCGGCCAACGCCCGGCTCGCATGCGGATTATGTCCCCCGTCCAGCCAGAGCTCGGCGTCGGCCGCCCGCGCGGCCTCGCCGAGGGGCCCCTGCGTCAGCCGTTGCAGACGGGCAGGCCAGCGCACCGCCCGCAGGCCCTCCGCGATCGCCGCCTCGGGCAGATCCAGTTCCAGCGCCACGGCGACGGCGAGCCCGGCGTTGGCGATCTGGTGCGGTCCGGCCAGCGCCGGGGCCGGCAGGTCGAGGAACCGCTCCTGATCCTGAAACGCCATGCCGCCCCGCTCTGCCCAGGCGTCGAAATCCACGCCCATGACGGTCAGGGGCGCGCGAACCGTCTGCGCCGCCTTCTCAATCACCGCCATCGCCGCCTCCGACTGGCGCGCGATCAGACCGCGCGCGCCGGGCTTGAGGATGCCGGCTTTTTCCGCGGCCACGCCGGGCAGGGACGTGCCGAGGAATTCCGCATGGTCCAGATCGACAGGCGTGATGACGCTCAGCAGCGGGCGTTCGATCACATTGGTGGCGTCCAGCACGCCGCCAAGACCCACTTCGACGATGGCCAGATCGGCCGGGGTTTCGCTCATGGCCACGAAGGCGGCGGCGGTCGTGCTTTCGAACACGGTCGCCTCGACGTCCAGCACCTCGATCCGGTCGAGGATGTCGTTCAGCACATCGTCCCCGATCAGTTTCCCGCCCAGACGGATGCGCTCGTTGAACCGGACCAGATGCGGCGAAGTGTAGGCATGGACGCGCAAGCCGGCGGCTTCAGCGATGGCGCGAATGAAGGCGACGGTCGAACCCTTGCCGTTGGTGCCCGCCACATGGACCACCGGCGGCAGCCGGTTCTGGGGATCGCCCAGGGCGGCGCACAGCACCCGCATCCGATCCAGAGACAGGTCGATCCGTTGGGGGTGCCGCGCCCTCAGGCGTTCGGAGATCGGGTCCACGGCGCTCAGGCCGCCCGACGCCGCCCGCCCATCAGCATCGACAGGATCTGGCCCAGCACCACCGGCAGGTCCTCACGGGCGACGACGCGGTCGACCATGCCCTTTTCCTGCAGATATTCGGCGCGCTGGAAGCCCGGCGGCAGTTTCTCGCGGATGGTCGCTTCGATGACGCGCGGACCGGCGAAGCCGATCAGGGCCCCCGGCTCGGCCAGATGCACATCGCCCAGCATGGCGTAGCTGGCGGTCACCCCGCCGGTCGTCGGGTCGGTCAGCACCACGACGAAGGGCAGCTGCGCCGCCTTCAGCTCCTGGATGGCCAGGGTCGAGCGCGCCATCTGCATCAGGCTGAGGGCGCCCTCCTGCATCCGCGCGCCGCCGGCGGCGGTGTAGCAGACCAGCGGCACGCCGCGCTCGACGGCCGCCCGGGCCGCGGCGATGAAGGCCTCGCCCGCCGCCATGCCCAGCGAACCGCCCATGAAGCTGAAGTCCTGGACGATCACCACCGCGGGCGTTCCGTCCAGCTCGCCGAAGCCGATGGCCATGGTGTCCTTGCGGCCGGCTGCCTTGCGGGCGGCGGCCAGCCGGTCCTTGTACGGCTTGCCGTCCGAGAATTTCAGCGGGTCCTCGGGCACGTCGGGCGTGTCGATCGACTCGAACGCGCCGTCGTCGAAGGTGTAGCGCAGCCGCTGGTCGGCGTTGATCCGCATGTGGCGGCCCGAGGGCGTGACCCACAGCGAGTTTTCAAGATCCGACCGGTACAGCATCTCGCCGGTGTCGGGATCCTTGACCCACAGGTTCTCGGGTGTGTCGCGCCGGCTGACGATCTTGCGCACGCCGGGGGCGAAGCGGCTGAGCCAGCCGCCGCGTTTTTCCTGGGGGGGTTTGTTCTTGTCGACCATGGCGGCGCTTTAGACGCTTTCTTTCACGCGCGCACCCCGGACCGCATCGGCGAGGGACCGCACCTTGGCCAGAACGCGGGTCGCGGCGGGTTCGTTCGCCTCCAGAGCGGCCGCAACCTCGTCGACCAGAACCGAGCCGGCCACCACGGCATCGGCCACCCGGGCGATCTCGGCGGCGCGCTCCGGCGTCTTGACCCCGAAACCGACCGCAACGGGCAGGCCCGAAGCCTTGCGGACGCGTTCCACGGCCGGAGCGACCGACACGGCCTGCGCCTCCTTCACCCCGGTCACGCCCGCGACCGAGACGTAGTAGACAAAGCCCGAGGTCCGCTCGGCGATGATCTTCAGCCGCGCGTCGTCCGAGGTCGGCGTGGCCAGCCGGATCAGCGACACCTGCGCCGCGTCCAGCGCGTCCGACAACGGCCCGGCCTCTTCCGGCGGGCAGTCGACGACGATCAGCCCATCCACGCCGCTGGCCGCCGCGTCGCGGGCGAAGGCGTCGTAGCCGTATGTCTCGATCGGATTGAGGTAACCCATCAGGATCACCGGCGTGTCGGCGTCGCCCTGGCGGAAGGCGGCGGCCAGCGCCAGCGTGCCTTTCAGCGTCAGCCCGGCCTTGAGCCCGCGCAGGGCGGCGCGCTGGATCGGCGGTCCCTCGGCCATCGGATCCGAGAAGGGAAAGCCCAACTCGATGATGTCGGCGCCCGCGCCGGGCAGGCCGCGCAGGATCTCGATCGCCTGATCCCGCGTGGGATCCCCGGCCATGACATAGGCCACAAAGCCGGCCCGGCCCTCGGCCTTCAGCGCGGCGAAGCGGGCGTCGATGCGCGCTGTGGTCATTGCGCCGGCGGGACCGTCGCCGCGGGAGCGGCCGGCTGGGCGGCGCAGACGTCACCGGGGATCGGACCGAAGCCGAGATAGCCAAGCGCCGCGGGACCCGCAGGCCGCGTCGTGTCGTAGAATGCCTGCATCTGCAGCCCGTCGCAGCCGCCGCCGTCCCTGCGGCGCACGAACACGACGCGGTTGTCGTCGCCGCCGGCCGTGAGCCAGCCCCTGCTCCCCAGATCGGCGATATAGGCCTCGGCCAGAGCGCCGATCCCTGCCAGCGGCGCGCTGACGCAGAAGGCGCGGCCGGCGAGATTGTAAAGACCGCCGCAATCGGGCGCCAGGGTCGCGCCCGGCAGCACCATGGCCTCCGGAGACGCGAGAACGGGGGGCGGCGCCGCCGGTTGCTGCGCCCAGGCGGGCGCGGCCATGAGGGCCGCTGCAACGGCCAGTCCTGCGATCTTCATTCTACAACTCCACGCCCAGGTGTTTCGCCACGGCGAAAATGTCCTTGTCGCCCCGCCCGCACATATTCAGCACGACATCGCCGCCCTTGCCCACTTCCTTCGCGATCTCGCCCACCCGGGCGAGCGCGTGGCTGGGCTCCAGCGCGGGGATGATCCCCTCAAGCTTCGAGCACAGCTGGAAGGCTTCGAGCGCCTCGGCGTCGGTGGCGGCGCGGTATTCGGCGCGGCCGATGTCCTTCAGCCAGGCGTGCTCGGGGCCGATGCCCGGATAGTCGAGGCCGGCCGAGATCGAATGGCCTTCCAGTATCTGGCCGTCGTCGTCCTGCAGCAGATAGGTGCGGTTGCCGTGTAGCACGCCGGGCCGTCCGCCCTGAAGCGACGCCGCATGGTCCGGGCCGTCCAGCCCGCGTCCGGCCGCCTCGACCCCAATCAACCGCACCCCGGCGTCCTCGATGAAGGGATGGAACAGGCCGATGGCGTTCGAACCGCCGCCGATGGCCGCGACCACCGCGTCCGGCAGCTTCTCGCGCCGCGCCAGCATGGACACACGCGTCTCGCGCCCGATCACCGACTGGAAGTCGCGCACCATGGCCGGATAGGGATGCGGGCCCGCCGCCGTTCCGATCAGGTAGTAGGTGTCCTCGACATTGGTGACCCAGTCGCGCATCGCCTCGTTCATGGCGTCCTTGAGCGTCGCCCGGCCAGCCGTCACCGGCACGACCTCGGCCCCCAGCAGCTTCATGCGGAAGACGTTGGGCATCTGCCGCTCGACGTCGGTGGCGCCCATGTAGACGACGCATTTCAGGCCGAAGCGGGCGCAGACGGTGGCCGTCGCCACGCCGTGCTGGCCGGCGCCGGTCTCGGCGATGATGCGCGTCTTGCCCATCCGCATGGCCAGAAGGATCTGGCCCATGCAGTTGTTGATCTTGTGCGCGCCCGTGTGGTTCAGCTCGTCGCGCTTGAACCAGATGTTCGCGGCGCCGTGATGCTCCGTCAGGCGCTCGGCCAGATACAGCGGGCTGGGCCGGCCGACATAGTCGGTCAGGAAGCCGTCCAGCTCGGCCTGGAAGGTCGGGTCAGCTTTCGCGGCCTCGTATGCCGCGTTCAGCTCATGAACCAGCGGCATGAGGGTCTCGGCCACGAACCGCCCGCCATAGGGGCCGAAACGGCCCTCGGCGTCGGGCATGGCGTATTGATTGGGGATGATGGCGTTCACGGGGGAAGCTTTCACGCGGGGGAGCGGCGGAAATCAGGCGGAGCGGACGGCGTCGAGGAACGCCGTGATCAGGGCCGGGTCCTTAACACCCGGGGCGCTTTCCACGCCAGAGGACACATCCATCAGGGGCGCGCCCGAGATGCGGATGGCCTGCGCCACATTGTCCGGGGTCAGACCGCCCGCCACGAACCACGGATGGCGATACGCCCGCCCGGCCAGCATGACCCAGTCGAACCGCGCCCCGACCCCGCCCGGCAGCGCTGATCCCTCGGGCGGCTTCGCATCGAACATCAGGTGATCGACGAACGGCTCCCAGTCGTCGGCCGCGGCGAAATCGTCGTCCGTCCGGATCGGCAGGGCCTTGATGATCCCCGCGCCGGTCAGCATCCGGACCTGTTCGGCCCGCGCCGGCGTTTCGGATCCGTGCAGCTGGATCAGGTCCGGCTTCAGGATCAGGGCGATTTCGGTCAGCAAGGCGTCGTCGGCGTCGACCGTCACCGCCACGATCTTCGCCTTGCCCCGCGCCCGCTCGAACAGGGTCGCCGCGTGCAGGGGTGCGATGTGGCGCGGACTTTTCGGAAACACCACCGCGCCCACGAAGGCCGCGCCGCCCGTCAGCGCCGCATCCAGCGTTTCCGGCGTCGTCAGGCCGCAGATCTTGGCATGGGCGCTCATCCGCCGCAGGTGCTCCCGCCGCCCGCCGGGGTCAAGGCCGGTACAGGTCCGCGTCCGGGTCGGCCCCGCCGCGCAACGCCGCCGAAACCACCTGCGAAGCGATGACCGAATAGGTGATGCCGTTGCCGCCAAAGCCCATCACCGCCCAGGCGTGGTCCATGTCCGGCACCGGCGCGATCGAGGGCAGGCCCGTCGCGCTTTCGCCGAAGGCCCCGGCCCAGCTGTAATCGACCTCAAACTCCACCTCGGGCAGCAGGCGCGACAGCTTCCGGGCGATGGTCTCGCATTTGCGCTTCAACTTCGCCTTGTCGGCATGGGCGTCGGGCGACGTCTCGTCCTCGCCGCCGACGATCAGCCGGCCGTCCCCGCCCATGCGGAAATAGAGGTACGGATCCGACGCCTCCCACACGAGCGTGTCCCGCAACCACGCCGGACAGCGCTGGCGCGGCTTGGACGCCATGGCCCAGGTCGAGATCACTTTTGCGCCCGGCGTCGGCACCCCCTTGGGAAACTCGTAGCCGCAGCAGAACACCACCGATGTCGCCCGCACTGCATGACCCGCATCGGTCAGCAGTGTCACGCCGTCCGGATCGCTGACCGCATGGAGCACCTCGACCCGCGAATACACCTTGGCCCCCGCCGCCTGCGCCCGCCGCAGCAACCCCGCCGCCAGCCGCGCCGGATCGCCGCTGGCCGAACCCTGGCTCACGATAGCCCCCGTCCGGTCGATGCCGAACCGGTCGCGCAGAATCTCCGGTCCGATGGATTCGCTTTCCAGCCCGATCCCGGCCCGCGCCTGAGCCTCGGCCTCGAGGGCGCGACGGCCGTATTCGTCGCCGGCCAGATAGAGGGTGTCCTTGTCCTTCAACCCGCAGACGATCCCTTCGTCCGCCACGATCCGCTTCAGATCGTCGACGGCGGATCGCGAGCGCAGATATGCCCGCTTCGCCCTGGCCATCCCGACCTTTTCGGCCAGGGCGGTCAGCGGCAGGTCGATCTCCCATTGCAGCAGGGCCGTCGACGCCACCGTCGATCCCGTCAGCGGCGGCCGTCGGTCCAGCACCGCCACCGAATGATCGCGGCTCAGCTCACGCGCCATGAAGGCGCCGCTGATCCCGGCCCCGACGATGGCCACATCGACCGCGATCGCCTCCGTCAGCGGCTGGACGGGCACGCCCAGCCCATGACTGTCCGCCCACAGCGAGCGTCCGGTGCGCAGGTCTCTCTTGATCGTCGCCCCGGTCATGTCGTCTCCGCTGGAAGCGGAGCGTTAGAGCCCCAGACCGATCCGGGTTCCGTCAGGCGAAGATCAGGTCGATCTGCGCCTGATCCAGCAGCCGCCACTCGCCCGGCGCCAGATCGTCCGGCAGGGCCAGCCCGCCGACGCGTTCGCGGTGCAGCGCCTCGACGTGGTTGCCCACCGCTGCGAACATCCGCCGCACCATGTGATAGCGGCCCTCGGTCACCGTCAGCCGCGCCTCGGTCGGCGACAGCACCTCCAGCACGGCCGGCGACAGCGGCTTGTCCTCGCCCTCCAGCACCAGACCGCCGGCGGCGAAGACGTCGCCCTCGCTCCCGTCCAGCGGCCGCGCCAGGGTGGCGCGATAGACCTTGGCCACATGCCGTTTGGGACTGATCACCCGATGCAGCAGATCGCCGTCATCGGTCAGCAGCAGCAGGCCCGTCGTCTGCTTGTCCAGTCGCCCGATGGTCGAGATGGCCGGGTCGCGCCGCTTCCATCGCGGCGGCAGGACGTCATAGACCAGCGCCCCGTCCTCCTTGCGCGAACAGGTCATCCCCAGCGGCTTGTTCAGCATCATCACCAGACCGGGCGTCGGATCCAGCGGCTCGCCGTCGATCTCCATCCGCGCGGGCAGGTCTGGCGTCACGGCGATCCGCTTCGAGACATCCGTCAGGTCGGCGCCGTCCAGCACGATCCCGCCCGCCTTGCCCAGCCGCGCCATCTCGGTCCGCGAGCCATAGCCCATCGAGCCCAGCAGCTTGTCGACACGAGAGGTGGGCGTTTTCAACGCTCCCTCCTGTCGTCATCCCGGGGCGCGCAGCGACCCCGGGACCCAGCGGCGCCGAAGCGGCAGCGAAGGCGATGACGCAAGCGCCGGATGCCGGGACAGGTTCGCGCTCCCGCGCGCTGCTGGGTCCCGGCCTTCGCCGGGATGACGACAAGAGGAGCGATCACTTCACCGCCTCGAACACCTTGTACCCGCCCGCGTCGGCGGCCATCCGCACGCGCTTGAAGGCCGCGTTCAGCTCGGCCTCATAGGGCAGGTGGCGGTTGGCCACGAGCCACAGCACCCCGCCCTTGCCGAGCATGCCCGCCGCCTGACGGATGAAGGCCTGACCCAGCCGCTTGTCCTCGGTCCCGCCGTCGTGGAACGGCGGATTGGTGACGATGAAGTCCAGATCGGCGGCCGCCTCGACCGTGCGCGCATCGGCCCATTCGAAGGTCGCGCGCGGGTCGGTGACATTCTGCTTCGCCGCCGCGATGGCGCGCCGGTCCAGATCGATCAGCCGCAGCGAGGTCACCGCCGACGAGCCCAGCACCACCGTCGCCAGAGCGCCATAGCCGCAACCCAGATCGGCCCCCGCCCCCTTCAGCCCCGGCGCCGTCTGCGCCAGCAGCAGCGAGCCGGCGTCGATCCGTTCCCACGCGAAGATCCCCGGCTGCGACCACGCCTCCAGCCCCTCGACCAGACGCGGCGCCCCGGCGGCGATCGCCTCGTCGATCCCCATCAGCGCCTTGGGCCGAATGACGACGCAGCGGCGGTGATGCGCCTTGGCGCTCTCGCCGACCTCGACGCCAAAACCCTCCAGCTCCTTCTTCAGCCGCGAGCCGCCCTTGTCCTTGGGCGCCATGGCGTCCAGCCGGCCGCCGGGCTTCAGCGCCCGCAACGCAAGCGCCAGCGTATGCCGCCGCTCCAGCACGCCGGGCGGGGCGTAGATCATGATCTCGTCGGCCGAGCCCTCGGGGATGTCCTCGAGCGGCGTCGAGCCGGGGATCAGGGGCGAAACCTGGGTCGCCGCGCCGGGCGGATCGAACACCGCCGGCGGGCGGCCATACAGAAGGGTGGTCATGGCGGGGCTATAGCGGGACGGGCGTCATCCGTCTCCTCCCGCCGAATTCCCCGCTGACAAACGAGAACAAATGAGGCACAAGCGCACCATGCTCGCGGATACAACCTTAGCGTCAATCGCCCCGCCGTCGCTCGCCGACGCCCGCGCGACGCTGGAGCGGGTCTGGGGCCACGGCGACTTCCGAGGCTTGCAGGCCGACGTTGTCGCCGAGATTCTCGCCGGGCGCGACGTGCTGGCCGTCCTGCCGACCGGCGGCGGCAAGTCGGTCTGCTACCAGATCCCGGCCATGCTGCGCCCGGGCCTCGGCCTCGTCGTCTCGCCCCTGATCGCCTTGATGACCGATCAGGTGGAGGCGCTGAAACAGCAGGGCGTGGCCGCGGCCCGGCTCGATTCCGGCGTGTCCATGGACGACCGCTCGGCCATCTGGCGTCAGGCCCGGGCCGGCGAGCTGGACCTGCTCTATGTCTCGCCCGAGGGCCTTGCCCAGCCGCATCTGATCGACCGGCTGCACGATCTCCCGCTCAGCCTCATCGCCATCGACGAAGCCCACTGCGTATCCCAGTGGGGCCACGACTTCCGCCCCGACTATCGCACCCTCGGCCGTCTGGCCGAGCTGTTCCCCGGTGTGCCGCGCATCGCCGTCACCGCCACCGCCGACGCCCGCACCCGCGAGGACATCGTCCGCTCCCTGCATCTGGAAGGCGCGAAGGTCCTCGTCGACAGCTTCGCCCGCCCGAACCTGCAGCTTTCGGCGGTGCGCAAGGAGAATGCCTCTCGGGCGAAGACCGACCTCGCCGTCATCGATCTGGTGCGCCAGCGGCGCGGCAAGTCCGGCGTCGTCTATTGCGGCTCGCGCGACGGCTGCGAGCGGGTGGCCGACGCGCTCAAATCCGCCGGAACCAACGCCATCGCCTATCACGCCGGCATGGACGCCCGCGACCGCGACCGCCGGCTGGAGCGGTTCCTGGCCGAGGACGGGGCCGTCATGGTCGCGACCATCGCCTTCGGCATGGGGGTCGACAAGGCCGACGTCCGCTTCGTCATCCACGCCGATCCACCCGGCTCGCTGGAAGCCTACTGGCAGGAGATCGGCCGCGCCGGGCGCGACGGCGAACCCGCCGAGGGCCTGACGCTCTACGGCCCGTCCGACATCGCCTGGACCCTCAAACGGCTCGACGGCCGCCCCATGGCCGAGGAGGTCAAGGCCGTTCAGGTGCGCAAGGCGCGTCAGCTGTTCGCCATGCTGGACGGCGCCACCTGCCGCCCCCAGACCGTGCGCCGCTATTTCGGCGAGACGGCCGCCCAGCCGTGCGGCGCCTGCGACATCTGCCTCGACCCGCCCGCCGTCTTCGACGCCACCGTCCACGCCCAGAAGGCTCTGGCCGCCGTCCAGCGGCTTGGCGAGCGTTTCGGCAAGACCCGCGTCATCGACCACCTGCTGGGCAAGACGAAGGAGGTCCAGCCGTGGGAGACCGCCCTGTCGACCTGGGGCATCGGCGCCGACGTCGCCCTGCACACCTGGCGCGACGTGGTCGACCATCTGATGTTCGAGGGCCTGCTGGTCGAGGACCCGAATGACGGCAAGCCGCTGGTCCGCATCGGCGAGCCCGAGGCCGTCCGCGCCGTCTATCGCGGCCAGCGCGTCGTCGAGGTCCGCCTGACCCCCGCCCGCGCCGTCGCCTCGAAGGAGCGGGTCCGCACCGGCCGCAACGCCGCGCTGGAAACCATGGAAGCCGACGTCCGCGCCCGCTTCGAGACCCTGCGCGCCTGGCGCCGCGACCGCGCCGCCGAACAGCGCGTGCCGCCCTACGTCATCTTCCAGGACAAAACCCTGCTCGAAATCGCCATGGCCCAGCCCGGAAACCTCGAGACGCTGGGCCATATCTCGGGCGTGGGCCAGACCAAGCTGGACCGTTACGGCAAGGGCGTTCTGGCCGCTCTCGGTCAGGCTGTGGATTGAAACCGGCGTTCGCGAGGTAAGGTTCGGTCAAGGTCTTGGAAGGGGCGCCTTAAACTTTCGCCGTCACAGTCCCTCGGTGATCCCGAACCGCGCCCCGATTCCGGTCGACAAACTCGCTCTGGCCGTCGTGCACGCGCCGGACCGCGCCATACCCGCGCCCGCCGGAGCGCGCGAGGAATCGCTGCGCATCCTGCTGCAGACCGCCGCTGACTCCGGAGTCACCCGCGTCGCCACCCGCCCCGACGGCGACGGCGAACGCTGGCTGGGTCAAAGCTGGCCCTTCCCCTCGCCCTTCCAGGTCTCGGTCCGCACCGTGCCGGTCAGCGACGGCGTCGATCGGGTCGAGGCCCGCGCCCGTCGCTCGCTCGAACGTCTGGGCCTGCCACGCGGCGACGCCCTGCTTGTCTCCTCGGCCTCGGACCTCGCCGGCACCGAGGGCCGCGCCCTGTGGGACAAGCTGCTGGCCCTCAAGGACCGCGGCCTGTACCGCCGCATCGGCTTCTGCGCCTCGGTCGAGGACGGCCCGGCCCTGCTGGCCCGCCGCTTCCAGCCCGACCTCGTCCAGCTGAAATGCAATCTGCTGGACCAGCGCGCCCAGCACACGGGCGTCCTGTCCGAACTGGCCTCGCTGGACGTGACCGTCCACGCCTCGTCCATCTTCGCCGACGGCCTGCTGTTCATGAACAGCGAGCAGTTGCCGGTCGAGATGCACCGCCACGCCCCGACCCTGTCGCGCATCCGCCGCCGCCTGGCCGAGGCCCGCGTCGATCCGATGCAGGCTACACTCGCCTATGCACTGGGCCTGCCCGAAGTCTCCGCCGTCGTCGCCAGCGTCGCCTCGGCCGCCGAGTTGCGCGCCGTGGTGGCCGCCGCACACGCCCCGACGCCGGCGCTGGACTGGGGTTCCATGCAGCTGGAGCCGGCGACGATCTCCGCCGCCGGCCCCCGCCGCATCAGTAGCGCAGCCTGACCCCGACATAGCCGGACCGGCCCGGCTCGCCGTAGCCGAACACCTGCTGGTAGCGTTCGTCCGCCAGATTCTCGATCCGCGCCGTCAGGGTGACCTTGTCTGTCAGGGCGTAGGACCCATTCAGATTGGCCGTGATGAAGGCCTCGCGGACCCCGCCGGCGTCGTCCTGATCGCCCTCGGCCCGGACGGTGAGCGCACCCGACAACCGTTGACCGGTCCAGCCCAGCGTCGCCGATCCCGCCTGTTCCGGCACGCGCAGCAGCCGCGTCCCGTTCGACTGGTCCCGCGCGTCGGTCCAGGCGTATGCAAGCGTCAGGTCGAACCCGCCGCCCAGCTGGCCGCGGCCCTCGAATTCGACCCCGTCCGTCGCCGTCTCGGCGACATTGACGTAGTAGCTGTCGAAGGTAGCCAGATCGAAGATGTAGGTGATCTGGTCCTCGACGTTCAGCCGGTAGAAGGTCAGCCGGCCCTCAATGCGGCCGTCCGCCGAACCCCAGCCGACCGCCCCCTCATAGCCCTCGGCCGTCTCGGGCCGCAGCACTGGGAAGGGTTGGGACGAGAAGCAGAAGTCGCACACCGCCTGGCTGATCGACGGCGCCTTGAACCCCGTCCCGTACGCCGCCGACAGGATGAAGCCCGCGCCCGCCTCGAACGCGCCGGAGACGCGGCCCGTCGTCTTTGAACCGAAGTCATCGGTATCGTCGAACCGCAGGGCCCCGGTCAGGCTGAGCCGGTCGGTGGGATCGATCCGCGCCGTCGCGAAGGCGGAGGTCGTGCCGAGCTCCTCGGCCAGGCCGGTCGATAGACTGCCCTCCGTGTCCTCGCGTTCTGCGCCGATGACGAAGTCCACGCCCGCCGCCGAACCGTCCGCTTGCCAGCGGAACACCTGCCGGTCAGCCTCGAAGGCCGAGGGGAAGGATGAGACGGTCTCCCGCGCGATGTCCGACGCCGAGACGCTGAACTGGTGCGCCAGCCCGAGCGCGCTCAGGCGCAGACGGCCGAAGCCGGACCATTGCTCGCTGGCCTGGCTGTCGGGCGTGTCGGCCAGGACGTAGGCGGGCGCGGGATATCCATCCAGATCCACGTCGCTGTCGGTCCAGCGCACCGATCCATCGACGCTGACAACCGATGTAAAGGCGTAGCGGCCCTTGGCGCCGACCGTCGTGGTGGTGAAGCCGTCGGCCTCCGTATTGCCGTCCGCCTCGTCTGCGGCGGAGATGCCGTCCGTGTCGAAATGCGAGACCCAGGCCCCGAAGCCGTACTGCTCCGTGGAAACGCCCGCCGCCAGCCGGCCGCGAAGGGTTTCATACGACCCGGCCTCCAGATCGGCGCCGAAGCCGTCCAGCTCCCGCGTCGTAAAGGCGATCACCCCGCCGATGGCGTCCGAGCCCCACAGCGACGACTGCGGCCCCGACAACACCTCGATGCGCTCGATGTCGGACAGCTCCATGCTCGAGAAGTCGAAGGCGCCGTTGACCTCGGCGGGGTCGTTGACCGGCACGCCGTCGACCAGCACCAGGGTCTTGCCCGGCGTGGCGCCACGCATCCGCACCTGGGCGACGCCGCCGAAGGCGCCGGAACGCACGACGGACAGGCCGGGCACGTCATGCAGGATGTCGGCGGCGAACACAGCCCCGCGCTGCTCGATGGCGTGCCGGTCGATGACCCGCGCGCCCGGCGTGTCGGCGACGATGGCCGGCAGGCGGGTGGCGGTCACCACCACCTCCGGCAGGGCGTCGGGATCGTCCTGAGCATGGGCGGACAGGGGGAACAGCACGGCGGCTGCGGTGGCGTAGAGGATGGATCGCGTCATGCGCGGGACTCCGTCTGCCCCGCGCTGGCGCTGCGCGGCGGCGTGTGAAAGCGACCGACCCGGCCCTTGGGAAAGAGCGCGGCTGCCTGGGTCGGGTCGCTTCGACGGAACATCTCCCGCGCAAGCGGAAGGGCAGGCCCCACGCCTCTGTCTGGTCCCGGACAGCGGACGAGCGACGTCGGCGGCCAGGTCTCCTGGCTTGCGGGTCAACAACAGCCGCTCACGCCTTCCCGGTTGCCCAGTGACGCCGGAAGCAAGCTCCCGGATCGAACGACGGCCTCGCCGCCTACAGTTGCGGGCACAGCCGCGGTTTCTGACCGCGTTCCCTTAACCGCCTGCCGGGCTTGTCGCAGTGCGGCACAGCTTGCGCAAGACGCTTGAGGCGGGGCGCGCAATCCTTCACCTTGCGGCGCTCCCATGAACGCCCCCCTCGTCCACCCTCCGAAAGCCGACGCCGTCCCGTCCAGCGAGGGGACGACGCCCGTCATGGCGCAATTCCTCGCGGCCAAGGCCAGCCAGCCCGACGCCATCGTCTTCTTCCGCATGGGCGATTTCTACGAACTGTTCTTCAAGGACGCCGAGATCGCCTCGGCCGCCCTGGGCATCACCCTGACCAAACGCGGCAAGCACCAGGGCGAGGACATCCCCATGGCCGGGGTCCCGGTCCATGCCCTTGACGGCTACCTCGCCCGCCTGATCCGGCAGGGGTTCAAGGCCGCCATCTGCGAACAGCTGGAAGCCCCGTCCGAGGCCCGCAAGCGCGGCTCCAAGGCCGTGGTCCACCGCGACATCGTCCGCGTCGTCACCCCCGGCACCCTGACCGAGGACAGTCTGCTACGCCGTCGCCTGTTCGCTGGAAGACCTCGGCGCCACCCTCGCCTCCTTCCGCCCGTCCGAGGTGCTGGTCCCCGACCGCCTGTTCTCCGACGAGGCGACCAAGGCCGCACTCGACGGCTCGGGCGGCGTCGTTCAGGCCCTGCCGCAGGCGTTGGCCGAACCGGTGGGGGCTCGGGTCCGGGTCGAACGTCTGTACGGCGTCGCTTCACTCGATGGTTTCGGCGCCTTCGAGGAGGCGGAGGTCTCCGCCCTCGGCCTGATCGCCGCCTATCTGGAGACGACCCAGGCCGGCAAGATTCCCGCCCTGTCGCCGCCGCGTCGCTCGGGCGAGACCGGCTTCCTCGCCATCGACCCGGCGACCCGCCTCAGCCTCGAGATCGACCGCACCCAGCGCGGCGAACGCGAAGGCTCGCTGCTGGCCTGTATCGATCGCACGGTGACCTCGGGCGGCGCCCGCGCTCTCGCCGAGCGGATCGCCCGGCCCCTGCGCGACACCACCGCCATCAACCACGGTCTTGACGCCGTTGAATGGCTGCTGGAGAAGCGCGACCTGCGCCGCGATCTGCGCGACGGCCTGCGCGCCTCGTCCGACGTCGCCCGCGCGACCTCGCGTCTGGTGCTGGGCCGCGGCGGCCCGCGCGACCTCGCCGCCATCCGAACCGGCCTGTCGATCGCCGAGGGCATAGCGGGCCTGTTCCCCCCGGCCCGCGACCCGCTGACCGGTCCGCCCGCCCGCATCGCTGCCGCGCTGGACCTGTTGAGCCTGTCGCCCGAGCTCGGGCGTCTGCTGGTCGATCTGGCCGAGGGTCTGGTCGCCGAGCCGCCGCATCTGGCCCGCGACGGCGGCTTCGTCTCCGCCGGCTACCGCCCCGAACTCGAAGAGGCCCGCCGCCTGCGCGACGACAGCCGCCGCGTCGTCGCCGACCTCGAGGCCCGCGCCGTGGCCGAAGCGGGCGTCCCGTTCAAGATCCGCCACAACGCCGTCCTCGGCTATTTCCTCGAGACCAGCGCCAGGGCGGCCGAGCCCCTGCTGCGGCCCTCGGGCGAAAGCCCCTTCATCCACCGCCAGACCCTGGCCAATCAGGTCCGGTTCACCACCGTCGAACTCTCCGAGCTGGACGCCAAGATCAGCCAGGCCGGCTATCGCGCGCTCGCCATCGAGGGCGAGACCTTCGAGGTCTGGCGCACGACCGTGCAGTCGCTGGCGCAGCCGCTTCAGGCCGTGGCCGAGGCGCTCGCCGAACTGGACGCCCATTCCGCCCTCGCCGAATGGGCCGAGGAGGTCGGCGCCGTCCGGCCCGCCGTCGACGACACCACCTGTTTCGAGGTCACCGCCGGCCGGCATCCGGTGGTCGAGGCGGCGGTGAAGGCGCAGGGCGATCCCTACACGCCGAACAACTGCAAGCTGGACGGTTCCGGCTCGGCTTGCGCCCGCCTGTCGATCGTCACCGGTCCGAACATGGCCGGCAAGTCGACCTTCCTGCGCCAGAACGCCCTGCTGGTCGTTCTGGCCCAGGCCGGAGCGTTCGTCCCAGCCCGCGCCATGCGGCTTGGCGTGGTTGACCGGCTGTTCAGCCGCGTCGGCGCCGGCGACGATCTGGCCCGCGGCCGTTCCACCTTCATGACCGAGATGGTCGAGACCGCCGCCATCCTGACCCAAGCCACCGACCGCAGCTTCGTGGTGCTGGACGAGATCGGCCGCGGCACCGCCACCTATGACGGCCTCGCCATCGCCTGGGCCGTGGCCGAGGCCCTGCACGACCGCAACCGCGCCCGCACCCTGTTCGCCACCCACTATCATGAGCTGGCGGGGCTGGAGACGCGGCTGGCCCATGTCTGCAACCTGTCCATGGTCGCCAAGGAATGGAACGGCGACCTCGTCTTCCTTCACGAGGCCGCCCCCGGTGCCGCCGACCGGTCCTATGGGGTGCAGGTGGCCAAACTCGCCGGCGTCCCCGCCGCCGTCGTCAGCCGCGCCCGCGAGGTTCTGGACCGGCTGGAGGGCGAGAAGAGCGCCGCCATCAGTCTCGACGACCTGCCCCTGTTCGCCGTCGCCGAGCCGACCCCGCCGCCGCGCTCCTCCGCCGTCGAGGACGCGCTTGGGGCCATCGAACCCGACGAACTGTCCCCGCGCGAGGCGCTGGAGGCCCTGTACCGGCTCAAGGGTCTGGGACGCCGGTGACCCCCGATCCCGACGACCGGCTGATCGAGGCCGCGTCCGCTCCCGATGTGCGCAAGGCGGTCGCTGAGGTCCTGCGCGAACGCTTCGACGCCGCCCGCGCCAGGGCGGCCCGCCGACTGGAAGCCGGCGGCGAGGGAGTCGAGGTCGCGCGGCTCTATTCCGCCGCCGCCGACGACCTGCTGAAGGACCTGTGGCGATTCACCACCGAGACCCTCTACCCCGCTCACAACCCGACCGAGGCCGAGCGGCTCAGCCTGATCGCGGTCGGCGGCTACGGCCGGGGCGTGCTGGCGCCCTTCTCGGATCTCGACATCCTGTTCCTGCGTCCTTGGAAGTCGATCCCGCGCACCGAACAGGTCATCGAGTTCATGCTCTACGTCCTCTGGGACCTCGGCGTGAAGGTCGGCCAGTCGGCGCGTTCGGTCGACGAATGCCTGTCGCTGGCGAAGTCCGACATGGTCATCCGCACCACCCTTCTTGAGGCGCGCCCTCTGGCCGGCGACGAACGGCTGGCCGACGACTTCATCGCCCGCTTCCGCGCCTTCGTCACCAAGGCCGACCCGAGATCGTTCATCGCCTCCAAGCTGGAAGAGCGCGACCTGCGCCACCACAAGTCCGGCGCCGTCCGCTATCGCGTCGAGCCCAACGTCAAGGACGGCAAGGGCGGCCTGCGCGACCTCAACACCCTGTTCTGGATCGCCCGCTCCCTCGCTCCCGAGAGCCCGCTGGGCGCCCGCGTGCTCGACGACCTGCTGACCGCGCGTGAACGCCGGACGTTCGAGGAGGCCTTCGACTTCCTGTGGCGCACCCGGGCGCATCTGCACCTGACCGCAGGGCGGGCCGAGGAAAAGCTGACCTTCGACCTCCAGCCCGAGGTCGCCCGTCGCATGGGCTGGCGCGGACGCGGCGACGAGCCGGCGGTCGAGCGCTTCATGCGCCGCTACTTCCTCGTCGCCCGCGACGTCGGCGCCCTGACCCGCGCCATGTCGGCCAAGCTGGAGGCGCGCCAGCAGAAGCCGACCATGAGCCTGTCGCGGCTGATCCCGGGCCGCAAGTGAAAGGCCCCGAGGTCTTCGCCGCCGCGCCCGAGAAGCTGCTGATGCTGTTCCGCACGGCGGACGAGCATGATCTGGATTTGCACCCCGACGCCTTCTCGGCCGTCAGCCGGTCGCTGTCATTGGTCACGCCGTCCCTGCGCCGCGACCCCGAGGCGACCCGCGCCTTTCTCGACATCCTCGCCCACGGCCAGCGGCCCTACCGCGTCCTGACGCTGATGAACGAGACCGGCCTGCTGGGCCGGTTCCTGCCCGAATGGGGGCGGATCGTCGGCCAGACCCAGTTCAACATGTAATCAACGACATCTGGCGGGGCAAGCTGAAGGCCGATCATCCGTCCTCGTCCGAGATCGTCCATCGCATCGACGATTTCGAGGCCCTGATGCTGGCCATGCTGCTGCATGACGTCGGCAAGGGCGGCGACCGGGGCCAGCTGGAGGACGGCGCCATCGCCGCGCGGCGCGCCTGCGACCGGCTGGGCCTCGATCCGCGCCGCACCGAGTTCGTGGTCTGGCTGGTGCGCAACCACCTGGCCCTCAGCGACTACGCCCAGAAGCGCGACGTCTCCGACCCGGCGACGGTGCGCGCGTTCACGAAGCTGGTCGGCGACCCGGAACGTCTGCGCACCCTGCTGATCCTGACCGTGGCCGACATTCGCGCCGTCGGGCCCGGCGTCTGGAACGCCTGGAAGGGCAACCTCATCCGCGACCTGTATCAGCGCACCGAGGGCGTGTTCCGCGGCGAGGACGTGACCCATGCCGACCCGCTGGACGACTATCCCGGACTGGTCGCCCGCGCCCGTGCAGACGGGGCCGCCGCCGAGGCCGTGACTGTCGAGGACAGCGAGGAGGAGGACCGCGCCGCCACCCGGGTCGCCGTCGCCGCCCGCGACCGGCCCGGCCTGTTCGTCGATCTGGCCGACGCTCTCGCCGCCGCGGGAGCCGACGTCGTCGGCGCCCGCGTCGCCACCGCGCCGGACGGCACGGCGCTGGACGTGTTCGAGCTTCAGGACGGCGGCGGCGCGCCCTACGGCCAGGCCGAGCCGCGGCGCCTGACCCGGCTGATCGAGGGGCTGGAGACGGCCGCGCGCGGGGGCGTGCCCACCGCCCCGCCGCCGGTCGCCCCGCCCAATCCGCGCCGCGCCGCCTTCGACGTGCGGCCCACGGCCATGGTTGATCTGGACGAGAGCCCGACCGCCGCCGTGGTCGAGGTGTCCGGCGCCGACCGCCCCGGCCTGCTGGCCGATCTGGCCCGCGCCTTCGCCATCCACCGCCTGTCGATCCGCTCGGCCCATATCGCCGGCTTTGGCGAACGCGCGGTCGACAGTTTCTATGTCACCGACGCGGCGGGCAGGAAGCCGAAGCCCGGACCGAAGCTGGAGGCCCTGCGCGCCGATCTGGAGACGGTGCTCGACTTCACGGAACGCGGCGGCCACCGCGTCTCCGCCCCCGTCCGGGCCAGCCTGCGCGACGTCTCCGAGGTCGGTCGACGCGGCGGCGCGCAAGAGCCCGTATCGCGCGCGCCGGAACCACGCTAAGGCGCTGACATGGCCAAAAAAACCGATAACCGAGCTGAACCGATCGAGGCCGCGCCGCCAGTGCCATCGGCGACGGCGACGACCGATCCCATGGTCCAGCCGCCGGCCTCGGGCACGACCTCCCGCAAGGGCGGCGGCATGATGCGCTCGTCGGCCATCTTCAGCGGCCTCACCCTGGTCAGCCGTCTGGCCGGCTTCGCCCGCGACATCGTCATCTCCGCCGCCCTGGGCGCGTCGGTCGGACCGGCGGCGGACGCCTACAACACCGCCCTGAACTTCCCCAATCTGTTCCGGCGCATCTTCGCCGAGGGCGCCTTCGCCGCCGCCTTCGTCCCGGCCTACGCCAAGACCCTCGAGACCGAAGGCGAGGCGGTGGCGGACAAGGTCGCCACGGACGCGCTCGCCGCCGTGGCCTTCGCCACCCTGGCGCTGACCATCGTCGCCCAGCTGGCCATGCCGTGGCTGATGGCCGTGATCAACGTCGGCTTCCTCGACGATCCCGCACGCTTCAAGCTGGCCGTCGTCCTGACCCAGATCACCATGCCCTATCTGCCCTGTATGGCGGTGGCGGCCCTGCTCAGCGGCGTGCTGAACGCGCGCGGCCGGTTCATCGTCTCGGGCGCCTATCCGGTGCTGCTTAACGTCATCATGCTGGTCGCCGTGATCCCGGCCCAGGGCGGCCAGATCGGCGCCGCCTACGCCGCGTCCTGGGCCGTGCTGGTCGCGGGGGTTTCGCAGGCCGGATTATGCTGGTGGGCCGCGCGCAGGGCCGGCGCCGATATCCGGCTGGCCCTGCCGCGCCTGACCCCGGCTGTGAAGGCCATCATCATCACCGCCATCCCCGCCGCCATCGGCAATTCGGCGACCCAGATCAACGTCTTCATCTCGGGAAACCTGTCCAGCTTCGTGGCCGGCGGACGGACCTGGCTGGCGACGGCCGACCGCCTGTATCAACTGCCCCTCGGCCTCGTCGGCGTCGCCATCGGCATCGCTCTTCTGCCCCGCCTGTCCCGCGCCGTGGCCTCCGAGGACCATGGCCAGCAGCAGGCCTCGATGGACGAGGCCCTGACCCTGTCGATGGCCCTGACCCTGCCGGCGGCGGCGGCCCTGATGGCCATGCCCTATTTCCTGATCGACGCCCTGTTCACCCGCGGCGCCTTCCTGCAGGTCGATGCCGTCAACACGGCGCAGGCCCTGTTCCAGTTCGGCTGGGGCGTGCCGGCCTTCGTGCTGATCCGTATCCTCGCCCCGGCCTTCTTCGCCCGCCGCGACACGCGCACGCCGATGATCTTCGCCCTCGTCTCCGTCGCGGTGAACGCGGCTCTGGCGATCGGGCTGTTCAATCTCGGCTGGGGCATTGCGGGCATAGCGGCGGCGGTTTCCGCCGCGGCCTGGACGAATGTCATCCTGCTGGCCGCAACCCTGTGGCGGCGCGGTCTCTACCGGCCCAGCCCGCAAGCCCTGTCGCGCCTGACGCGCATCGGACTGTCCGCAGCGGGACTGGCCCTCATTGTCGGCCTGGCCGCGGCGAGTCGCGCCCTGATCGAGGCCCCGGTGGCCGACGCCCTCGGCGTGGTGGGTCTGGATGTGGGCGCCAAGGAGGCCGCCCTGCTGCTGGTCACCGCCGCCGGCGGACTGGCCTACATCGTCCTCGCCTTCGCCACCCGCGCCATAACCATGGCTGAAGTGAAGGGCCTGCTGCGACGAACCGCCAAGTAACGGCTTGCTCCTTGGGCGATGGTCGGGCATTGCGCCTCGACATGACCGACGCCTCCCCCGCCGTTCCCGCCTACCAGGGCCCCCGCCGCGTGCTTAGCGGCATCCAGGCCTCCGGCGCCCTTCATCTGGGTAATTATCTCGGCGCCCTGAAGCGGTTCACCCAGCTTCAGGACACGGGCGCGCCCTGTTTCCTGTTCGTCGCCGACCTGCATGCCATCACCGTCTGGCAGGACCCGGACAAGCTGACCGCCCAGACGCGCGAGATCGCCGCCGCCTATCTGGCGTCCGGCCTCGATCCGTCGAAGTCGATCATCTGGCCCCAGTCGGCCGTGCGCGCGCATTCCGAACTGGCGTGGATCCTGAACTGCGTCGCCCGCCTCGGCTGGCTGGACCGCATGACCCAGTTCAAGGAGAAGTCGGGCAAGCACAAGGAACGCTCGTCCGTCGGCCTCTACACCTACCCCGTGCTCCAGGCTGCCGACATCCTGCTGTACAAGGCCACCGAGGTGCCGACCGGCGAGGACCAGAAGCAGCACCTCGAGCTGACCCGCGACATCGCCCAGAAGTTCAACACAGACTTCAACGCGCCCGGCTTCTTCCCCCTGCCCGAACCCCTGACCCAGGGCCCGGCGCCGCGGGTCATGAGCCTGCGCGACGGTGCGGCCAAGATGTCCAAATCCGATCCGTCGGATCAGTCGCGCATCAACCTGACCGACGACGCCGACTCCATCGTCGCCAAGATCCGCAAGGCCCGCACCGACCCCGATGCCCTGCCCGAGACGCTGGAAGGCCTTGAGGGCCGCGCCGAGGCGAAGAACCTCGTCACCATCTACGCCGCCCTCGCCGACATGACGCGCGAGGCCGTGCTGGCCGAATACGCCGGACAGGGCTTCGGCGCCTTCAAGCCGAAACTCGCCGATCTCGCCGTCGCCTCCATGGCTCCGGTGACCGCCGAGATGCGCCGGCTGATGGCCGACCCTTCCGAGATCGACAGGGTCCTCGCCGATGGCGCCGCCCGCGCCGCCGCCATCGCCGATCCGGTGGTCGACGAGGTCAAGAAGATCGTCGGCTTCTGGCGCGCCTGACGGCGGCTTTCGGACGCCGCGTCCCGTCGGGTCTGGCCAACAGCGCCGCTTAAGCTAATTCAGCCTGATGAGCCTCGCCCATCCCCTCGACCGCCCGGTCTGGAGCGCCCTCAACACCCGCGTGGCGCCGCTTGCGATCCGCCGCGAGCAGGACGGAGGCGCGGCGGTGCGGCTGGACCCCGACGTGGGGGTCTTCGTCGCCGCCGCCGACGGCTCGCCGGCCAGCCGGGCCCTGCTGACCGCCCTCAGTCGCGAATACCCCGGCGCGGGCATGGTCGAGCCGGAAGGCGCGCCGATCGAGGCGGTGCTGCCCGACGTCCCGGTCATTTCCCGTGCATCGTGCGTGCAGATGACGGCTGCGGCCCTGACCGCCGGCCCGGCGGGCGACATCGAATTCCAGACGCTCGGCGAGGCGGACGCCGACGAAATGCTGGCTCTCGCAATACTGACCAGACCCGGCCCCTTCCGGCGCGGCACCCTGCGGCTGGGCGGCTTCATCGGGGTGCGGCGCGAAGGCCGGCTGATCGCCATGGCCGGCGAACGGATGAAGGTCGAGGGCTACAGCGAACTGAGCGGCGTCTGCACCCATCCCGATTTCCGCGGACAGGGTCTGGCCGGCGCGCTCAGCCGCGCGGTGGTCGCTGGCATTCTGGCGCGCGGCGAGCAGGCCTTCCTGCACGCCTATGCCGAACACACGGCAACGGTGGCCTTCTACGAGAGCCTCGGCTTCGCCGTCCGCACCCGGATGACCTACACCGTGCTGGCCTAGGCCACCCGATCCAGCCGGGCGACGAAGAAGCCGTCCACCCCGCCCTTTTCCGCCCACATCGACGGCAGGATGCGCAGCCAGCCCTCGGGCGTCAGCGCCTCGGACGGCGCGCCGACGGCGACCGGATCGGCGGGGGCCGTCCTGAACGCCGTGTTGCGGCGCAGGAAGGCGATGATCTGGGTCTCGCCCTCCTCGCGCTCCAGCGAGCAGACGCAATAGACCAGCCGCCCGCCCGGCTTCACCCGTTCGGCGGCGGCGTCCAGCAAACGGTGCTGCACATCGGCCAGCTTGGCGACGTCGGCGGGCTTGGTGGCGCGCAGGACTTCCGGATTGCGGCGGAAGGTGCCGGTGGCGGTGCACGGCGCGTCCAGCAGGACGGCGTCGAAGGTGCGGTCGTCCTCCCAGTCCTCGGCGGGGGTGGCGACCACCTCGGCGTTCAGGTCCGTGCGTTGCAGGTTTTCTGTCAGCCGCTTCAACCGCACCGCCGACCGGTCCAGCGCCACCACCGTCGCGCCCGAGGCCGCCAGCTGCAGCGTCTTGCCGCCCGGGGCCGCGCACAGATCGATGACCGCTTCGCCCGCCTGCGGGGCCAGCAGGCGTCCGGGCACGGCGGCCGCCGCGTCCTGCACCCACCACACGCCGTCGTCGAAGCCCGGCCAGGTCGCCAGATCGCCGCGCCGGCCCGTGCGGATCGATCCGCCCGGCAGGACCTCGCCCTCGACCGCCTCGGCGATCGCAGCGGCGTCGACGTCCGGCTTGATGCTGAGGTCCGTCGCCGGCTCCTCGCGCGCGGCCAGGGCCAGTCCGACCAGCGCCGCCTCGCCGTAGGCGGCGCGCCAGCGGGCGGACAGCCATTCGGGCAGATTGCTCTCGGCGGTGGTCAGTCCCGGCCCTTCGCGGTCGATGCCGCGCAGGACGGCGTTGACCAGATTCTTGTACGGCCGCGTCTTGGGCTCGCGCTCGGCCAGTTTCACCGCGGTCGACACCGCCGCGAAGGCCGGCGTCTCCAGGATCAGCATCTGGGCCAGAGCCACGCGCAGGATGGTGCGCACCGCCAGCGGCGGCGCCTTCTGCAGCTTGCGGTCGAGGATCTGGTCGATCTCGCCCAGCCGGCGCAGCGCGGCCATGGCCACCGCGCGGGCGAAGGCGCGGTCCGGTCCCGGCAAGCTTGAGATCTCGCGGAACGACAGGGCGGCGTCCAGTCCGCCGCGGCCTTCCAGCGCCGCGTTCAGCAGCACGCCCGCCGCGATCCGCGCCTCGACGCCGATGTCGGCGCTGTCGTCCTGCACCTCGACCTTGGGCGCGCGCGGCGGCCGGGTTCCGGCGCGGGCCTTGTCGGCCATGCGGCGGCCGCGGGCGGCGGAGCTGCGCCCCTGTTCGGGTCCACGGGTCATACGGCTACCTGCGCGCCCAGTTCGACCACCCGGCCGGGAGGGATGTGGAAGAAGTCGGTCGGATTGGCCGCGTTGCGGGTCAGGAAGATGAACAGCTTGTCCTGCCACAGCGGCATGCCCTGGGTCGCCGAGGCGATCACCGAGCGGCGGCCGAGGAAGAAGCTGGTCGACATGATGTCGAACTTCAGACCCTGTTTGCGGCACACGCCCAGCGCCTTGGGCACATTGGGCTGTTCCATGAAGCCGTAGCTGATGGTCAGCTTCTTGAAGTCGTCCGAGATCGGCTCGATCGTGACCCGCTGGTTTTCCGGCACGCGCGGCCGGTCGGTGGTTCGGACGGTCAGGATGACGTTCTTCTCGTGCAGCACCTTGTTGTGCTTGAGATTGTGCATCAGGGCGACCGGGGCGACGTCGGGGTCGCTGGTCAGGAATCCTTGCGCGTCTTGTCCGACAGGATCTGGGTGCCGCGCACCCAGGTCCACATCAGCAGCACGAGCGCCGCCCCCAGCACCAGCGGCATCCATGCCCCGTCCGGGATCTTGAGCAGGTTGGAGGTCAGGAAGACGGTGTCGATGAAGCCGAACGGGATTAGCGCGCCCAGCACGGCCCACACCGGCCAGTTCCACTTATGCCGGATGACCGAGTAGGCCATCAGGGTGTTGATCAGCATGACCCCCGTCACCGCCACGCCATAGGCCGCGGTCAGGTTGTGCGAGCTCTGGAAGACGAACAGCAGCACCAGCACGCCGATCATCAGCAGGTTGTTGACCGCCGGCACATAGATCTGGCCGGCCTGGGTCTCCGAGGTGTTCTTGATGTCGATGCGCGGCAGCAGGCCCAGCTGGACGGCCTGCTGGGTCACCGAGAAGGCGCCGGTGATGACGGCCTGGCTGGCGATCACGGTCGCCGCCGTGGCCAGCGCCAGCATGGGCCAGTAGATGGCCGAGGGCACCATGCTCCAGAACGGATTATCGGCCGCCCCCGGATGGGCGAGGATCAGGGCGCCCTGGCCGAGGTAGTTCAGGGTCAGACAGGGCAGGACGAAGCCGATCCAGCCGGCGCGGATCGGCGCCTTTCCGAAATGGCCCATGTCCGCGTACAGCGCCTCGGCCCCGGTCACGGCGAGGAAGACGCTGCCAAGGATGATGAAGCCGAGGAAGCCGTCGTTGATCAGCAGCATCACCCCGTAGTGCGGCGACAGGGCGCGCAGGATCGAAACGTCGTCGAAGATGTGGATCAGGCCCAGCACGCCAAGGCTCAGGAACCATACGGCGGTGATCGGGCCGAACAACCGCGCCAGACCGGCCGTGCCGCGCGCCTGAACAAGGAACAGGGCGATCAGGATGCCCGCCGAGACCGGCACGATGAAGGGATCCAGCCGGCCGCCGACGCCCGGGGCGTCCTTGACGCCCTCGATGGCCGACAGGACCGAGATCGCGGGCGTGATGATGCCGTCGCCGTAGAACAGCGCCGCGCCGCATACGCCCAGAATGAAGATGAAGGCGCTGCGCCGGCCCACGGCGTGGGTCGCCAGCGCCATCAGGGCGAGGGTCCCGCCCTCGCCCTTGTTGTCCGCGCGCATCAGGAACATGACGTATTTGAACGTCACCACGATCATCAGCGCCCAGAAGGCCAGAGAGACCACGCCGATCACGGCCAGATCGCCGCCGACGCCGTCCCGGGCGTGGCCGATCGCCTCGCGCAGGGCGTAGAGCGGGCTGGTGCCGATGTCGCCGAACACGACGCCGATGGCGCCGACGATCAGGCCCCATTTGCCGGCCTTGACGTGACCGCCTTCGCCGGCCGCCGCGGGGTGCGGATGGGCCGGTGCGACAGACTTGTCGGAGGGGGATTGGGTGTTGGAGGTGGCGGCGCCGGCGCCGTCTTCACCTTGGGGAGAGGCCCCGGCCATGAAGTTCCTCCGGGACCCCGCACAGCGCGGTTCCCATCAAAAGAGCGGCGAGCCTTTAGGCTCTTTCATTCCGCGGTTCAATCGTGCTGCGGGTGCGAAGGTTCCTGCGCCGTCAGCCTTGAAGATGTCCGGTTTGTGAAACAGCCTCGCAGCACCTATCTTGGAGGCTGCACCATGTCAGACAGCCAACGCTTTCCCGTCGCCGCCCACACCCTGGCCTATCTGGCCCACAAGGGCGCGTTCTCGCCTGCCGATGCGGCGGCGAGCGCGGTTCTGGCCGCCTCCATCCCGACCAACCCCGTCGTCGTGCGCCGCGTGACAGCCCTGCTGGCCAAGGCCGGCCTGATCGCCACCCGTCCCGGCGCCTCGGGCGGAGCCTGGCTGCTGCACAAGCCCGAGGACATCTCGCTGGAAACCGTGCTGCGCGCCGTCAACGGCTGCGCCCACCTCGGCTCGCCGCCCGCCGGGGCAAAGGGCTGCCCGGTCAGCGAACACATTCCGCGGCAAGTGGCCAAGGCCCTGACCGCCGCCGATCAGGCAGCGGGAACGGCCTTGTCGAAGATCACCATCGCCGATCTGCTGGATCACGATCCGGCGTCCCTGGCCGGCTTCGCTCCGCATTCGTCCTGCCCGGTCGCCGCCTGACATGAGCCTGCCGTCGCGGCCGCGTCCGGTCGTGCTGGTCACGGGCGCGTCCGCCGGCATCGGCGCCGCCCTCGCCCGGGTCTACGCCGGCCACGGCTGGGATCTGGTCGTGACGGCCCGTCGTGAGGCTCCGCTACACGCCCTCGCCGATGAGCTGTCACACACGGGCGCCGCGACGACCGTCCTGACCGAAGATCTCGCCGACCCCGCCGCCCCGCGCCGTCTGTTCGAAACCCTTCAGGACCGCGGCCTGCACATCGACGGCCTGATCAACAACGCCGGCTTCAGCCGCACGGCGGGCTTTCTCAACACCGACCCGGCCGCCCACGCCGCCATGATCCGCGTCATGCTGTCCGCCCCCGTGGAACTGGCCCGGTTGTTCGCCCCCGCCATGGTGGAGCGCGGCTATGGCCGCATCCTCAACGTCGCCTCGCTCGCCGGCCAGATGCCCGCGACCGGCGGCGACACCCTGTACGGCCCGATCAAGAGTTTTCTGATCAAGGCCTCGCAGGGCCTGCACCTCGAGCTGCGAGGGACTGGCGTCCACGTCACCGCCCTGTGTCCCGGCTACACCCTGACCGAATTCCACGATGTGAATGGAACCCGGGACGAAGTCTCGACCGCCTATCCCGCCTGGATGTGGCAGACCGCCGACCACGTCGCCCGTGTCGGCTACGCGGCGTGCGAGGACAACCGGCCGAAGGTCACGCCGGGGGCGATGAACAATCTGCTGGCCGGCCTCGCCAAACACCTGCCGGACCGGGTGGCGCTGGCCATGGTGGGCGGCCATGCGAAGCGACTGAAGCGGATCTAGCGCGTCGCCTCGAGCCAGCGCCGGCAGATCGCAGCGAAAGCGTCGGCATTTGCCGAAATCGCTTCTTCATCGGCGAAGGTGACGACCCCGCGATCCGGCGCCGCCCAATGAATCAGTCCGCTGTCGTCCGGAAAGCTGAAGCCGGTCGCGTCTTTCGCCTTCACCCCGCGGTGCAGGACGGCGCGCACGCCGCCCCTCGGCGCGACACCCACCGTAATCCGGTCGTCACCGTCAACGCAGAAGCTGGGCCCGTTCCATTTGATGTGTTCGGTGACGCCGTCGCCCGAAGCGAGCGCCAGCGCCCGCAACCGGCCGACAGCAGCCCGGACAGCCGGCGCCTGATCCGCCAGCCAGGCCTCGACCGACTGGACGGTCCCGGCCATCGCTAGTGTCCGCCCGTGGGGTAAGGCGTCGTCACCGCGCCCGAGATCATCCCCGGGATCGCTTCCGACAGCCCCAGCAGGATGAACTGGATCGCCAGGGCGCACAGGATCAGGCCCAGCACGCGCACGATGATCGACATGCCGATCTCACCCAGAATTCGGCTGATGGGGCCCGTCAGGGCGAAGCACAGGAAGGTGGCGATACAGGCCGCGACGATGGCGACCATGCCCGCCACCTGACCCTGATAGCCGATCTTGGAAGCCTCGCCGGCCTGGATGATGATGGTCGAGATGGCTCCGGGCCCGATCATCAGGGGCATGGCGAAGGGCACGACCAGCCGCTGGAACCGCCGCCGCGCGTAGCCGCGAACGTCCGCCGGATTGCTGTCCGCGTCATTGTCGGCAAACGACTTCAGGAAGTCCCCGCGCGTCATGTCGAGGCCCAGCAGCAGCAGCAGGATGCCGCCCGCGATCCGGAACGCCGCCAGCGAGATGCCGAAGAACTGCAGCAGCCCCAGACCGGTGAAGAAGAAGAAGGCGAGGAAGGCCGCCGCGAACAGGCAGATCAGGAACGACACCGACAGCCGCTGACGCACGCTGGCGCCGGCTGTCGCCGCGGCGAAGATCGGGATGTTGCCGATCGGATCCACCAGGGCGAACAGGGCCACGAACAGGTTGACGCCCAGATCGACCGCGTCCATGTGCTGACCTCGCCCTGCAATTCAGAAAACCTGCGGCCATCAAGGCTGACGCCCGTCCGCGCGTCCAGCCCTGACCGCGAAATAAGGAGCGACGCCATGAACCCCGCCACATTCGACCCCCGCCTGATCGTCGGCCTGGACCTGCCGTCCGTCGACGCCGCCCGCGCCATGGTCGACCGGCTGGGCGAGACCGTCAGCTTCTACAAGGTCGGGCTCACGCTTCTGGCCCGCCCCGGCGGCGTCGCCTTCGCCCACGAGCTCCGGTCCGCGGGCAAACAGGTGTTTCAGGACTGGAAGCTGCATGACATCGGCGCCCAGGTCGAAGGGGCCGCCCGCTCCGTCGCCGAGGGCGGTTGCGACCTGCTGACCGTCCACGCCGAACCTCAGGTGATGCGCGGCGCGGTCAAGGGCCGCGACGCCTCGGGCTCTGATACGAAACTGCTGGCGGTGACCGTCCTGACCAGCCTGTCGGACGCCGACCTGACCGAGCTCGGCTACGGCTTCACGGCGTCAGATCTGGTTGAGCGCCGGGTGCGTCAGGCGCTGGACTGCGGCGTCGACGGCGTCGTCTCCAGCCCGCTGGAAGCGGCGCGGGTGCGCGAGATCGCCGCCGCCGCCGGTCGCCCCGACTTCCTGATCGTCACCCCCGGCGTGCGTCCGGCCGGCGCCGACAAGGGCGACCAGCAGCGCGTGGCGACGCCGGCCGAGGCCCTGCGCTCGGGCGCCAGTCATCTGGTCGTCGCGCGGCCGGTGGTCGGCGCGGCCGATCCGGTTCAGGCCGCCGCCGCCATCGTCGACGAAATGCGGGCCGTCTAGCCGCGCTCGCCGGGTTCCTGGCTGTAGCGCTGGCGGGGCGGGGGCGGAGGCGCAGGCGTGGCGCCGTCGATGCCGTAATACTGGTTCGGCGTCATCGGGGCTTCGTAAGCGGGCGGGGCCTCGTAAACCCGAACCGGCGGCGGCTCCGGCTCGTATCCGTAGGGCGCCGGCTCGGGCGCATGGAAATACGGTTCGCCGTCGCGTCCATCGGGGCGACAGTCGCAATCGCGCCGCCCGTCCATATAGCCGCGGTCGTATTCGCGGGCGCTGGAGGCGTGGTCGTAGCCGCCGCGGTCTTCGTACCGCTCTTCCCGGCGGCCATGGTCAGCGTCGCGCCAGACTCCGCCGGCTTCGTACTCGCTGTATTCCTCGCGGGATTCGTACCGGCTTTCCTCATACCGGCTGGCTTCGTAGCTGTCCCGGCGCTCGCTGTAGCCGTACCGGCCGCCGCGGTCGGCGTCCTCGTAGTAGCGGGTGCCGCAGACGGGGGCGTAGCGCTCGTCGCGCCCGAAGCCGCCCAGCACATAGCCGAACGGCGCCGGAGCGCACGCACGGCCCTCATAGACGGCCTCATGGTAGACCGGCCCGCCGTAGTAACCGCCCCCGACGTCGCCGCCGTAGCCGCCGCCGACATAGACCGTGCCGCCGCCCGCCGCGCCGCGCACGCCGCTGACATTGTAGGTGCGGGCGTTCAGGTAGGACCGGGCGGACGCGCCCGCATAGGCGCTGGCGCTCGCATTGGCGCTCGCATTGACGTTGACGTTGATGTTCCGGCCGCCGCCTCCGGGATAGCCGCCCCCGGGGTGACCACCGCCCGGATGCCCGCCGCCGGGGTTGCCGCCGCAGCCGCCGCCGCACGGGCGTCCGCCACCGGGATGACCGCCGCCCGTGGGACCGCTCGCAAAGGCGGGCGTAGCGAGGATCAGAAGAGCGGCTCCAGCCGCGACGGTAAGCATACGCATGAGACAGGCTCCGGTGTTGAGCCGTTGTAAGTCCCTGGAAAGAAAAGGGTTCGTATTACACCGCAGGGGTGAAACAGGGGCCGCCGCATTCCCCCGGGACCCGTCAATTTAACCTTACCGGTGCGATTCCAGCCCGATCAGCGGTCGTAGAGATAGACGTCCGCACAGCCGCAACCGCGATCGCGCCGGTAGCGAACGTCACCGTCACTTCCCCCGCGCCAGACCGGGTGGCGGTCGTCGTTGTAGCCCCACTCATCGCGATAACCGGGGCGCGGCGGCGGATCGTACCGGCGGCTGTCGTAGCGGTAGTCGCCATACGCGTACCGGTGACCACCGCCATATCCGTAGGACCGATCGCCCGTCGGGTATCGATAGCCCGACCCGTAGCTCACATAAGGCCGCCCGTATCCGGGCGCCGGCACATAGACCTGCGGCCGGTCGGAGTAGCCGTCGGCCCATCTGCCCGTCTCGACGTAGGACCGCGTCTCCACTTCCGACAGAGGCGTTCCACCCACGGGTCGTCCATAGGCGTTTAGATAGACGGGCTGCCCGTACGTCTGGGCGGAGGCGGCTCCTGCAAGCATGAGCGTGGCGAGGGCCGCGGCGGCGGCGAGCGTGCGATACATGGGCGGCGTCTCCTGAACGGAATGGTTAACGCCGTTCGCCCGCCTTCGTTCTCTCGGTCGCAGACGGGTCAGAAGTCGACCGCCAGCCCCTTCTTCTCCCAGTCGCCGTAGCGGGTCGGCTCGGGCCCGCGCGGTCCGCCATGCTCGCCGGGCGGCTCGGCTTCACGCGCGGCGGCGCGGCGCTCTGCGGCTTCCAGCAGGGCGCGGCGCGCGGCCTCGCTCAGCGGCCGCTCGGGCGTGGCGTGGGGCACGTCGCCGTTCAGGGCCGGGGCTTCAGCTTCGGGGGTGGGATGATCGGTCACAGCGGCCTCGCCTTGAGCCTGGGCGTTGAACTCCACAAGTTAGGCGTTCGCCCTCAAGGCAGCCAGCCGTGATCCAGTAAAAGCCACCATGAACCACCTGAAGACCTTCACCCTGCTGGCGGCCCTGACCGCCCTGTTCGTCGGCATCGGCTACATGATCGGCGGCGTCGGAGGCATGCTGATCGCCCTCGTCGTCGCGGGCGGGATGAATCTGGTCAGCTACTGGAACGCCGACAAGATCGTGTTGAAGATGTACCGGGCCCAGCCGGTCGACGAACAGCATCCCAACGCCGTGGTCCGCGCCTATGTCGGCGACGTGGTCCAGATGGCCCGCGACGCCGGCCTGCCCCGGCCCGTCATCGCCATCATCCCCAACGACCAGCCCAACGCCTTCGCCACCGGCCGCAATCCGGCCAACGCCGCCGTCTGCGCCGATCCGCGGCGTCATGGCCCACGAACTGGCCCATGTGAAGAACCGCGACACCCTGACCATGACGGTCACCGCCACGGTCGCCGGGGCCATCGCCGCCCTCGCCAATTTCGCGCTGTTCTTCGGCGGCGGGAACGACGACGAGGAGCGGCCCGGCGGCATCTTCGGGACGCTGGCCCTGATGATCCTGGCTCCGATGGCCGCCGGCCTGGTGCAGATGGCCATCAGCCGGAGCCGCGAATACGAGGCCGACCGCGTCGGCGCGGAAATCGCCGGCGACCCGCAGGCCCTCGCCTCGGCGCTGGAGAAGATCGACGCCTCGGCCCGCCGCATCGTCAATCAGACCGCCGAGCGCAATCCGGCCTCGGGCCAGCTGTTCATCATCAACCCGCTGGCCGGGCGAGGCGCAGACAACCTGTTCTCGACCCATCCGGCGACCGGCAACCGGGTCCGCGCCCTGATGGAGCTGGGCGCGAAGATGGGCGTCGCCCCGCGCCGTCCGGCCTTCACCGAGCCCGCGCCGCGCCACGTGACGACCAGCGTGCCGACCACGCCCGCGAGCCGCTCCGGCCCCTGGGGCTGAGCCTGCCGCATTCCCGCCCTTGCATCGCGGGGCGTCTGGTCCTTTAAGCGCGCGCAACGCCGCCGAACGCCTCCCCCGCGTTCTACGAAGGATCCCCGCATGACCCAGTCCGCGCCGAAGAAAGTCGTCCTCGCCTATTCCGGCGGCCTCGACACCTCCATCATCCTGAAATGGCTGCAGACCGAATACGGCGCGGAGGTCGTGACCTTCACCGCCGACCTGGGCCAGGGCGAGGAACTGGCGCCGGCGCGCGAGAAGGCGCTGAAGATGGGGATCAAGCCCGAGAACATCTTCATCGACGACCTGCGCGAGGAATTCGTCCGCGACTACGTCTTCCCCATGTTCCGGGCCAACGCCCTGTACGAGGGCCAGTATCTGCTCGGCACCTCGATCGCCCGTCCGCTGATCGCCAAACGCCAGATCGAGATCGCCCGCATGGTCGGCGCCGACGCCGTCTGTCACGGCGCCACCGGCAAGGGCAACGACCAGGTCCGCTTCGAGCTGGGCTACTANACGCCAGATCGAGATCGCCCGCATGGTCGGCGCCGACGCCGTCTGTCACGGCGCCACCGGCAAGGGCAACGACCAGGTCCGCTTCGAGCTGGGCTACTACGCCCTCGAGCCCGACATCCGCGTCATCGCGCCGTGGCGGGAATGGGATTTCAAGTCGCGCGAGCACCTGCTGGACTTCGCCGAGAAGCACCAGATCCCGATCGCCAAGGACAAGCGCGGCGAGGCTCCGTTCAGCGTCGACGCCAACCTTCTGCACAGCTCATCCGAGGGCAAGGTGCTGGAAGATCCGTCGGTCGAGGCCCCCGAATTTGTACACCAGCGCACCCTGTCCCCTGAGGACGCGCCCGACGTCGCCACCGTCATCACCATCGGCTTCGAGAAGGGCGATCCCGTCTCGATCAACGGCGAGACCATGTCGCCGGCGACCCTGCTGACCGCCCTGAACCAGTACGGTCACGACAACGGCATCGGCCGCCTCGATCTGGTCGAGAACCGCTTCGTCGGCATGAAGTCGCGCGGCGTCTACGAGACGCCGGGCGGGACCATCCTGCTGGCCGCTCACCGCGGCGTTGAGTCGATCACGCTGGACGGCGGCGCCATGCATCTGAAGGACGAGCTGGCGGTCAAATACGCCCACCTCGTCTACAACGGCTTCTGGTTCTCGCCCGAGCGCGAGATGCTCCAGGCGGCCATCGACCACAGCCAGCAGAAGGTGTCGGGCGCGGTCCGCGTCAAGCTCTACAAGGGCAACGCCACCGTCATCGGCCGCGAGAGCGCAGAGAGCCTGTACGACCAGGAGCTGGTGACCTTCGAGGACGGCGCCGTGGCCTATGACCAGAAGGACGCCGCCGGCTTCATCAAGCTGAACGCCCTGCGCCTGCGGGTGCTGGGCAAGCGCGACGCGCGCGACCGGGGCTAGGGCCGGGCGCGCCGCCGTGCTCAGCGCGGCGGCGGATTTCCGTTGATCCAGTCCGGCGGGTTCTGGCTGCGGGCGCGGAACTGCGCCGCGGTCATGCGCAGCCGCAGCTGCCCGTCCTCGACGAAGGCCTCCCGGCCATAGATGCGGCGCAGGACCTGAAGCGGCGCCAGGGTCATGAAGGTGTCGTTCGGGCCGTATGAGGTCCGGCGATAGAGGTGGCGCACCTCCGCCACGCGCACGCCGTCGGAGGACACGACAGCCATGCCGTCGGCAAGGCCCGACACCCCTTGCGCTCCGACGGTCGCGGGCGCCGGGGCGGCTGCGGGCGCGGCCTGCCCGGCGAGGGCGGGCCCCGCGATAGCGAGCGTGGCGGCCACGATCAGGGCGGTCTTCATGCGGGTCTCCTCCGGTCCTTTCGGGACAGGACAGATCATCGCGACGCCGGCCTCGCCGCCACCGGTTTGAGACCAACGATCCGGTTTCGGCGACACGTCCGGGCGGCGGGGGCGCAGCCTTACAATCAATTCACTTGTGACGCGGCGGCGTTGGGCGGACCCTGCGGCTACCTTTCGGGAGCCCCGCCATGATCAAGGCCCTTTCCCTCGCCGCCGCCCTCGCCCTGCTACCCCTGTCGGCCGCCGTCGCCGCCGACGTGCGCGGCCCGTCCGAGGACGCGCTGGAAGCCGCCGCCGAAGTCTTTGAAGCCCGCATGGAAGCCTTCGGCGAACGCGCCGAGGCGATCGGCGAGGACCGGAGCCTGACCGAAACACAGCGCGAGCTCCGCATCGCCGCCTTGTGGACCGAGTACCAGCCCGACGTGAACGCCTTCACCGCCGCGGCCGCGCAGCACGCCTCGGCCATCGCCGCCGAAGCCCTGGCCAATGTCGATGTGGACGCCATCGTCACCGAAGCCCTGGCCGAGGTTCACAACTCGGGCGCCTTCGCCGCCGCACAGGGCATCGCCGCCAACGGCGCCTGGGCCTCCAACGATCCGGAGCACATGGCGACCTACGGCCTGATGGCCGAATACGCCGTCGGTGAAGCGCTGGATTCGATCGACGAGGTCGAGATCCAGATCGCCGAAGCCAACGCCCAGGTCGCGGAAGCCCTCGCCGAGGCGCAGGCTGAAGCCGCCCGGCCGGACGAGTCCGACGAGGACTGACCGGCCCGCCGCCTGAGCAGCGGCGCAACACTCTCCCTGTGACCGGCGCCGGGACCGCCCGGCGGGCTTGACCGTGGCCGGCGACTGCCGGACACGACGGCATGGCCAGCCTGCCCGTTGATCCGCACCTTTATCTGACCTTCCTCGGGGTCATGACGGTGATGGCGATCACTCCCGGGCCCGCCAACATCTTCTCGGTCGCCAACGGCGTCCAGCGCGGCAAGGCGGGCGCGCTGCTGGGCGTGGTCGGCATGAACGCCGCCACCCTGGTCTGGTTCTGCGCCGCGGCCCTTGGGCTGGGCGCCCTCGTGATCGCCTTTCCGCAGGTGTTCCGGCTGATCTCGATCGGCGGCGCCCTGTATGTCGCCTGGCTGGGGATCAACGCCCTGCGCGGCGCCTTCCGCACCGCCGCCGATGCTGACGCGCCCACGGTCCGCATGGGACGCAGCGCCCTCGTCGACGGCTTCATGGTCCAGATCGCCAATCCCAAGGCGATCCTTTTCTTCACCGCCGTCCTGCCGCCGTTCCTCGATGTGAACCGCCCCGCAGCCCCCCAGCTGGCGCTGTTCGCCCTGGCCACCATCGGCATGGACGTGATCTCGATGTCCGCATACGGTCTGGGCGGAGCGGCCCTTGCGCGGCGTATGAACGAGCCTCATTTCCGCAAGGGTTTCGCCCTCATGACCGGCGTTCTTCTTCTGGCTGCATCCATCCTTATTATTACGCGATTATAAGGACTTGAGTCAGGACGGAACGGCTTTGTTCATGTCCCGTTCAGCAGGCAGGGCGCGTTGTATCGCGTCAAGGAGAGTTCCCATGAGACATCGGTTCCTCAAGCCCGTGCTTCTGGCGGCGACGGCGGCTCTCGCCCTGTCGGCCTGCGCCACGGCCACCCCATACGGCCCGGCCGGCTACGGCAGCCGTTTCGGCTACTCCGAACAGCGCGTCGACGCCGACCGCTACCGCGTCAGCTTCGCGGGCAATTCCGTCACCTCGCGCGAACAGGTCGAGATGGCCCTGCTGCTGCGCGCCGCCGAGGTCACGCTGGAAAGCGGCGGCGACTGGTTCTCCACCGTCGAACGCGTCACGGACCGCGACGTCCGCTACCAGTCCACCTATGACCCCTGGTACGGCGGCATGTACGGCCCCTATTGGGGTCCGTCCTGGCGCTACTCCCGGGCCGGGTACTGGAGCCCGTGGGGCAGTCCCTGGGGCTACGGCGGCGGCTATGGCGGCGACCTGCGCGAGATCGACCGCTTCGAAGCCACAGCCGAAATCATGATCGGACGCGGCGCCAAGCCGGCCGGAGACGGCAACGCCTTCGACGCGCGCGAAGTCGTTCAGAACCTCGGCCCGCGCCTGCCGCGCCCGGCGCCCGCCAGCTGAGTTCACGGCCCCTCCGCTACGGCGGAGGGGTTCGTCCTATCCGACGCGCGGGCTCTTCAGCCGGCGCTTGTTGACGTGGGTCTCGGGCGCCGTGCCCAGATCCTCGGGAATCTCTCCCTTGAAATAATAGCGCTGCCACGCCTCCTTGGCCGCGTCCGGATCGCCCGAGGCCAGCCGCTTGTTGAAGTCGGTGCGGGCCCGGTTCCAGGCCTCGAACTGTCCGTGCATGACCGGATTGGATTCCAGGGACCGGATCACCGGTTGCATGGTCTCGACCTTGCGGTGCTCGATCGGGGTGATGAAGCAGAAGGGCTCGCCCTTCTCGAACTTCACCTTGCCGGGGCGGGTGAAGAGCCAGTTCATCGTGAAGGGGAAGGGCAGCCAGTCGGTCTCGATCAGGCCGACCAGAGGCTGGATGCCGTCCTTCATGTGATTGGGCGACCCGCCGGCCAGCAGGCCCCAGCCCGGCGGCGTGCGGAACAGATACTGCGGATGCATGGTCAGGACCCCGCGCGAGAAATGCGAGGTCACCACATGGGTCAGGTCGGCGTTGTGCCGCTCGGGCGTGATGACAATGTCGGCCTGGCTGGGCCCGCCGTTCCATTCGGCGGTGAAGGTCAGCGGGCACAGGATCTCCCAGCCCGTGGTGTTGGCCATGTTCAGCGGCAGGCAGCGATAGGGGTGCCGGCTGGCGAAGGCGTCCATCCAGTTGCGCGACTGCCGGCCGGGCACGAGGTCCGGCGGCGTTTGCGTCATCGGATAGCATTCGAGTTCCACAGGGAGCCTCCGGGCGGTATCGAGGGACGTGTTTGCATCCCTAGCGGCCCCGCATGACCCAAGACAAGACGCCCGAAGCTGGGCCCCCACCCGCCTTCAACCGCGACAGCCTGCTCGACTGGATGGCCGCGAACGCTGTCGGGCAGACCACCCGTGACCACCCCGCCGTCTTCCGCGTCGAGGAGGGGCTCGAGCTCAAGGCCGCCATGCCCGGCGCCCACACCAAAAACCTGTTCCTCAAGGACAAGAAGGGCCGGCTCTGGCTGATCTCGGCCCGGCAGGACACGGTGGTGGACCTCAAGCGCGCGCCGAAGACCATCGGCTCTGACAGGCTGTCCTTCGGCAACGAGGCCCTGCTGTACGAAACCCTCGGCGTGCGCGGCGGATCGGTCACGGCGCTGGGCCTGATCAACGACCCGGGCCACCGCGTCACCTTCGTCCTCGACAAGGCCCTGTGGGACGCAGACGTCGTCAACTTCCATCCCCTGACCAATACCGCGACCACGGCGCTGGATCAGGCGGCGTTCCGGCGCTTCCTGTCGTTGATCGGTCGGGAGCCAGTGGTGGTCGACTTCGCTCGACTGAACTGATCCCCCGGTTGCGATCGGCCGTTACCGGGCGGCGCCCACGGGCTGCGGCGCAAGAGGCAGGGCGATCAGCGCTTCCCAGTGGGTGGCGGACGCCGATGTCGTCAGGCTCGCCTCCGACCCGTAGAGCGTCGCCAGCCGCCTGCGGACGTTGACCAGCCCGGATCCCGTTCCAACGGCAGCCGGCTGTGCCTCACCGTTCGGCAGGTCATTGACCACGCTCAACAGTAGCCGTTCTGCATCTGCCCGGCCCCGGATTGTGAGCTCGGTCACGCCACTGGTTCTGGCCACGCCGTGCTTTATCGCATTCTCGACCAGGGGCTGAAGAACCAGCGCAGGCACGCGGACGTCCGGCAGGTCTTCCGCCATGTCTATGTCGATCTCCAGACGACCGCCGAAACGCACGCGTTCGATTTCCAGATAATCTGAAACGGCGTCCATTTCCTCATGGAGCGGGATCAGATCGCTGTCCGTAGCGAGCAGGCTCGAACGGTAGAAATTCGACAGCCGCTCAATCATGGCCTCGGCATCGTTCGTTCGGCCGGTCACGACGAGCGCGCTCAGCGCGTTGAGAGCGTTGAAAAGGAAATGCGGAGCGATCTGAAGACGAAGCGCGTAGAGCTGGTTTTGCTGCGCCTCCAGTTGAGCATCCTTGACCTCAAGCCTTGCTTCGTAACTCGAATGGGCGGCATCAAGCAGAGCAATCACTGCGGCGTAAAACCCGAACAGCCAGATATATACCTTGAAATTCTGGACTACAGTCGTAGCTGCGCCGGATTTCACCATCGAGCTGTCAAACAACGTCTCGATTTTGGTCGGAACGCTTAGATGATACACGAACCAGAGGTCGAGCCAGGACTGGGCGAGGGTGAACAGAACGGGCAGAACAAGCACGGCGGGCCAGTAGAGAATTCGCGGTCGCGAACGCGCCAGATCCAGCAATGCCGTCATGATCAGCATCAGGATCAGTCCGTGAACCGCCCACACGACGGCAAGCCAGAAGAATTTCCCGAGCGAGGCCATCTCGACCAGGGCGTGAACAACCCAGATCAGGCAAGCCAGTCCGACCGGCGCGAGACCACGAAAACGATCTTGAAGCTGTGAGGCCATAGGCAGGGACGCTAATGTAAAGGTTGGGCCAGAACACCCCCCTTTAACGGCCGGCCGGGATCACTGCTGTCAGGGATCGGCCTTCGGCCCCCGATTTCGGTGTTCCGGGCCGCTCCGGCGGTTCTATCCGGTCGCGTCATCTGCTAGAGGCGGCGCGCCTCCCCGCTCCTGACATACGGACCGCCGCCATGCCCGCCGCTCCCGACTTTCCCCCCGCGCCGGACCGCGTGGCGCCGAGGCGCGCGCTGATCTCCCTGTCCGACAAGACCGGGCTTGAGGACGCCGCCCGCACCCTGCACGACCTCGGCGTCGAACTGGTCTCGACCGGCGGCACCCGCGCCGCCATCGCCGGCTTCGGCGTGCCGGTGAAGGATGTGGCCGACCTGACCGGCTTCCCCGAGATGATGGACGGCCGGGTCAAGACCCTGCACCCCGTGGTCCATGGCGGCCTGCTGGGCGTGCGCGGCGCGCCCGACCACGCCGAGGCCATGACGACCCACAACATCGGACCGATCGATATCGTCTGGGTCGACCTCTATCCCTTCGAGGCGACGGTGGCGTCGGGCGGCGGCTTCGACGCCGTGGTCGAGAACATCGACATCGGCGGCCCGGCCATGATCCGCTCGGGCTCCAAGAACCACGGCTATGTCGCCGTCTGCGTCGATCAGGCCTCGGTCGCCGAACTGCTGGAGGCGCTGAAGGCCGACGGCGCCACCACCCTGGACCTGCGCAAACGCCTCGCCGCCCGCGCCTTCGCCCGCACCGCCGCCTATGACGCCGCCGTCTCCGGCTGGTTCGCCGGTCAGGTCGCCGACGCCGCCCCGGCCCGCAAATCCATCGCCGGCGCGCTGGCCCAGACCCTGCGCTACGGCGAGAATCCGCATCAGACCGGCGCCTTCTACCGCACCGGAGAGACCCGCCCCGGCGTCGCCCACGCCCGTCAGCTGCAGGGCAAGGAGCTGGGCTACAACAACATCGCCGACGCCGACGCCGCCTATGAGCTGGTCGCCGAGTTCGAGGCCCCCGCCTGCGTCATCGTCAAACACGCCAACCCCTGTGGCGTCGCCGTCGGCGGCGACCTGTCGGTCGCCTACGCCCGGGCGCTGGAATGCGACGCCGTCTCGGCCTTCGGCGGCGTGGTCGCGGTCAACCGGCCGCTGTCCGGCGCCGATGCGAAACTGATCACCGACATCTTCACCGAGGTCGTCATCGCCCCCGGCGCCGACGACGAGGCGAAAGCGATATTCGCCGCCAAGAAAAACCTGCGCCTGCTTCTGACCGACGGCCTGCCCGATCCGCTGGCGGCCGGCGAGGTGTTCCGCTCCGTGGCCGGCGGCTTCCTGGCCCAGTCGCGCGACCGCAGCCACATCGCCGCTTCCGACCTCAGGATCGTCACCCGCCGCCAGCCGACGCCGCAGGAGATCGAGGACATGCTGTTCGCCTTCACCGTGGCCAAGCACGTGAAATCGAACGCCATCGTCTATGCGAAGGACGGCCAGACCGCCGGCATCGGCGCCGGCCAGATGAACCGCCGCGACTCCGCCCGCATTGCCGCCATCCGCGCCCGAGAGGCGGGCGAGGCCAAGGGTCTGGCCCATTCGCTGGCCCAGGGCTCGGCCTGCGCCTCCGAAGCCTTCTTCCCCTTCGCCGACGGCCTGCTGGAAGCGGTCGCGGCCGGCGCCACGGCGGTGATCCAGCCCGGCGGCTCGATCCGCGACGACGAGGTCATCGCCGCCGCCGACGAGGCGGGCGTGGCGATGGCCTTTACGGGGGTGCGGGTCTTCCGGCACTGAAGGCGGAACCTCTGCCGTTTCCGACGGTTTGAACGCCCCTTCCTTCAGGTCGCCCCATGCAGACTCTCTCCCAGCGCTGGTCGATGCTCGAGCCGCACGCGACCACCGTCGGCCCCGACGACGACCGGCCGCGCCCGACCGTCATCCTGTTCCATGGCTGCGGCGGCCTGCGCGACCACCTGCCTCGCTATGCCGCCGCCGCCGTCGCCGCGGGCTGGCGTGCGGTCATCGTCGACTCCTACGCGCCGCGCGGCTGGAGCCGCCAGTTCGCCATGGCGACGGTGTGCACAGGCCTGCTGCTGCACGGATGGCAGAGGGCGGGCGATGTGCTGGCTGCCCTGCACGGCGTGTCCCAGCGGCCTGTCGTCGACGCGTCCAAGATCGTGCTTGCGGGCTGGAGCCACGGCGGGTGGGGCATCATGGAGGCCATGAGCTCGCAGCGCGGCCGCCGCATGCTCGGCGTCGAGGATCCCGGCGCCGTCGCGCTGGACGGCGTGGTCGGCGCCTGGCTGGCCTACCCCTATGTCGGCATCGGCGCGGTCAACAAGATGCGGCCCTGGACCCATTGCCCGAAGACCCTCGCCGTCATCTCGCGCACCGACCATCTGACCACGGTCCGCAACGCCGAGCGCGTGAATGACATGGTCCGGCGCTGCGGCGCGGACGTCGAGACCTGGATCGCCGACGGCACCCACGCCTTCGACGAACCCATGGCCGCGGGTCCGATGCGCTATCATGCCGAGCTGGCCGCAGAGGCTGTGCGCCGGTTCACCGCCCTGCTGGGCGACGTGGCCGTTGCGCCCTAGCGCGGTTCGACCGTCACTTCGCCACGAATGGAATTGGCGATGAAACAGTCCTCGTGCGCCCGATGGTGGAGGTCGTCCAGCGCCGCTTCATCAGGCAGGACATCGCCCGAGAAGGCGATCTCGGGCCGCAGCGTCACTTTCAGAAGCGCGATCTTGCCGCGCTCATCGCGCCCCATCAGCCCGATCGCCTCGTCCCGATAGGCATCGACGACAAAGCCCGCCTTGGCCGCGTAGCCGAGGAAGAACAGCATGTGACAGGCGGACACAGAGGCGACCAGCGCCTCTTCCGGGTCAACCGCGCTGGCGTCGGACATGGGCAGGGGCACGATGGAGGGCGCGGACGAGGCTGTAACGACCGCGCCGCCGTCGAACCGCCATTCGTGGCGACGGCTGTATTTGTTGTCGGTGAAGGCCTGACCGTCCCGGCTCCAGGCCACGGTAGCGACATACTCGCCCATCACGCACTCCATCGTTTCGCGATCAAAGATGGCCGCCTGAATGACCGAACCGTGAAGTCACCGCAACAGTGAAGCTTCCATCTCGCCTTGCTACGTCAGGCGAGCCGCCGTATCCCCGGCTCATGGCCGCGCCCCTCATCTGTCCGTCCATCCTCGCCAGCGACTTCGCCCGTCTGGGCGAGGAGGTTCGCGCTCTCGACGCCGCCGGCGCCGACTGGATCCATGTCGACGTCATGGACGGGCATTTCGTGCCCAACATCACCATCGGCCCCGATGTTGTGAAGGCCCTGCGCCCGCACACGACCCTGCCGTTCGACGTCCACCTGATGGTGGCCCCGGTCGATCCCTGGCTTGAGGCTTACCGCGAGGCCGGCGCCGACATCCTGACCGTCCATCCCGAAAGCGGCCCGCACCTGCACCGCACCCTCGGCCGCATCCGCCAGCTGGGCGCGAAAGCCGGGGTTGTCCTGAACCCCGGCACCTCTCTCAGCGTGCTCGACGACGTCGTGGAGCTGGTCGATCTGGTCCTGCTGATGTCGGTCAATCCGGGCTTCGGCGGCCAGTCCTTCATCGACACCACCCTGCGCAAGATCGAGAGGAGCCGCGCCATCCTCGACGCCGCCGGCTCGAAGGCGCACCTGCAGGTCGACGGCGGGGTCACCGCCGCCAACGCCGGCGCCTGCGTCGCCGCCGGGGCCGACGCCTTGGTCGCCGGAACCGCCGTCTTCCGTGGCGGTCCCTCGGCCTACGCGGCCAACATCCAGGCCCTGAAGGCAGCGTGAGCCCTCTCGGACCCTTCGCCCGTCCCGAAGCCGACGGTCCCGCGCCGGGCGAAATCCCCGGCCTGCGCGGCGCCCCGATGCGGACTCCGGTCAAGACCACCGGCGCCTCCAGCGGCCCCGGCCTGTGGCCCGCCGTCATCGGACGCCTGCTGACCCGCCAGCTGTGGATCGAGGCCTATGGCCTGCCCGGTTACAGCCTCACCCTGAAAGGCCGGCCGGCCCAGGGCTTCGCCGCGACCCCGCGCGATTTCCGACCCGTCGACCCGGCCCAGGGCAAGATCGTCCTCGGCGGCAAATTCGCCCTCGCCGGCACCAGCCTTGAGGCCGTTGCGCCCGAGGATCCCTGGAACCGGCCCAGCCCCACCCGCGCCTTCGCGGTCGAACTGCACAGCTTCGCCTGGCTGCCGTCCCTGATGCTTCAGGGCGAGCGCGGTGCGCGCGAGGCCGTGCGCCTGACCCTCGCCTGGGCCGACGCCTTCTCGCGCTGGTCGCCCTTCGCCTGGGGCCCGGAGATTCTCGCCCGCCGCGCCATTCATCTGGCCTGCGCCGCCCGCCGCATGGGGCAGGTCGCCACCGAGGCCGAACGGCTCCGGCTGGCCGACGTCCTCGGCCGTCAGGCACGCCAGCTGCTGCGCCCGCCCGGTGGCGTAGCCGGCAAGGCCGAGCGCCTGACCGCCGCCGCCATAACGGGCTGCACCCTTGCCGGCGCGCCGGGAGTCGCCCTTCGACGCGCGGCCCTGAACGGCCTGCCGGGCGCGCTGGACCGCACGGTCGGCCCCGACGGCGGCCACGCCACCCGCAGCCCGGAAGCGGGGCTGGAACTGCTGCTGGACCTGCTGACGCTCGACGACGCCCTTTCGCAGGTCTCGGAAGCCACGCCCGACGCCGTGCGCGGCGCCATCCAGCGGCTGACCCACGCCCTGCGCCTTCAGACCCTGCCGGACGGGCGGCTGATCACCATGCAGGGCGGCGGCCCGTCGAGCGCGGCCCGCGTCGCCGCGGCCCGCGTCCACGACGAGACCCATACGGACGCCGCAGGCGGAACCGTCGCCGGCATCGCCCGCATCCGCAGCCCGCTGCTGACCATCGCCGCCGACATCGCGGCTCCGGCGCGCGGCGCCTGGTCCGCTGCCGCCTGCGCCCAGCCGATGGCGCTGGAGATCGTCTGCGGCAAGGACCGGATCGTCACCGGCTGCGGCTGGACCCCGCGCGCCGCCGACCGCCAGGGCCTGCGCCTCGCCCCCGGCCATTCGACCCTGACCCTCGGCGACGGATCGACCGGCGAGCCCCTCGGCGGCTGGAAGGGCGACCTGCTGGACCACCGTCTGGTCGGCCGCCCCCTGCATCTGGTCGTCGACCAGCGCGACGGCGAGGGCGCGGTCTGGCTTGAGGTCGAGCACGACGGCTGGGTCCACGACTACGGCCTGTTGCACCAGCGCCGCCTGTATCTCGACCAGCGTCTCGACGAACTGCGCGCCGAGGAGCGGCTGCACCCCGCCCCGGGCCAGAAGGAGGTGGTCCGCGCCATCGCCGCCCCCTACGCCGTGCGCTTCCAGCTGGAACCCGGCGTCCAGGCCTCGCTCGCCCGCGACCGCCGCTCCATCCTGCTGCGCGGTCACTCGGGCCGGGGCTGGTGGTTCCGCACCGACGGCCCCGACGTCGCCATCGAGCCCTCGGTCCATATCGACGATGGCCTGACCCGGCGCTCGCTGCAGATCGTCGTACGCGGCTCGGCCCGCACCGATTCCGAAACCAAGATCCGCTGGAAGCTCAGCCCCGCCGGGGCAGGCGGCGAACCTTCCTGATCCTTCTCCCTTGAGACGAGCGGTCGCCGCGACCATCTGCGAACTGCCGCGTTACGCCTTTCCGACCACAGGACCGACTGATGAGCCTCGCCGACCCGACCGCCCTGCCTGACGACCTGATCAAGGACGGCTCCGACGCCGGCTTCATGACCGATGTCATCGAGGCCTCGAAGACTCAGCCCGTGCTGGTCGACTTCTGGGCCACATGGTGCGGGCCGTGCCGGACCCTGACGCCCATGATCGAAAAGGCCGTCCGCGCTGCCGGCGGGGCTGTGAAACTGGTCAAGATCGACGTCGACAAGAACCCGGCCTATGCGGGTCAGCTGCGCGTCCAGTCCATCCCCACCGTCTACGCCTTCGTCAACGGCCAGCCTGTCGACGGCTTCCAGGGCGCCGTGCCCGACAGTCAGCTCAAGGCCTTTATCGACAAGCTGACGGGTGGAGAGAGCGCCAACTCGGACATCGAACAGCTGTTGTCGCTGGGCGAGGAATCCCTGTCGCTGAACGACCTCGGCGGCGCGGCCCAGGCCTTCGCCCAGCTGCTGACGCTGGAGCCCGACCACCAGAAGGCCATCGCCGGCATGGCCCGCGTCTATCTGGCCGACGGCGACGCCGATCAGGCCCGCCAGACCATCGCCATGGCCCCGCAGGACTCGAAGGAGCCGACGGTCCAGAGCGTCCGCGCCCAGCTGGCCCTCGCCTCGGCCTCCCCGACGGGCGCGGCGTCTGAACTGGAGGCGAAAGTTGCGGCCGATCCCGCCGACCATCAGGCCCGCTACGACCTGTCGCTGGCCCAGGCCTCGGCCGGGGATCTGAAGGGCGCGGTCGACAGCCTGCTGGCCATCGTCGCCGCCGACCGCGAGTGGAACGACCAGGCCGCCCGCAAACAGCTGCTGGTCGTCTTCGACGCCGCGGGCGGAGCCTCCGACATCGCGCGGGACGGGCGTCGCCGCCTGTCCTCTATCCTGTTCGCATAGGAGGTCCGGGTGGCGCAGGGATATGTGAAGGCCGCAGACCTGCCGCAGGTGATCCCTGTGTTCCCCCTGCCGGGCGCCATCCTGCTGCCGCGCGGCCAGCTGCCGCTCAACATCTTCGAGCCGCGCTACCTCAACATGATCGACGATGCGATGGCCGGCGACCGCATCATCGGCATGCTTCAGCCGCAGGCCGGCTCGGTCCGCCTGCCGAACCTGTCGCCGGTCGGCTGCGCGGGGCGGATCACCAGTTTCGCCGAGACCTCGGACGGCCGCTATCTGATCACCCTGACCGGCTGCGCCCGCTTCCGTCTGGCCAGCGAACTGCCGGCCCAGACGCCCTACCGCCAGATCCGCGCCGACTTCGCGCCGTTCGAAAGCGACCTCAGCGCCCCTCCGGAAGACGACATCGGCGTTGATCGCGACGGCCTGCTGGACGCCCTGCGCGCCTATCTGGAGACGCGCGGCCTCGACATCGACTGGGACACCGCCGAGACCGCGCCGCCCGAGGCCCTGATCAACAGCCTGTCCATGGCCCTGCCGTTCGAGCCGCCCGAGAAACAGGCCCTGCTGGAAGCCGTCAGCCTCACCGACCGGTCGGACGTCCTGACCGCCCTGCTGACCATCGACGCCGCCAGCGACGGCGAGGGCGACACGCCGCAGATGCAGTGATGGTCGCACCCGAGTAGCGCCGCCCGCGAGCGACCTCTAGAAAGCTTCGATGTCCGACACCTTCCACACCCCCGCCTCGGTCGATCCCCGCCTGCTGGAGGTGCTGATCTGCCCCGTCACGCGCGGCAAGCTGACCTATGACCGCGAGCGTCAGGAACTGGTGTCGAAGGGCGCCAAGCTCGCCTATCAGATCCGCGACGGCGTGCCGATCATGCTGCCCGAAGAGGCGCGGGCGTTGGACTAGACCGCTTCGCCCCTCAGCAGCCGCGGCAGATCCCCCGTCGCCCCGCCTGCCTCATGCATGAAAGCGCGGCGCAAGGGCGCGATCCGGTTCACCGCAGCTATGCCCAGTCCCCGCGCCAGCCGCACCGGCGGCGCGTCGTTCGAGAACAGCCGCACGAAGCCGTCGAAGCCCGCCGCCAGCGCCGTATTGTCGAACCGCCGCCAGCGTGCGTAGCGGTCCAGCACCGTATCCGAGCCGATGTCCTCGCCCAGCCGCATGGCCTCAACCAGCACCTCGGCCAGGGCGGCGGCGTCCTTCAGCCCCATGTTCAGCCCCTGACCCGCCACCGGATGCACCGCATGGGCGGCGTCGCCGATCAGGGCGGCGCGCGGACCCGTCAGCGCCTCGGCCAGCTGCAGCGACAATGGATAGACGAAGCGCGGCCCGACCACCGTCACATCCTCGAGGAAGTCCCCGAACCGCCGCATCAGATGCGACTGGAAGGCGGCGTCCGAACACGCTTTCAGCGCATCGGCCCGCCGCGTCGTCTCGGTCCAGACCAGACTGGCCCGTCGCTCCGTCAGCGGCAGGATGGCGAACGGACCCGCAGGCAGGAAATACTCATGCGCCACATTGCCGTGGTCCCGGCCCAGAGACACGGTCGCCACGACCCCGCTCTGGCCATAGCCCCAGCCGACAGTATCGATCCCGGCGCTTTGTCTCACAAGTGAGCCCCGGCCCTCGGCGCCCACGACCAGCGGCGCCTCCAGCGACGTTCCATCCGCCAGCGTCACCACCGTCCGCCCCGGCCCGGCCTCGACCTTTGCGACCGCCGCCGGCGCCCGCACCTCGATCCCGCCGGCCGTGACCGCCTCGGCCAAGGCCGCCCGTATCCGCCGGTTCTCGACCATGTACCCGAGCGGCTCGCCGTCGGTGCGGTCGCCGATCTCGTCGGCGTCGAAGCGCAGGAAGGCCGAGCCGGCGGGCCGCGACGCCGCGCCCGGCCGACGGCCGTCCGTCACCAGAATTCGGTCCATTCGGCAGGCGTGCGGCCGCAAGGCCGCACCCACCCCCAGCGCGTCCAGCATGCGGAAGGTCGAGAAGGCGATCGCCGTCGACCGTCCGTCGAACGTCGGCGCCAGCTGCAGCGAAAACGGCTGCGGATCGACCAGCACGACCTTCAGCCCGCCCTGCGCCGCCGCCAGCGCAAATGTCGCCCCGGCCATGCCGGCGCCGGCGATGATGACGTCATGTCGGTCGGGCGTGCTCATGCCGTGGTTGTCGCGCTGGCGGGCTCAAAGGTCCAGTGCGGCAAAGTGGGATGAGGGATGAGGGATGAGGGAGCAGGGATGAATCGATATTTGAGCGGCGTCCATTTTCTTCCCTCATCCCTCATCCCCGCCCCTTGGGTAAACAGCCTCTTAACCCTGCGCAGGCGACACTCCCCGGTCAGTTCGACCGTCCGGAGTTTCGTCCCCGCCATGTCCGCCGCCCTCGCCATCGGCCAGCGCGCCTGGTTCGGCGCCCGCATCCTGTGGGGCGCGCCCATCGCGATCAAATTCCGCGGCGTGCTCCAGGCCCTGCTGGCGGCGCTTCTGCTGGCGGCCCTGATCTCGTGGAATCCGGCTGATCCCAGCCTGAACGCCGCCTCCAATCTGGCCCCGACCAACTGGCTGGGCCTGAACGGCGCCCTGTTCGCCGACCTGTTCATGCAGTCGCTGGGCATGGCCGCCTTCCCGGCTGCTGTGCTGCTGATCGCTTTCGGCCTCGCCTCCGCCATCGGCGACGTCATCCAGCAGCGGCTCAAGCCCACGACGCTCAAGGCCCTGTCGGCCGCGGGCGGGGTCCTCGCCCTCTCCGCCGCCCTCTCGGCGCTCGCCGCGCCCGCCGCCTGGCCGCTGGCCGCCAACCTCGGCGGCCTGTGGGGCGACGCCATCGTCGGTCTGATCCGGATGGCCTGCTCGGCCCTGCGCATTCCCGGCGCCCCGATCATCGCCGGCGTCATCTTCTTCCCCATGGCCCTGTGGGCGATCGGCTACGCCATCGGCCTGAGGACCTCGGACGTCGGCGACGCCTTCCACTGGGCCGGCAGCCGCCGTGCGCCGCCGGAGCTTCCCGCCAAGGCCCGACGCGTCGCCGCTGTGAAGGCGCCGCCCCGTCCGCGCCCGGCCCCCGAACCCGACGACTACGCCCCCGTCAGCCTCGACGTGGACGAAGCCCCGCCGTGGGACGCCCCCGTCCCCGCCCGCGGCGCGCCCGAGCCCAAGGTCGCCGCCGCCAAGGCCCCCAAGGCCTCGAAGCGCGAACTCGACGACAGCCAGGCCGCCTTCGACTTCGCCCGTCCCTCGGGCGGCTTCGACCTGCCGCCGCTGGGCATGCTGACCAAGCCCGCCAAACGCGTCGCCTCGGTCGACGAGGAGGCGCTGAAGCAGAACGCCAAGATGCTGGAAGGCGTGCTGCAGGAATTCGGCGTGCGCGGCGTCATCGACCAGATCCGCCCGCCGGCCCCCGGCGTAAAGCACGGCCGCGTCGTGGCCCTCAGCGACGACATCGCCCGCTCCATGTCGGCCCGCGCCTGCCGCATCTCGGTCGTGCCCGGCCGCAACGCCATCGGCATCGAACTGCCCAATACGAAGCGCGAGACCGTCTATCTGCGCGACCTGCTGGCCTCGACTGAGTACGACAAGCCGGCTCATCTGCTGCCGCTCGCCCTGGGCGAAACCATCGGCGGCGAGCCCTATGTCGCCGATCTGGCGCGCATGCCCCACCTGCTGATCGCCGGCACCACCGGCTCGGGCAAGTCGGTCGGCGTCAACGCCATGATCCTGTCGATCCTGTACCGGCTGACGCCCGCCGAGTGCCGCTTCATCATGATCGACCCCAAGATGCTGGAGCTCAGCGTCTATGACGGCATCCCGCACCTGCTGGCCCCCGTCGTCACCGATCCCAAGAAGGCCGTCGTCGCGCTGAAATGGACCGTGCGCGAGATGGAGGACCGCTACCGCCGCATGTCCAAGCTCGGCGTGCGCAACATCGCTTCCTACAATGAGCGCGCCCGCGAGGCCGTGGCCAAGGGCGAGCATTTCGAACGCACCGTCCAGACCGGCTTCGACGAGCAGGGCCGCCCGGTCTACGAATCCGAGAAGATCCGCCCCGAACCCATGCCCTTCCTCGTCGTCGTCATGGACGAGATGGCCGACCTGATGCTGGTCGCGGGCAAGGACGTCGAGGGCGCCGTCCAGCGTCTGGCCCAGATGGCCCGCGCCGCCGGCATCCACCTGATCATGGCCACCCAGCGCCCGTCGGTCGACGTCATCACCGGAACCATCAAGGCGAACTTCCCGACCCGGATCTCCTTCCAGGTCACCTCCAAGATCGACAGCCGCACCATCCTGGGCGAACAGGGCGGCGAGCAGCTGCTGGGTCAGGGCGACATGCTCTACATGGCCGGCGGCGGCCGCATCACCCGCCTGCACGGCCCGTTCGTCACAGATCAGGAGGTCGACGAGGTCTGCAAACACCTGCGCTCGCAGGCCGAGCCCGACTACCTCGACCTGATCACCGACGATCCGGACGGCGACGGCGACGGCGCCTTTGACGACGAGGGCGGCGGCGGGTCGGGGGACGACCTGTACGACCGCGCCGTGGCCGTGGTCACCCGCGACCGCAAGGCCTCGACCAGCTACATCCAGCGCCGCCTCCAGATCGGCTACAACCGCGCCGCCTCCCTAACCACGCCGGCAAGCGCGACATCCTCGCCGGCCCGCCGCCTATGTAGTCCGCGCGCGCGGCAAGAAAGCTGTCCAATGAATCGCAAACGTCCCTGGCGGCTGGCCGCCATTGTCCTGATCGCACTTGTCCTGACCGCGCTGGCGGTCCGGGCGGTGGTCAGGTTCGCTGACGCGAACGCGAGCTACACCGACGACGCCGTCGATATCGAGGTGATCGCGCCCCCCTCGCCACCGCCCGTTCCCGCGACGAACTGAGGTCCGCAGGGAACCCCGAGCCTGAACAGGGCTTCATCGCAGCGCCGGAATATGGTCAGGCTCGGGCCATGCCCCCGCCTTTCAAAGGCCGTATCCCGGCATGATCGATAACCATCCCGAACGGGAGAAGACCCTTATGACCGTCTCACGCCGCGCGTTCGCCTTCGGAACCACCGCCATCGCGGCCCTTGCCGCCCTGCCCGCCGCCGCACAGAGCGCGCTGTCGGCGGAAGATCGCGCCGTCGTGGCCCAGGCCCAGGCCTATCTGCAGAACCTGACCTCGGCCCAGGGCAATTTCGTCGAGACCTCGGGCACCCAGCGCCGCGAGGGCCGGTTCTGGATCCAGCGCCCCGGCAAGATGCGCTTCGAATACACCAGCCCGGCCGGCCTGCTGGTCGTCTCGGACGGTTCGAACGTCAAACGCTACGACCCGCGCCTGAACGTCTTCCGTCAGGTGCCGCTGGGCTCCACGCCCCTGTCGACCTTCCTCGCCCGCACCGTGCGCCTGGACCAGGGCGTGCGCATCGACCGCGTGACCCGGATGGCCTCGGGCGCCTTCGCCATCACCGCCCGTGACAACCGCCGTCCCAACGACGGTTCGGTCATCCTGTCCTTCGCCGGGTCGCCCCTGCGGCTGCACGAATGGACCATCACCGACGCCCAGGGCGGCCGCACCCGCACCCAGCTGACGACGCTGCAGCCGGCCTCCGGCCTCGCCGCCAGCCTGTTCCAGCTCAGCGACCCGACCCGCCGTCCGCGTCGCGGATGATTCGCGCTTTTGGCGAGTTGACTTTTTTCGCCCTCCGTGGCACTTTCGCAACAGGTCGGCGGGAGCCGGCCTGACCGCTACGGATTTCATCCCCTTCCCGGCGGCGAGAGACGAACCTTCCAGCGCCCGATCCCCCGATCGGGCGCTTTTTTGTTTGGCGGCCGCGGCGATGCGGCGCAGCGACTCTCCACCTTCGTCATTCCGGGCGAAGCGCAGCGGAGACCCGGAACCCAGCGGCGCCGCGACGGCGGCGAAACACTGCTGGTTGATGCAGGATTCCGGCGGGCGGTGCTCCCGACAGTTTCGCGCTCTCCCGCGCCGTTGGGTTCCGGGTCGCGCCGCAAGCGCGGCTTGCCCGGAATGACGACAGCAAGGGGATCAGCGATCCCGGATCAAAGATGCTAGACCCCCTCCATGCTTCGCATCGCCACCTGGAACATCAACTCCGTCCGCCTGCGCATCGATCAGGTCGCCCGCTTCGTCGAGGAGAGCGGGACGGACGTCCTGTGCCTGCAGGAGATCAAATGCCTCGAGGACCAGTTCCCCCGCGCGGCCTTCGAGGCCATGGGCATGCCGCACCTGAAGATCGGCGGTCAGAAGGGATGGCACGGCGTGGCCATCGCCAGTCGCAAGCCGATCACCGGGGCCCCCGCGCTCGACGTCTGCCGTGAACGCCACGCCCGCTGCGTCGGCGTGATGGTCGACGATGTGGAGATCCAGAATTTCTACATCCCCGCCGGCGGCGACGTCGCCGACCGGGCCGTGAACCCGAAATTCGATCACAAGATGGACTTCTACGAGCGCCTGACCGCCGAGATGGCGGAGCGTGACAAACAGCGGCCGCTGGTGCTGGCCGGCGATTTCAACATCGCGCCGGGCGAGAACGACGTCTGGAACCACCGCTACATGTCGAAGATCGTCAGCCACACGCCGCTTGAGGTCGAGACCCTGCGCCGGCTCCAGGCGGCCGGCGGTTTCGCCGACGTGGTGCGCGACCAGATCCCCGAACCGCAGAAGCTGGCCAGCTGGTGGAGCTACCGCGCCGCCGACTTCCGCAAGTCAAACCGCGGCCTGCGCCTCGACCACATCTGGACCTCGCCCGGCCTGACGCCGGCGGTCGCGCCCGGCACGGCCCGCATCCACGACACGGTCCGCGAATGGACCCAGCCTAGCGATCACGCCCCCGTAACGGTCGATCTGAACGTCTAGAAGGGGAAGAAGATCGGGATGGCGACCATGGCCGCCGCCCATGTGATCAGGTTCAGCGGCACCCCGACCCGCACGAAATCCATGTAGCTGTAGCCTGCCATCTGGAAGACCAGCACATTGGTCTGGTAGCCGAACGGCGTGGCGAAGGCCGCCGAGGCCGCCATCATGACCGCCACAAGGAACGGCCGCGCATCGACGCCCAGCGCATCAGCGAGCGCCACCGCGATCGGCGTGATCAGCACCGCCACCGTCGCGTTCGAAAGGAGCTCCGTCGCGAACAGGGTGACGCCGTAGAAGATGATCAGGGCGCCCATCGGACCCAGGGGCTCGACCACCCCGATCAGCGAGGCGGCCCCTGCCTCCGCCAGCCCCGTGACTTCGATGGCCGTGCCGACCACCACCATGCCGGCGATCAGCAACAGGATTTCCGGCCGCAAGCCGGCATAGGCCTCATCCGCGCTGATGACCTTGAGCAGGATCAGCACCACCGCGCCGGCGAAGGCGCTGGCGGCGATGGGCGCGAGGCCGGCCGCGGCGACAAGGATCACCGCCACGAATACGCAGATCGAGAGTACCGCCCGCCTCGGCTCCAGCGGCCGTTCCTTGCCTTTCTCATAGAGGTCGACATCCCCCAGAACCGCATCGCCGGACCCGTCCGGCTGGCTGCGGGCCTCACCGATCAGGGGCAGGCCGAACCAGCGCCGGCGGGCCGCGGGGCGATCCGCGGACTGTGCGCGTTTCGCCTGTTCCGCCTGCGCCCGCGCCATGTCGGCCTCTTCCAGACGGGCCACCCCGTCCAGCTGCCGGGCCCCGACGAGGTAGAGCCAGGCCGCGCCCGTCAGGCCGATGATCAGGCCGACGCCGGTGATGTCGAACAGACCGAAAACCGGCTGGCCCGCGTTCCGCGCCATGTCATTGACCAGCAGGTTGGTCGAGGTGCCGATCAGGGTCAGCAAGCCGCCCATGACGACGATGTAGCTCAGCGGCATCAGATAGCGTTTGGGCGAGTGGTTCAGGGACAGCGCCATATCCCGCACCACCGGCGCGGCCAGGACGACCACCGGCGTGTTGTTGAGAAAGCCCCCGACCGAGCCACACAGGCCGATCACGAGCCAGATGCCCCGTGCGCCGAGCCTCTGGGTCAGGCGCGTCGCCTGCCGTATCAGAAAGGCCAGCAGGCCCGACAGTTCGACCGCATAGGCGATGACGAACAGGCCGGCCAGGGCGATGACCGCCGGACTGGCGAAGGCGCCCTGCACCTCGACGGGCCTCACCACGCCCAGCATCAGCAGCACGGCGGCGCCCGTCAGGGCCACCACATCCGCCCGCAGCTTGCCGTGGATCAGGGCCGCGACGACGGCGACGAGGACGGCGAGGGCGGCGATCTGGTCGAACGACATGAACCCTCCCCGCCCCGATGCGCTAGGTCAGGGGTAGCGGATCGAAGGAGGGGACGGTTCCATGACGCGAAAGACGGCCCACATGATCTTCTCCGGGGCCGCGATCGCCGCCTCGATCAACCTCGCAGCATGCCAACGGCCCGAGCCGGCGGAAATCGCCAGCCCTGATCCCGAAATCGCAGCGCCCGCCGATCCGAAACCGCAGTCTTCTCCCTCCGTTCTGGGCCGCGCGGAGTTGCTGGACGCCGTCGCCGCCGCTGCATCGGATGCGGCCGGCGGCGTCGCCCGGCGCGGGCCATCCGGCATCGACGGGCGCCAATTCAGATTGCGGTTCGCCTTTGGCTGTCATGGCGAAGACCCGCCCCCGCCGGACGTGGATACTGACGGCGACGGCGTGGCGCGCTGGTTCCGGCCGGCTGGCGGAGGGAATTTGCGACTTTCGCTCTCCCCCGCGGACTGGAGCGAGGGCGATCCCACAGGCCCCGCGCCTCCCGGTTTCGACGGCGTGGAAGGGGTGTGGATCCCGTTCCCGTGGATGAAGAGCGAGCGGTGCCCTGCGCCCGGCCTCCCCATGATGGACGCGCGGACTGTGAAGGCCGAGCCTCGGGCAGGGTTGGCCATGCTGCGGGCGAAAGACGGATCCAGACTGGGGCGGGCGGGCACGGACGACTTTACACACCTGGTGCGTGGCGAGGCCGGAGCGCCCGCGGTGGCCCCTGGGGATGGTTATCGTCTGGTCATCGAGGGCCGGCTGACGGCCTGGGCGGATGGCCGGGTGATCCGCTGCCGCGTCATACGATCGGACGAGCCCCCGGCCTGCGTTATAGGGGCCGCCGTGGACAAGGTCGCCTTTGAGAATGCGGCGGGGGCCAGCCTCAGCGAATGGCGGCCCGGCTGATCACGGTTGCAGCCGGTACCCGCCCGCGTCGGTCAACAGCAGGCGGGCCTGACCGGGCTCGGGCTCGATCTTCTGGCGCAGGCGGTAGATGTGGGTTTCCAGCGTGTGGGTCGTGACCCCGGCGTTGTAGCCCCAGACCTCGGTCAGCAGCTCCTCGCGCGACACGGCCTTGGCCCCGGCGCGATAGAGATATTTGAGGATGTTGGTTTCCTTCTCGGTCAGCCGCACCTTGCGCGCCTTGTCGTCGACCAGGACCTTGGCGGCGGGCCGGAACTCATAGGGACCGATGCGGAAGACGGCGTCTTCCGACTGTTCGTGGCTCCGCAGATGGGCCCGGATGCGGGCCAGCAGGACGGCGAAGCGGAAGGGCTTGGTGACATAGTCATTGGCCCCGGACTCCAGCCCCAGCACGGTGTCGGAATCCGACGACTGGCCGGTCAGCATGATAATCGGGGTCGAGACGCCGTCCTTGCGCAGCAGGCGGCAGGCCTCGCGCCCGTCCATGTCGGGCAGGTCGACGTCCAGGAGGATCAGGTCGGCCCGCACCTCGCGCCCCATCCGCACGCCTTCGGCGGCGGTCGAGGCCTGCACCGGGCGGAAGGCCTCGTGCAGCGCCAGCTGTTCGGCCAAGGCCTCGCGCAGGTCGTCGTCGTCGTCGATGATCAGGATGGTTTTGGGCGTGGGCATGACTACCAGAATGGCGAGCGTTGCCCGTTCCGCCAAGGGCAGGAGCCCAAGCGGAGCGGTTTTCAGTCGATAGAGGCCGTTTGGAGGGTGTTTCGTTCCCCGAATAGCGCCGATCCGACGCGGACATGGGTCGCGCCCAGGCCGATTGCGGCCTCGTAGTCGCCGCTCATCCCCATCGACAGCACCTTCAGCCCGTTGCGGCGGGCGATCTGACCCAGCAGATCGAAATGTCTTTCCGGGGCCTCGTCGGCGGGCGGAATGCACATCAGACCCTCGACCATGAGCCCCGACGACCGGGCATGGGCGATCAAGGCGTCAGCGTCTTCGGGCAGGACGCCAGCCTTCTGCGGTTCGGCCCCGGTGTTGACCTGCACCAGCACCCGTACAGATTTCCCCGCCTTGCCGCCCGCCGCAGCCAAGGCGTCGCCCAGTTTCAGGCGGTCCAGCGTCTCGATGACGTCAAAGAGGGCGACCGCGTCGCCAGCCTTGTTGGTCTGCAGCGGTCCGATCAGCCTCAGCTCGAGGTCGGGAACAAGGGCGCGGTGGTCGGTCCAGCGTCCCTGCGCCTCCTGCACCCGGTTCTCGCCGAACACCCGCTGGCCCGCCGCCAGTATGGCGTCGATCGCCTCGGGGGGCTGGGTCTTTGTCACGGCTGTCAGCACGACGCTGTCCGGCGCGCGCCCGGCGGCGCGGCAGGCCTGCGCCATCCGGGCTCGCACCGTTCCGAGACGGCGGGCCACGCTGGACGCATCGGCTGGATCGGGGGATGAGGAGGCCATGAACCGCTCGGATGCCGAAATCCTGTGGGAGGTCGCCTGTGTCCTCGCACGCGACGCCGCCAAAGTCAGCGGGGCGTCCGCCCTTCCCCCCCTGTTGTTTTTCACCGACCCCCAACGCACGCCCCGGCCGTGGGATACGGCCGCCCGTTTGCCGGCGGGGGCGGCCGTGGTGTTCCGCCATTTCGGTCAGCCGGACGCCCGAGGGACCGCCTTGCGTCTGCGGGAGATCACGGCCGGGCGCGGCGTCCGGCTGCTGATCGGTCTCGACGCCGATCTGGCCGACGCCGTCGGCGCGGACGGGGTGCATCTGCCTGAACGTGCGCTGGATCAGGCCCGCGAGCTGTCGAAGGCGCAGCCGCAGTGGTTGATCACCGGCGCGGCCCACGCCGGCTCCGCGCTCGACGCGCCCGGCGTTCACGCCCGGGTCCTGTCGCCGGTCTTCCCGGCGGGCGGCCCGTCCGGAGCCACGCCGCCGCTGGGCCTGGACCGGTTCAGCGCGCTGGCGGAGTCAGCGGCCTGCCCCGTCTACGCCCTCGGCGGGGTCGATGCGAAAAACGCCCGCAGCCTCATCGGCTCGGGCGCTTGTGGCATTGCGGGGGTGTCGGCGATCCAGGCGGCGTTCAGCGCCTGACCGGCCTCAGAACCGGAAGATCGATTCCAGCCGGAAGCGCGGGGCCGAGCGGCGTTCGGTCTGCGGCCCGGTGGCGGGATCGGTGTCGGTCTCGGCCAGACCGGCCGCGGCGCCGACGCGGAGGCGCGGGTTGACGCGGTAGTAGGCGCCGGCCTCGACATCGCCAACGCCGCGGTCGCGGGTCTCGGGCTGGCTGAGGTTCAGGTCCAGACCCCAGCGGCCGCGCTCGGTGAAGCGCAGGCGCGAGGTGCCGGTGGCCGCGCGGGCGGACTGGGCTTCGTTCAGCGAAACGGCGGGCGCGCGGCTGCGGGCGGCGGCCTGGGCCGACGCGGCGTCGGCTGCGGCCACGAGCGTAAGGCCCGCGGCCAGTCCAGCTATGACGGCGCTTTTGCTGCGCATGTCCTGCCCTTCACGCCACGACGGGGATCCCGTCGCGATCTCTTGCCAGCAAGTAGACACCGCTGGTCAGCCCGGTCAACGAAACGGCGTAGCTGTACGGTGGTTCCGCGCGACTCTGGGGACTCCTGTGGCGCGAGCGTCACGACTCCGGGGTTCCCGTGACGCGGGAATGCCCCAATGCGGGACATATCCTTCAGCTCCCGACACGTCTTCGCCTTGTCATCGCCCCTTTTCGCCGTGTTATAGAGCCTCGCTTCGGCTGCGACCCCTGTTCGGGCAGGCCAGCGCGTGGGTGGAACCGGTCCGCCGCACGTTTCGATCGAATGGAGTTTCTCGATGGTGCTGGTTCGCGGTGCGATGTTCGCCCTCCTCGCCTCGGGCGTTCTGCTGAGCGGCTGCTCGTCCGACCGTCCGTTCGGGCCCACCGTTGGCGACGTCTTCGGCATGGACAGCGCGACCAAGGCCGCCGCTGCAGCCCAGACCGGCATTGGCGTCAACGCCTTCCTGTGGCGCGCCACCCTCGACACCATGGCCTTCATGCCCCTGGCCAACGCCGATCCCTGGGGCGGCGTCATCAACTACGACTGTCAAGGCCACGGTCTTCATCCTAGACACCCGCCTTCGCGCCGATGCGCTGAACGTGACGGTGACCAAGGAAGTCCGCGACGCCACAGGCGCCTGGGTCGGGGCCCGCGTCGCGGCCCAGACCGAGACCGATCTGGAAAACGCCATCCTGACCAAGGCGCGCCAGCTCAACCTCCAGAACGCCGGCTAACCCTCCCCGATACCCACCGCCTCCTTCTGGCCCCGCCTTCAGGAGCGACCCTGAAGGATTCCCGTGGCCCGATACGAGCCCAAGACCGCCGAACCCCGCCAGCAGGCCCGCTGGGCGGCCGCTGACGCCTTCCGCACCCCCACCGAGGGGACCGGCAAGCCGAAATACTATGTGCTTGAGATGTTCCCCTATCCGTCGGGGGCCATCCACATGGGCCACGCCCGCAACTACGTCATGGGCGACGTGGTGGCGCGGTCGAAGCGGGCGCAGGGCTTCGACGTCCTGCACCCCATGGGCTGGGACGCCTTCGGTCTGCCGGCCGAGAACGCCGCCATCGAACGGGGCATTCATCCCGGCGACTGGACCTGGTCCAACATCGCCGCCATGCGCGACCAGCTGAAGCTGCTGGGCCTGTCGCTGGACTGGTCGCGCGAATTCGCCACCTGCGATCCGGCCTACTACGGCAAGCAGCAGGCTTGGTTCCTGGAGCTGTTCCGGCGCGGCCTGGTCTATCGCAAGGACTCGGTCGTCAACTGGGACCCGGTCGACAACACCGTCCTGGCCAATGAACAGGTGGTCGATGGCCGCGGCTGGCGCTCGGGCGCGATCGTCGAGAAGCGCAAGCTGAACCAGTGGTTCCTGCGCATCACGGACTACGCCGACGACCTGATCGAGGGCCTGAAAGAGCTGGAAGGCCGCTGGCCGGACAAGGTCCGCCTGATGCAGGAGAACTGGATCGGCCGGTCCAAGGGCCTGCAGATGACGTGGAAATGGGCCGGAGACGCGCCCGCCGCCGCGCCGGACGGTCTGGAGATCTACACCACCCGCCCCGACACCCTGTTCGGCGCCAGCTTCATGGGCGTGGCCCCCGACCACCCCATCGCCCGCGCCATCGCCGAGACCAACCCCGACGCAGCCGCCTTCGTCGCCGAATGCCGCAAGGGCGGCTCGACCCAGGCCGAGATCGAACAGGCCGAAAAGATCGGTTTCGATACGGGCCTGAAGGTCCTCCACCCGTTCGACGGCCGCGAGGTCAGCGTCTGGATCGCCAACTTCATCCTGTCGGAATACGGCACCGGGGCCATCTTCGGCTGCCCGGCCCACGACCAGCGCGACCTCGACTTCGCCCGCAAGTACGCCCTGCCCGTCATCCCGGTCGTGAGACCTGACGGCGCTGGCGACGATTTCGAAGTCGGTTCAGAGGCTTATGTCGGCCCCGGCCGCCTGTTCCACTCCGACTTCATGGACGGAATGGAGATCGAGCCGGCCAAGGCCGCGGCTATCGCCCGCATCGAGGCCGCCGGTCAGGGTCAGGGAGCAACCATCTATCGTCTGCGCGACTGGGGCGTCAGCCGCCAGCGGTACTGGGGATGTCCCATCCCTGTGATCCACTGCGCCAAATGCGGTCCCGTGGGCGTGCCCGCCGAGCAGCTGCCCGTCGAACTGCCCAAGGACGTGACCTTCGACACGCCCGGCAATCCGCTGGACCGCCACCCGACATGGAAACACGTCGCCTGCCCGACCTGCGGCGGCGAGGCCGTGCGCGAGACCGACACCCTCGACACCTTCGTGGACTCCAGCTGGTATTTCGCCCGCTTCACCGACCCGACGGCGGCCGAACCCATCTCGAAGGCCGCGGCCGACAAATGGCTGCCGGTCGATCAGTATATCGGCGGCGTCGAACACGCCGTCCTGCACCTGCTCTACGCCCGCTTCATCAGCCGCGCCCTCAGCGACGCCGGCCTGATGTCGGTCAAGGAGCCGTTCGCCGGCCTGTTCACGCAAGGCATGGTGGTCCACGAGACCTACCGCCGCGCCGACGGCCTGTGGGTCGAACCCACGGACGTCGAACTGACCAACGACGCCGGCAAACGCTCGGCCCGTCAGCTCTCGACCGGCGAGACCCTGACCATCGGCGACATCGAGAAGATGTCGAAGTCGAAGAAGAACGTCGTCGCCCCGCAGGAGATCGTCGAGGGCTATGGCGTCGACGCCGGCCGGCTGTTCGTCCTCAGCGACAGCCCGCCCGAACGCGACGTCCAATGGACCCCCGGCGGCGTCGAGGGCGCAGGCCGCTTCGTCCAGCGCGTCTGGGCCGAGGTCGATGGGTTCGATCCGAACGCCGCGGGCGAGCCCGAGGCCGACGCCTTCCTGATCCGCGAGACGCACAAGGCCATCAAGGCGGTGTCCGAGGGCGTCTCCGCCTTCCGCTTCAACTCGGCCATCGCCAAGCTGTACGGCTTCATCGCCACGGTGCGCGACACGTCGAAAGCCGGCGGCGCGGCGCGGCGCGAGGCGCTGTCGGCCCTGACCCGGCTGATCGCACCCTTCACCCCCCACCTGGCGGAGGAGTGCTGGACGCGCCTCGGCGAACAGGGGATGGTGCTGGACGCGCCCTGGCCGGTGTTCGATCCAGCCCTGGCGGCCGACGACGAGGTGGTCCTGCCGATCCAGGTCAACGGCAAGCGCCGCGGCGAAATCCGCGTCGCCCGGGGTCTGGAGCCGGCCGAGGTCGAGGCGATCGTCATGGCCGACGCCGACGTGCAGGCGCGGCTGGAGGGTCAGACGGTGAGGAAGATCGTGGTGGTGAAGGATCGCATCGTCAATCTGGTGGTCGGCTGATGCGCCGGCTGGCCCTTACGTTTGTCTCCTTTGTGGGACTTTCCGCCTGCGGCTTCACGCCGATGTACGGCGACACGGGCGTGAGCGGCTCACTGTCGCGCATCGCCGTGACCACCCAGGACGACCGCCTCGGCTATCGCGTGCGGGAGCAGCTGGAGGACGCCCTCGGTCGCGACGGCTCGCAGCAACCTCTGTGGCGCCTGCAGACCGATCTGGACCAGTCGCGCCGCTCACTGGGCCGCCGGATCGACGACACCGCCACCCGCTATGAACTGACCGTGCGCGGGGCCTGGACCCTGACCCCGGCCGCCGGCGGCGAACCCTTGGGCGGGGTTGAGACGGTCACCACCACCTACGCCGCTGCGGACCAGCCCTACGCCGCTATCGCCGCCCAGCAGGACGGCGAGGAACGCGCCGCCGCCGAACTGGCGCGCCTGATCCGGCTGGACATCATGCGGGCGCTGTCGGCGCAGCCTTGAGGGTCGCCCGGTGATCCTGACCAAACGCCCCGAGGTCGACCGCTTCCTGTCCTCGCCCGACCGCGGCGTCCGCGCTGCGGTCATTCACGGCAAGGACCGATCCGGCGTCGCGGAGCGGGCCGGGATTCTGTGCAAGGCGATCACGCCCGATCTGAACGACCCCTTCAACGTCACCGTCCTGACTGACAGCGACATAGACGGCGACGAGGCGCGGCTGGAAGAGGCCCTGACCGCGCTGAGCATGATCGGCGGCCGCCGACTGGTGCGTGTGCGGCTGGGCTCCGAGAAAGCCTCGATAGACAAGATGCTGGCCGCCGCGGTCAGGAACCACGCCGAGGGCGCCTACAATCCTGACGCCATGCTGGTCATCGAGGCCGGCGCGTTGGGCCGGGATTCCGCCCTCCGCAAAGCGGCCGAGGGGGCGAAGGAAGCCGTCGGCATTGCTTGTTACGAGGATGAGACGGGCGATGTCGCCCGAATGACGCGGGAGGCCCTGGCTGCGGACAAGGTCGGGCTGACCGGCGACGCCCTGGACCGTTTCGTCAGCCGCCTGCCGCGCGAACGGGGCCTGATGCGGCAGGAGATCGAGCGGCTGGCCCTCTATATCGGGCCCGGCTCGGGCAAGACCATCGACGTGGCCGAGCTGGAACAGCATCTGGGGGTCGAGGCCGACGCCTCCCTGCAGGACGCCGCGCTTCAGGCCTTCGGCGGCCGCCCCGCACCGGCCCAGTCCGGCCTGCGCCGCGCGTTCGCGGAGGGCGAGTCGCCCGTCATGGCGGTCAGACAGGCCTCGATCCATCTGGGCCGCCTGCGCCGCATCAATGTGCTTCAGGCCAATGGCTCGGGGGCCAAGGAGGCGGCCAAGGCGGCGGGGGTGTTCTGGAAACAGGAGGCCGAGATGCTGCGTCAGGCGCGGAGCTGGCGTCTTGAGGACCTCGACCGGGTGCTGGACAGCGTCAACACCGCCGACATCGCCACCAAGACGACGGGCTCGCCCGATCAGTTGATCGCAGAACGGCTGCTTCTGGAGATTTCCGCGCGGGCGCGACGGCTGGTGCTCTAGCCCCCGGCGGATCAGCCCCGCTTCGACGCCTTCCGGAAGGCGGGCTTGGCCAAGGCGACGCTGCGCGCCTGCTGGGCCTTTTCCTCAGCCCGGGCCGAGCCCTGGAGGCCCGTATATCCGGGCCCGCCCCCGGCCTTCTTGGCCGCGAGGGCGCGTTTCATGGCTTCGGCGGTCGGATTGCTGGGCTTGTCGGTCATTCGGTCAGCCTAGCACAGGTTGGCGTCAGCCCCGCATCAGCCGGCGGCACAGATCGTCCAGCTGTTCCAGCGAGCCGTAGCGGATGGTGATCTCGCCCTTGCCGCCCTTGTCCGCCAGCTGGACCTTCAGGCCCAAGGCGTCGGCCAGATCCTGCTCCAGCGCCGCCACATCGGCCGCGCCTTCGCCCGACGCAGCCGAAGCCGTCCTCGCCTTGCCGGGTTTCGGACCTTCCGCGGCGCGGCGCGCCAGAGCCTCGGCCTGACGGACGTTCAGCCCCTCATCGACGATCTGCTGCGCGAGAGCGGCCGGATTGGGCGCGGTGATCAGCGCCCGGGCGTGACCCGCGCTCATCTTGTCGTTCCGAACGAACCACAGAACCTCTTCAGGCAGCTGCAGCAGGCGCAGGGTGTTGGCCACATGGCTGCGGCTCTTGCCGACCACGCCGGCGACGGCGTCCTGGGTGCGGCCGAACCGCTCCATCAGCATACGATAGGCGTCGGCCTCTTCCAGCGGGTTGAGGTCGGCGCGTTGGACGTTCTCGATGATCGCGACCTCGAAGACCTCGACGTCGTCCATCTCGCGGACCACGACCGGCACCTCGGTCAGACGCGCCAGCTGGGCGGCGCGCCAGCGGCGTTCGCCCGCAATGATCTGCCAGACGCCGTCCTGCCCCGGTTGCGACCGCACGAGGATCGGCTGCAGCACGCCCTTGTCGCGGATCGAGGCCGACAGCTCGGCCAGATCGTCGTTGTTGAAGATCTTGCGGGGCTGTTCCGGATTGGGCTTCAGGCTCTCGATCGGGGCCATGCGCACGCCGGCGGGCGCGGGCGCGCCGTCGACCGGGGCGCTCTCGGCCACCTGTTCACCCAGAAGGGCGGAAAGACCCCGCCCGAGGCCGCGCTGACGTTCGCTCAAGACACTGATTCCGTTCTTCTATTCATCATCACGCGGCCTGAAGCCGACGGGATTTCTCGCGCGCCACCACCTCGCGGGCGAGGCGCAGATAGGCCTGGCTGCCGGCGCATTTCAGGTCGTAGATCCTCCGCCACCCGCACATTCCGCGGAATGACCGATTCATAGACCTTGTCGCCGAAGTGATTGCGCACGTCGTTGGCGACCTGTCCCGACAGGGCGCTGCGCCGGTCGTACATGGTCAGGACCAGCCCCTGGATCTCCAGCGTCGGGTTCAGGCTCTGCCTCACCATCTCGATAGTCTTCATCAATTGGGTCAGGCCCTCGAGCGCGAAGAATTCGCACTGCAACGGCACCAGAACCGCGTCGGCCGCGGCCATGGCGTTGAGCGTGAGCAGGTTCAGCGAAGGCGGGCAGTCGATCAGCACATAGTCGTACCGGGTCTGACCCTCAGCCCCCTGCCCGGCCAGCGCGTCGCGCAGACGGAACGAGCGGCGGTCGGCTTGGCTCAACTCGATCTCCACGCCCGACATATCAGCGTCGGCAGGAATAATGTGCAGTCCGGGCACCGAGGTATGAACCGCGGAGTCGTCAACCGAGCGGCCATCGACGATGACATCGTAGATCGTCACCCGTCGTGTTTCACGTGGAACACCCAGACCGGTCGAGGCATTGCCCTGCGGATCCATGTCGACGATCAGCACCTTTTCCCCGATCGCGGCCAGGGCCGTGCCGAGGTTGATCGCCGTCGTGGTCTTGCCCACGCCGCCCTTCTGGTTGGAAACAGCGAGGACGCGAGTCTTACCGGTTGGGGACACGTCGAAGGCTCCGGACGGAAACGATACGGCCGCGCGGATCACTGCGCGAAACGGAGAGGTCGCTATCGAACTGCCAGACCTTGCGGGCTTCGATCAACTCAACCTCGGCCTTTTCCCCCTTGAGAAACAGCCCCTGTGCGCCGCGCTGTAGATAAGGCTGTGCATAGCCGAGAAGCTTCTCCATCGGAGCGACGGCGCGGGCGGTGACGATGTCGACCTTGACCCTCTGTTCCTCGGCCCGGCCGTTGATCACCGTGGCCCGCAGGGACAGGGCGTCGACCACCTCCTGCAGGAAGCGGCAGCGCTTTCCGAGGCTGTCGATCAGCCAGACATGACTGTCCGGACGGTCCTTCAGCAGGATGGCGAGCACCACCCCGGGGAAGCCCGCGCCCGCGCCGAGATCGGCCCAGGTCTTCGCGTTCGGCTCCATCTCCAGCAGTTGTGCGGAATCCCAGATGTGACGGTTCCAGACGTCGGGCAGGCTGTCGGGCCCCACGAGGTTCATCACGGCGTTGGCCTCGGTCAGGCGGACGATGAAGCGCTCGAGGTCAGCCATCTGGGCCGGGGTGGCCTGCGTATGGGCCTGAAACGTGGCCGCGTCGGTCAGGCTCACGCGGCCACCCTGGTCCGTTTGACGTGGGACAGAAGCGCCGTCAGGGCGCCGGGGGTCATGCCCTCGATGCGCCCGGCCTGACCCAGGGTGCGAGGCTGGACCAGCGTGAGCTTCTCGCGGACCTCGTTCGACAGACTGCCAATGGCCGCATAGTCGAGGTCGACCGGGATGGCGAGCGCCTCCTCGCGCCGCAGGGCCTCGGCGTCCGAGGCTTGGCGCTCCAGATACCCGGCGTAGCCAGCGTCGATCTCGATCTGCTGGCGGACCTGATCCGACCAGCCCGAGATCTGCGGTCGGGTCGAAAGGAAGGTGTCGAGGGTCACACCGGGGAAGGCCAGAAGGTCGCGGATCGAACGGCGCTGGCCGTCCGCATTGACGTGAATTCCGAGGCCCGCCGCCTCCTTGGGCGTGAACACTGTTTCACGTGAAACAGCGGTCGCCTCCGCCAGCTGGGCGGACTTGGCCCGGAAAGCCTCGCTGCGACGGGACGAGACGATGCCCGCCTCCATCGCCAAGGGGGTCAACCGTTGATCCGCATTGTCGGCCCGCAGCGTCAACCTGTACTCGGCCCGGCTGGTGAACATCCGGTAGGGCTCGGTAACGCCGCGTGTGACCAGATCGTCGATCATGACGCCGATATAGGCCTGGTCGCGGCCCAGAATGATCGGGTCCGAGCCGGCGGCGGCGCGGGCGGCGTTCAGGCCGGCGATGAGGCCTTGCGCCCCCGCCTCCTCATAGCCCGTGGTGCCGTTTATCTGGCCGGCCAGATACAGGCCGGGCCGCTTCTTGACCTCCAGCGCCGGGGTCAGTTCGCGCGGGTCGACATAGTCGTATTCGATGGCGTAGCCGAAGCGGAACACCTCCACCGCCTCCAGCCCCGGAATGGTGCGCAGGAAGGCGGACTGGGTCGCATCCGACACCGAGGTCGAGATGCCGTTCGGATAGACGGTCGGGTCGTCGAGTCCCTCGGGTTCGAGAAAAATCTGGTGCGAGGTCTTGTCGGCGAACCGGACCACCTTGTCCTCGATCGAGGGGCAGTAGCGGGGGCCGCGGCCGGACAGGTGGCCGCCGTAGACGGCGCTTTCACCCAGGTTCTCGGCGATGATCCGGTGCGTCTCGGCCGTGGTGTGGGTCACGCCGCAGGCGATCTGGGGCACGTCGATCCGGTCGGTCAGGAAGCTGAAGGGCACGGGCTCGGCGTCGGCCTGCTGCATCTCCAGCCGGTCCCAGGCGATGGTGCGGCCGTCGAGGCGGGCGGGCGTGCCGGTCTTCAGTCGGCCCATCTGCAGGCCCGCGCCATAGAGGTCGGCGGCCAGACCGGTCGAGGGAGCCTCGCCGTGGCGGCCCGCAGGAATGCGTTGGTCGCCCTTGTGGATGACCCCGTTCAGGAAGGTGCCTGTGGTCAGGACCACGGCGCCGGCGCGGACCTCGGTCCCCTCACCCGTGACCACGCCGACGACGCGACCGCCGTCGAGGATCAGGTTTTCGGCCGTGCCGGCCATCAGGGTCAGGTACGGGGTCTGCGCCAGTTCGGCCTGCATCGCCTCGCGGTACAGACGGCGATCGATCTGGCTGCGAGGCCCCTGCACCGCCGCGCCCTTGGAGCGGTTGAGCAGTCGGAACTGGATGCCGGAGACGTCGCCCAGCCGGCCCATGACGCCGTCCATGGCGTCGATCTCGCGCACCAGATGGCCTTTGCCCAGACCGCCGATGGCCGGATTGCAGGACATCTCGCCGATGGTCTCGAGCTTCTGGGTCAGCAGCACCGTGCGCGCACCGGCGCGCGCGGACGCGGCCGCGGCCTCGCAGCCGGCGTGTCCGCCGCCGATGACGATGACATCAAAGGATTTCATGGCCGGGGACATAGGGGAAAAGCGCCCGAAACGCCACCGGCGCTGTGGCGGTGTTTCACGTGAAACAGATCATTTGCCGATACAGAACGTCGAGAACACCTCTCCGAGGATGTCCTCGACGCCGATGGCGCCCGTCACCCGGCCCAAGGTTTCGGCGGCGCGGCGCAGGTCGTCGCCGGCCATTTCCGGCGTATGATCGAGCGCGCGGCGCGCCGCTTCCACATCGATCAGGGCCTCCGTGAGGCGGCGGCGATGGCGTTCACGGGTCACGGCCGGGAAGTCGGCGCCCGACAGATCCCGGGCCAGTCTCGCGGCGATCCAGTCGTGAAGCCGCGTCAACCCCTCGCCCGTCGCGGTGCTGACGACGAGATTTTCCATATCCTCGACGGCGTCGGTATGGCCGAGGTCTGACTTGTTGAGGATCAGGAGATCGCCTGGCTGAACATAGTCGGCGGCGACGCCCGGAGGATCACCCGGACCCCTTACCCAGAGCCGCAGGTCCGCCGCCTCGGCTCTCGCCCGCGCGCGGCGCACGCCCTCGGCTTCCACAACATCTTCGGACTCTCGCAGACCCGCGGTGTCGGACAGGGTCACGGCGTAGCCGCCGATGATTAGATCGGCGTCCAGCACGTCGCGGGTGGTGCCGGCGATGGGCGTGACGATGGCGGCCTCGCGCGCAACCAAAGCATTGAACAGCGATGATTTTCCGGCGTTGGTTTCGCCGATCAGGACGATCCGATAGCCCTCGCGCACGCGCTCGCCGCGCCGGGCGTCGGCCAGGGCGGCGCGCAAATCGGCGATCAGCTGGTCGAGCACCGGCCCCGCCGTGCGGGCCAGATTGTCGGGGATTTCCTCGTCCGGGAAATCGATCTCGGCCTCGACGAGCGCCATCGCCTTGAGCAGGTCGCGGCGAAAGCCCGTGTAGGTGCGCGACAGGGCGCCATCGAGCTGGCCCAGCGCCTGCGAGGCCTGGGCTGTGGTCTCGGCGTCGATCAGATCGGCGACAGCCTCGGCCTGGGCCAGGTCCATGCGACCGTTCTCGAAGGCGCGGCGGGTGAACTCGCCCGGGTCGGCCGGTCGCAGGCCGAGCGCGATCAGGGCCTGACTGGCTGCCTCGACCACCGCGCGGCCGCCGTGGAGGTGGAGCTCTGCGGAGTGTTCGCCGGTGTAGCTGTTCGGGGCGGGGAAACGCAGGACCAGCGCCTCGTCGATCGGCTGACCCTCGTGGCGCAGCGTGCGCAGTGACGCCAGACGCGGCTTCAGGTCGCCGGCGCCGAGCGCCGAGAGGGCGGCTTCGGTCCCGGGACCGGACAGGCGGAGGATGGCGATGGCGCCCCGGCCGGGCGGGGTCGCGAGGGCGAAGATGGTGTCGGTCATTTGTCTCCTCCCTATTCCATGGGGAGGTGGCGCGCCGCACTTGCGGCGTGACGGAGGGGGTGACACCGGCGCTTGGGGCGACGTCGTCGGGTCGCAATGCGACCCTCCTCCACCCCTCCACCGCTTCGCGGTCCCCCTCCCCACTTCGTGGGGAGGAGACGCGAGGTCACGGCTTGCTGGCTCCGCCGACCGCGGTCTCCATCAACTTGCGGAACTGGTCCTGGGCCTGGAGGCCGAAGCTGGTCCAGGTCTTCATCAGCTCTTCGGGCTGCATGGCCGTGATGTTCTCGTCCATGCGCCGCTTCATCTCGGAGACGAGATGGTCGTTCAGCGGCTCGACGTCCGGCAGGCCCATGAAGGCGCGCGCTTCCGCCGGTGTGCAATCGACCTCGACCGTGACCTTCATGCCGCCGCTCCATGTTTCACGTGAAACACGACCTTCCGTGTCCGGAGGGTCAGGTGTTCATCGACTGGAAGAAGTCCGCATTGTTCTTGGACTGGCGCAGCTTGTCGATCAGGAATTCGATCGCATCCTGCGGGCCCATCGGGTTCAGGATGCGGCGCAGGACGTAGGTCTTGGCCAGCTGATCCTTGGGAGTGGTCAGCTCTTCCTTGCGGGTGCCGGACTTCAGAACGTCGATGGCGGGGAAGATGCGCTTGTCGGCGACCTTGCGATCGAGGACGATTTCCGAGTTACCGGTGCCCTTGAACTCTTCAAAGATGACCTCGTCCATCCGCGAGCCCGTGTCGATCAGGGCGGTGGCGATGATGGTGAGCGAGCCCCCCTGCTCCACGTTCCGCGCGGCGCCGAAGAAGCGCTTGGGCCGCTGCAGGGCGTTGGCGTCGACGCCGCCCGTCAGGACCTTGCCCGACGACGGGACGGTGGCGTTGTAGGCCCGGCCCAGGCGGGTGATGGAGTCGAGCAGGATGACGACGTCCTTCTTGTGCTCGACCAGACGCTTGGCCTTTTCGATCACCATTTCGGCGACCGCGACGTGGCGGGTGGCCGGCTCGTCGAAGGTCGAGGCGATGACCTCGCCCTTCACCGTGCGCTGCATGTCGGTGACTTCCTCGGGGCGCTCGTCGATGAGCAGCACCATCAGGGTCACTTCAGGGTGGTTGCGCTCGATCGACTTGGCGATGTTCTGCAGCATGACGGTCTTGCCGACGCGCGGCGGGGCGACGATCAGGCAGCGCTGGCCTTTGCCGAGCGGGGCGACGATGTCGATGACCCGGCCCGAGCGGTCCTTCAGCGTCGGGTCCTGGATTTCCATGTGCAGCCGCTCTTCGGGATAGAGCGGGGTCAGGTTGTCGAACAGGACCTTGGTCTTGACCGTTTCGGGGTCCTCGAAATTGATCGTGTCGACCTTGAGCAGGGCGAAGTAGCGCTCGCCCTCGCGCGGACCGCGGACGGCGCCGTGGACGGTGTCGCCCGAACGCAGGCCGAAGCGGCGGATCTGCGACGGCGACACATAAACATCGTCCGGACCCGGAAGATAATTGACGTCCGGGCTGCGCAGGAAGCCGAAGCCGTCGGGCAGGATTTCCAGCGTCCCCGAGGCGATGATCTCGACCTCTTCGTCGGCCAGGGTCTTCAGGATGGCGAACAGCAGGTCCTGTTTGCGCAGGTTGCCGGCGTTCTCGATCTCGAGGCTCTCGGCGAAGGCGACCAGTTCCTCATCGGCTCGCCGTCGTCCTCGTCCTCGCCCTGCTCCTGGTCGACCATGGGCAGGTCGGAAGCGGCGACTTCCGTCGACGGCAGGTCGCCGTCGAAGGTTTCGGCTTCGGGGGCGGTGGGGTCGGTGTCGCGGACGTCGGTCATGGGAAGCTTCTTGAACATGCGCGGCCGGGCGCTCGCGAGACAGCGAGACCGGGCGGGCTGACGATGTCTGGCCTTGCGGCCGGCAGGGAGAACGACGGGCTCCGAAGGGAGAGATCCGATCGGCGTCGCTGAAAGAGAGGGACCGCCCGGCGCTGCCAGGAACGGTTCGGGACCAGCGAAACCACGCCAGCCCCGTCAGGTCAAGCGGCGCCGCCTAGCCGAACGTCCATTGGGTCGTGACGGAGAGCACCGCAACGATGGCGATGACGAAGGGGATCTCATTGGTCATCCGCCAGAAGCGGCCGGTGCGAACCGACGTCCCGGCTGCGATCCGCTTCAGCTCGCCGGACAGGAAGCCGTGCCAGCCGCTGAGGGCGACGACGGCCAGCAGCTTGGTCGCCATCCATGGCTGGGCGAGGAAACCCCAGCCCTCGCCGAAGCCGTAGACGTGGATGAGGATCATCCAGACGCCGAAAATCCACGTCATCGTCATGGCCGGATTGATGATGATCTTCAGCAATCGCTTCTGCCAGGTCCGCAGCAGGCCCTGCATTTCGGAGCGGAGCGGCTCCGCCTTGTCGGCCTGTTCAGCGTCGTAGGCGTAGAGACGCGGCAGGAAGAGCATGCCGGCCATCCAGGCGATGACCGCAAGGATGTGCAGGCCCCGGACGACCTCGAACGCACCGATATCAAGCATCAGGCCGCCTTCCGTGCGCATTGGGCCGGGCAGGCCTTCCAGACGGCCCGGCAACCCTGACCGTAGGGCGCGACACCCTCGCGCGGCAAGGCCTCGACGACCGCGTCGGAGAGGGTCTGGATGAAGGGCGCGGCCACCCCGACGGCGGGGGTGCGCAGATAGGGGGCGACGCCCAGACCATGGGCCAGTTCGGCGTATTCTATGTCGAGCTCGACAAGGGTTTCGATATGTTCGGAGACGAAAGCGACCGGGGTGACGATGACGCCCAGCCCATGATCAGCGGCCTGCTGGATGGCTTCGGGCGTCGAGGGGCCCAGCCATTTCATCGGCCCGACCCGGCTCTGGTAGCAGATGGTCCAGTCTCTCTCGCGTTCGACCAGACCGGCGGCCGCGGCGATGGCGGCGCAGGTGGCCTCGACCTGCTCCTGATAAGGGTCGCCCTTCTTCGCGATCAGGCTTTCCGGGATGCCGTGGGCCGAGAACAGGACGCGGACGGGGCGGTCGCCAGCCTCGTCGAGCTTCGCCCGTACGGCCTCTGACTGGGCCACGATCCAGCCGGGGGCCTGCGGATAGCAGCAGACGGTGCGGCTGACGCCCGGCCCCGCGTACGCCTCGCGCCACGCCTTGAGCGAGGACTCGGTCGTGGTGGTGGAGAACTGCGGATAGAGGGGCAGCAGGACGATCTCGTCCGGCGCAAAGGCGGCGACCTCGGCGGCGGTCTGTTCGGTCAGAGGCGACCAGTAGCGCATGGCGATGAAGGCGCGGACCTCGTCACCGGGCAGCCGGTAGGTAAGCGACTGTTGCAGCGCCGTCGCCTGTTTGCGGGTCTCGGCCAGCAGGGGCGAACCGCCGCCCATCAGGGCGTAGTTGGCCTGGGCGCTGGTCTCGCGACGGCTTGAGATCAGGCCGGCCAGCCATGTCCGGAAGGGGTCAGGCAGGCCGATGATGGCCGGGTCGCGGAACAGGTTGAACAGGAAGGGCCGCACGCTGGCCTGATCGTCCGGTCCGCCGAGATTGAACAGGACGACGGCGATGCGGCGTCCGGACCCGCTCATTGGGCGCCGATCCGCTTCAGCACCTGTTCGACATGGGCGATCGGCACGTCGGGCAGGATGCCGTGGCCGAGATTGAAGATCCACGGCCCCTGCCCCCAGGCCTCGAGCAGCTGATCGACGCGGCGGTCCAGCATCGGCCCGCCGGCCCGCAGCAGCAGGGGATCCAGCGCGCCCTGGATCGGCTTGATCGCCTGAACGCGGCGACCGATCTCCAGCGGACAGGCGGTATCCAGCGCCACGGCCTGAACATCGACCTCGGCCGCATACCGTTCCGCCAGGGCCGCCGAGCCCCGGGGGAAGCCGATCAGGGGCACGGTGACGCCCAGTTCGCGCGTGCGGCGCACCAGCTGCTGATGGGGACGCAGGACGAGGGTTTCGAACAGGTCTTCCGGCAGGCCCTCGGCCCAGCTCTCGAAGATCTTCAGCACCTGGGCGCCGGCGTCGGCCTGCATTTTCAGATAATGGGCGGTGGCCTCGACCAGCACCTCCAGCAGGGCCGCCACCTTCTCCGGCTCGGCATAGGCGTAGGTCCGGGCCTGGGCGCGCTCGCCCTTGCCTATGGTCCGGGCCTCGCCGTCCAGCATGTAGGTGGCCACCGTCCAGGGCGCCCCGGCGAAGCCGATCAGGGCGCGTTCGGGCTGCAGCTCGCTGCGCACGATCGACAGGGTCTGGCCGACCTGTTTCAGCGCCTCGCCAGCCCCGGAGGTCAGATCACGCATGGCCTCGACCGGCGGCAGGGCGCCCAGCCGCGGACCCTCGCCGGCCTCGAACCAGACCTCCTGACCGAGAGCCCGGGGGATCAGCAGGATGTCGGCGAAGACGATGGCGGCGTCGAAGCCGAACCGTCGCATTGGCTGCAACGTCGCCTCGGCGGCCTTTTCGGGGTTCAGGCAGAAGGAGATGAAGTCCGGCGTCGTCGCCCTGAGGGCCCGGTACTCCGGCAGGTAGCGCCCTGCCTGACGCATGAACCAGACCGGCGGACGCGACGGCGTCTCTCCGGCGAGAACCTTGAGAAGCAGCGGTGTGGGGGGCGAGGCGGTCATCTGACGTCGGTCCTACCGGTGGCCCGGTTCAGGCTCAACCCCGGGCCGTGTCGCACCCTTCCAATCCTTATCAAGAAAAGATTCGAAGAATGGGAGGTAGAAGGCAGGACCGGGGATGACGGGGATAAGCCGGACCACACGGCTGCGGGCGGACGGGTTTTCCGCAAACGGTCACAGACGATGCACCGGGTTTCACCGGGCTGGTGAAAGCGGGGATAGATCCTAACGAGGCCTTAAGGGCGGGCTTTGCGGGCCGGCGGGCCCCAGGGACGCTGGGCGCCGTTAACGTCTCATTAAGGATCTCCACAGGCGAACCGCGAACGGGTCGCGGCATCGGGATGAACCGGCCCGGCTGTGGGAGTCCCGTCCACCCCTATCCCCGCTCGCCGCCCTCGCCCGGCCCGGCTATAGGAAAAGGCTGACAGCCCCGGGCCAATGGCGCCCCGCCCTGTCCACAGGAGTCTCGCACATATGGACAGCCGCCGATGACGGGCTCAACAGGGACGGGCCGCGCGACGGGGCCTTCGCGGCTGGCCACCTATTTCCACGTTCATCTGGTCTCCGACTCGACGGGCGAGACGCTGAACGCCATGGCCAAGGCCGTGGTGGCGCGCTTCGACGGGGTCATTCCGATCGAGCACATCTACGCCCTGGTGCGGAACGACAAGCAGATGGACCGGGTGCTGGAGGAGATCGCCTCCTCGCCGGGCGTTGTGCTGCACACCCTCGTCGACCGCGAACTGCGCGAACAGCTGGAGGCGGGGTGCCGCCGCCTGGACATGCCCCAGATCGCGGCGCTGGATCCGCTGGTCGGTGCCCTGTCGCGCTATCTGGGCGCGGCCCTGTCGACGCGGGTGGGAGCTCAGCATGCGCTGGACACCGACTACTTCAACCGGATCGCGGCGCTGGACTTCGCCATGGCCCACGACGACGGCCAGGGCACGACGGCCCAGCTTGAGGGCGCAGACGTGGTGCTGTGCGGGGTCAGCCGCACCTCCAAGACGCCGACCTGCATCTATCTGGCCCACCGCGGCATCCGGGCGGCCAATGTGCCGCTGGTGCCGGGGCAGGAGGACGGGGAGCGGCTGGTCGGGCTGAAGAATCCGCTGATCATCGGCCTGACGGTGTCGCCGGACCGGCTGGTTCAGATCCGCAAGAACCGGCTGGACGGGCTGAACGCCACCCGCGCATCGTCCTATGTGGACCATGACTCGGTGCGCGACGAGACAGTGAAGGCGCGGCGGGCCTTCGAGCGGCGCGGCTGGCCGGTGATCGATGTGACGCGGCGGTCGGTAGAAGAGACGGCGGCGGCGATCATCAATGTGCTGAACGAGCGGCGCACGCGTCGGTTGGGGGCGACCTGGTGAGCGGCGAACGTCTCATACTGGCGTCGAAAAGCGCCGCCCGGCGGGCCATGCTCGACGGCGCCGGCGTGCCGTTCGCGGTTCAGGTCGCGGATGTTGACGAGGACGCGGTCAAGGCGACGCATGACCCGACCGATGCGGCCGGGCTGGCGGTCGAGCTGGCGCGGGTGAAGGCGCTGGCGGTGTCGCGGCACGATGCGGACGCCTGGGTGCTGGGCGCGGACCAGACCCTGGCCTTCGAGGGCGGGCTGGTGTCGAAGGCCGGATCGCTGGAGGCGGCGCGGGAGCGGCTCAAGGCGATGCGGGGCAAGACGCATCAGCTGCACTCCGGGGCGGCGCTGGCGCGAAACGGTCAGGTGGTCTGGTCCGGCGTCGACACGGCGGTCATGCGGGTGCGGAATTTCTCGGACGCCTTTCTGGACGCCTATCTGAAGGCCGAGGGCGAAGGCCTGCTGGCCTGCGTCGGCTCCTATCGGCTGGAGGGGATGGGGTCGCAGTTGTTCGAGGCGGTCGACGGCGACTATTTCACTGTCCTGGGCCTGCCGCTGTGGCCGGTGCTGGAGGAGCTGCGGCGGGCCGGGGTGCTGCGGTCATGACCCTGGTCGCGGGCGTCGCCGGGCAGCCGATCGCCCACTCGCTGAGCCCCGTCATCCACGGAGCCTGGATCGCGGCAGCGGGACTAGACGCTGTCTATGAACGCTTCGGGCCGGCGGATGCGGCGGGGTTTGTGGAACTGGTCGACCGGGGGCGAGCGGGATCACTGCGCGGACTGAATGTGACCTCCCCTTTCAAGGAGCAGGCGCTGGCCCTGGCGGATGAGGCGAGTGAGACGGCGCGGGCCTGTGGCGCGGCCAATCTGCTGGTGTTCGACAATGGCCGGGTCCGGGCGGACAGTACCGACGGCCGTGGGTTGATGGCGGCGCTGGCTGAGCAGGCGTCGGGACTGGATGTTTCCGGCCGGACGGTGGTCGTGCTGGGCGCGGGCGGCGCAGCCCGGGCGGCGGCGGCGGCGTTGAAGGCGGCGGGGGCCGAGGTCGGGGTGCGGAACCGGACGGTGGAACGAGCGCAGGCGCTGGCGGACGACCTGGGCGTGGCGGTGGTCGACGCCGGCGCGCTCGGACAGGCCGCGCTGGTGGTCAACGCCCTGAGCGTCCCGCCCGCAATCGATCTCGCGGCGCTGCGGGACGACGCGGTCCTGATGGACATGACCTACAAGCCGCTGCTCACGCCGTTTCTGGCGGAGGGCCGGGCGCGGGGGCTGACGACGGTTGACGGACTGGCCATGCTGATCGGGCAGGCGGGGCCGTCGTTCCGGGCGCTTTTCGGGATCGCCCCGCCGGCTCTCGATGTTCGGGCGGCAGCGCTCGCGGCTCTGGGAGAGACGGCGTGATCGTTCTGGGTCTGACCGGCTCCATCGGCATGGGCAAGTCGACGACGACGGCCATGTTCGCCGACGCCGGCGCCCTGGTTTGGAATGCGGATGAGGCCGTGCATCGGCTCTACGCGCCGGGCGGGGCGGCGGTCGGGCCGGTGGGAAAGGCCTTTCCGGGCGTTGTCGTCGACGGAGCCGTGGACCGGACGCGCCTGGCCGAGGCGCTGGGACGCGACGATCAGGCCTTCAAGCGGCTCGAGGCCATCGTCCATCCGCTGGTGATGGCGCATCGGCTTGAGGATCTGGCGGCGGCGGAAAGCCGGGGTGTCAGGCTCGCCGTGCTGGACATCCCCCTGCTGTTCGAGACGGGCGGCGACGCCGCGGTTGACGCGGTGGTGGTGGTGACCGCTCCGGCCGAAGTGCAGGCGGCGCGGGTGCTGGCCCGGCCCGGCATGACCCGCGAACGGTTCGAGGCCATTCTGTCCCGGCAACTGCCGGACGCAGAAAAGCGCCGACGGGCGGACTTCGTGGTCGACACCGGCGAGGGGCTGGAGGCGGCGCGGGCCCGGGTGGTCGAAATCGTGGGGATGGTTCTGGCCGAGGGGTGGTCTCCGCCCCGGCGCGGCCTTCCGAAAGACGGCGAACCGCGCCAATAAGGGCCATGTCCCGCGAAATCGTACTCGACACCGAAACCACCGGCTTCGACCCCCGCACGGGCGACCGGATGATCGAGGTCGGCTGTATCGAGATCGAGGATCTGCTGCCGACCGGGCGGACCTTTCACCGGTTGATCCACCCCGAGCGGCTGATCCCGCCGGACGCGATCCGGGTGCACGGCATCACCGACGACAAGGTGAAGGACGCGCCCAAATTCGCCGAGATCGTCATCGACCTGTGCGACTTCATCGGCGACGCGCCGATCATCGCCCACAACGCCCAGTTCGACCGCAACTTCATCGACCACGAGTTCGGGCGCTGCGGCCGGCCGCTGTTCCCTGAAGACCGCTGGATCGACACGCTGAAGCTGGCCCAGACGCGATTTCCGGGCATGCCCAACTCGCTGGACGCCCTGTGCAAGCGCTACAAGATCAGCTTGGTCGAACGCAGCCTGCACGGCGCCCTGATCGACGCCCGTCTGCTGGCCGAGGTGTATCTGGAGCTGAAGGGCGGCAAGGAACGGCGGCTGGACCTGTCGGCGTCGCGCACCGTCGCCACGGCGGCCGCCGCGGCCTATGCGGCGGCAGGTTATCCGCCTCGCCCCCGTCCGCTGGAGCCGCGCGGAAGTGAGGCCGAGCATGCGGCGCACGAAGCCTTCCTGCAGGCGACGCTCAAGGACCTGTCGCTGTGGAAGGGCTATGGCTTGGAGATCGAAGCGGCCTGACCGCTTCTCCCTCCCCCTTGTGGGGAGGGATGTCGGCGCGAAGCGACGACAGGGTGGGGTGCGTCTGACATTCCCCACCCGGTCGCTTCGCGACCACCCTCCCCATGAAGGGGAGGGAGAGTTCCGCTTACGCCTTGCCCTGCTCGGCCGGGCCGCGGGCGATGGACTGCTGGCGGGCGACATAGATGCCGGCGAAGTCGATCGGGTCCAGCATGAAGGGCGGATAGAAGCCGCCGTCCGAGGTGGCGCGGGCAATGATCTCGCGGGCGAACGGGAACAGGTAGCGCGGGCATTCGATCAGCAGCAGCGGCTCGATGTCCTGCTCGGGCACGCCCTGCAGGGCGAACAGGCCGCCGTACTGGAGCTCGACGTTGAAGACGGTCATGGCCTCGGTGGTGGCCTTGATGGTCAGGCGCAGCTCGACCTCGAACAGGCCGTCCGGACGGCCCTGGGCGTTCATCTCGACGCCCATGTCGATGGCGGGCTTGCCGTCCACGCGCAGGCTGTCGGGAGCCCTGGGGTTTTCGAAGGACAGGTCCTTGACGTACTGGGCGACGATGCGGAAGCCGGGGCCCTGCGGCGCGCCCTGCTGGGCGGTGTCGGCGGGGGCGGCCGTGTTGGCGTCGGCGGGAGGGGCGGCGTCGGTCATCGATCGGGTCTGTCTGAAGAGGGTGAACGGCGTCGTATCGGACGCCCCGGAAGGCGCGGCGACTAGCACGAGGGCGGGGGTGCGGCAACGACGCTCCCCTGCCATCAGGGGCGGTTCAGGTTGCGCGGCCCTATATCAGCCCCTAATCGTCAACCGTCGCGCCCGCCGTTTCGCGGACGCCAGTCAAGGATTGCCAGTGCCGCCGGTCCAGATTCAGATCGTCATCTTCGCCGTGATCGCCGCTATCGTCCTGTTCCAGCTCTACAATGTGCTGGGCAAGAAGGTCGGCCGTCAGCCCGAGGATGACGCCCGCGCCAAGCCGGCGACCATCCCCGCCGGCGCCAAGGCCGAAGCGGCCGGGGCCCGTCCGAACGTTCTGGACGCCGTCACCGCCGCGTCCATCGCCGGTCTGAAGGCCCGCGATCCCAATTTCGACCCCGTCCGCTTCCTCGAGGGCGCGCGACAGGCGCATGAGACCATCGTGCGGGCCTACGCCGCCGGCGACCGCGAGACGCTGAAGCCCCTGCTGACCCCGACCGTCATGGCCTCGTTCGAGGCCGGCATCGCCGCGCGCGAGGCCCGGGCCGAAACCGAGGTCGCCGAATTCCTGCACCCCGCCCGCGCCGATCTGGAGCTCGCTTCCGCCGAGGAGAACCGCGCCATGGCCAAGGTCCGCTTCCTGGCCGAACTGCGCAATACGGTGACGCCCGCGGACGCCGCCGCGGAGCCGCAGATCGAGGAGCGCCGCGTCGCCGAACTGTGGACCTTCGAACGGACCCTCGGCGCCAGCGATCCGAACTGGGTCCTGGCCCGCACCGAACCCGCCGCCGCCTGATGCGGGGCGCAGGGCCCGGGGTCGCCGCGCTGGCGCTGGTCATGCTGGCGGGTTGCGCGACGACACCCGTCCCCGGCCCGCCGCCGCTGCCGTCGTCTGCGCCCTCTCCCGCCCAGCCCCGGCCGGCGCCGCCACGTCCCGCGCCGGTTGCCCCTGCCGGATTGAGCCCGGCCTCCCTGCCCGGCTGGTCCGGCGAGGACCATCTGGCGGCCTTCGAGGCCTATGCCGTAGGCTGCACGGCGGCCCGTGAAGCCGCCGCCCGCGCGCAGTGCGCCGAGGCCACGCACATCAAACAGACGTCGAGGCCGGTGACCCGCGCGGCAGCGCGCGCCTTCTTCGAGAACGGCTTCACCGTCGTGGCGGCCGAGACGACGGACGGCGGTCCCGGGTTGCTCACCTCCTATTTTGCGCCGGAATACCCTGCCCGGACGAGGCCGAGCGCCGAGTTCGACGCGCCTGTCCTGCCCCGGCCCCCGCTCTGGTCGCGCGGCGACGTCATGGCTGTACGTTCCGATCTGGAGGTCGGCCCCCACGACGACGCCCTCGCCTGGATGCGGGCCGAGGACCTGTTCTTTATGCAGATCCAGGGCTCGGGCTATCTGACGCTGGAGGACGGATCGCGGTTCCGCGCGGCCTACGCCGCCGACAATGGCCGACCCTTCACCGGCATCGCGCGGCCGATGGCGGACCGGGGACTGCTGCCCCGCAACGGAACCTCGGGCGACGCCATTCGCGCCTGGCTGGCGGCCCATCGGGGCGCCGAGGCGCGCGAGGTGATGGCGCTGAATCCGCGCTACATTTTCTTCAAGGTGGACCCCGACGACGGGGGCGACCCCGCCGGGGCGGCGGGCATTCCCCTGCCCGCCCGGCGCGCCATCGCGGTCGACCCGGCCAGCTGGCGCTATGGCGATCTGGTGTGGATCTCGGCCGACGGCGGAAACCTGACCGGGGCCCGGGGCAGCTATCAGGGTCTGGTCATGGCGCTGGACACCGGCTCGGCCATCCGTGGCCCGGTCCGCGCCGATCTCTATATGGGCCGGGGCGAGGCTGCGGGGGCCGAGGCCGGGACCGTGCGGCATCCGCTGCGAATGTGGCGGCTGGTTCCGAAGGGGTAGCTCAGTGTCTCCTCCCTGTCGCGCAGCGATGGGGAGGTGGCGCGGCGCGGCTTCGCGCCGTGACGGAGGGGGCGGCGCAAGGGTCAGCCAGCCTTCCGCAAATCACTCTCCGTCGGCGCCGCCCCCTCCACCCCCCGCGCTGAGTCGCGCGGGCGGTCCCCCTCCCCATCGGCTTCGCCGACAGGGAGGAGACGGGTGCTACCGCCGCTTCAGCCCGCCCAGCAGGCCGCGCAGCAGTTCCCGCGTGAGCGTGGACCCCGCCGTCCGCAGTACCGATTTGGTGGCCGCCTCGATCGGCGTTTCCCGCGTCGAGCGGCGGGGCGCAGCGCGAGGACGCGCCACCTCCCGGTCGTAGCGGGCCTGTTCGCGGGCCTGTTCCTTCTCGCGGGCGGCGGCGGCCTTCTCCGCATCCTTCGCGGCGGCAGCCTCGGCCTTGGCGCGGGCCTCGGCCAGTTTGGCGTCAGCGGCGGCCTGGTCCTGTTCGCCGCGGCGGGCGTTCAGGATTTCCTCGGCGGATTCGCGATCGACCATGGTCTCGTACAGACCACGCACCGGGCTGGCGGCCATGACGGCGGCGCGCTCGGCGTCGGTCGCCGGGCCCAGACGGCTGTCCGGCGGGCGGATGGCGGTGCGGGCCACGACGCGGGGCGCGCCCTTTTCGTCCAGCGTCGAGACCAGCGCCTCGCCGACGCCCAGACCCTGGATGGCCTCGGCCGTGTCGAAGGCGGGGTTGGCGCGGAAGCTCTCGGAGGCCGCCTTCAGGCCCCGTTGTTCGGCGGGGGTGTAGGCGCGGAGCGCATGCTGGATGCGGTTGCCGAGCTGGGCCAGGACGCTGTCGGGAATGTCGGCCGGGTTCTGGGTGACGAAATAGACGCCGACGCCCTTGGAGCGTGAACAGCAGGTGGGCCTCGTCGAAGAAGAAGACGAGGCGCGGCTTGTCGGGGTCGCCGACCTCGGGCAGCTGTTCGAACAGCTCCGACAGCAGCCAGAGCAGGAAGGCGGCGTAGAGGCGCGGGCTGGCCATCAGCTTCGTCGCGTCCAGCACATTGACCTGACCGCGGCCGTCCAGACCGGTGCGCATCATGTCTTCCAGCCGCAGGGCCGGTTCGCCGAAGAAGGCCTTGCCGCCCTGCTGCTCCAGCTGGAGCACGGCGCGCTGGATCGACGCGATGGAGGCGGGGGCGACATTGCCGACCTCGCGGCCGATCCGCTCGGCGTTCTCGCCGAGATAGGCCAGCATGGCGCGCAGGTCGTCGAGGTCGAGCAGCAGCAGCTTTTCGGTGTCGGCGACGTGGAACAGGACGGACAGGACGCCTTCCTGCACCTCGTTGAGGTTCAGCATCCGCGCCAGAAGCACCGGGCCGATCTCGGAGACGGTGGTGCGGATCGGATGGCCCTTGAGGCCGTACAGGTCCCAGAAGACCACCGGCGCGGCCTTGGGTTGAAGCGTCAGCCCCATGGAGGCGGCGCGGGCCAGCAGCTTCTCATTGGGGGAGCCGGGGACGCAGACGCCCGACAGGTCGCCTTTCACATCGGCGCAGAAGACCGGGACGCCGGCGTCGGAAAAGCCTTGGGCCATGATCTGCAGGGTGACCGTCTTGCCGGTGCCGGTGGCGCCGGCGACAACGCCGTGGCGGTTGGCGCGGTTGAGCAGGAGGGTCTGGGCCAGGTTCGCGCCGTCACCCGCCCCTCCGTCCATGGATTGGCCGAGGAAGATGCCGGGGGCGTCGGTCATGGGGAGAGCTCCTGAATGCCGCCCACATTCCCGCGCCCGGCCCCGGGCCACAAGCGCCTTGTCGAGATCATTGACCGAACCCGCGACGCCGCCGACCATGCACCTATGAAACCGCCCATCGTCCTGCCGACCTCCTCCGTCGCGCGCAACGCGCTGGTCCTCATCGCCGTGGTGGCGGCCGGAGCGGCGCTCTACTGGCTGCGCGGCATACTGACGCCGCTGGCCATGGCGATCTTCCTGATGATCATGGTCGACGGAGTGAAGCGGTCGATCGAGGCGCGGACGCCGATCCCGGGCCGCTGGGCCGGCGCGGCGGCGCTGACGGTCGTGGTGGTGGGCTTCCTGATTTCCATCGTCATCATCGTCAACGGAGCCGCCGGCTTCTTCGACCAGGCGACCGGCATCACCGGCCGGATCGGGCCGCGGATCGACCAGATTCTGATCGACGGCGGACGGATGTTCGGCGTCGAGACGGCGCCGACGGCGGCCGAGCTGCTGAGCGGTCTGGACGTGCGCAGCTATCTGACGGCCGCGGCCATGCAGGCGCAGGGGATTCTGTCGGGCGCCTTCTTCGTCATGGTCTATCTGGCCTTCCTGCTGGCCTCGCAGTCCGGGTTCCGGCGCAAGCTGGTCGGCCTGTTCCCGGCCCGAGAGAGCCGCGCCGAGGCGCTGGAGGTGTTTCACCGGGTGCGTGGCGGGGTCGAGGGCTATCTGTGGGTCCAGACCGTCACCGGGGCCATGATCTGCGCCGCCGCCTGGCTGCTGATGCGGGCGGTAGGGCTGCAGAACGCCGAGTTCTGGACCTTCGTCATCTTCGTGGTCGGCTTCATCCCGGTGCTGGGCGGGGCCGTCGCCGGTCTGGCGCCGCCGCTGTTCGCCCTGGTGCAGTTCGAAAGCTACTGGCCGGCCGCGGTGTTGCTGATCGGATTGCAGGCGATCCTGTTCATCAGCGGCAACATGATCCAGCCGCGCATGCAGGGCGACAACCAGAACATCGATCCGGTGGTGGTGCTGCTGTCGCTGGCCCTCTGGGGTCAGCTGTGGGGCGTGGTCGGCATGTTCCTGTCGACGCCGCTGGCGGTCATGGCCATGGCCGTGCTGGCCGAGTTCAAGGGCTCTCGCTGGATGGCGATCCTGCTGTCGGGCGACGGCGAACCCTATGCCGAGGACGACGAGCCGAAGCCGGTCGGGAACAAGCGAAGCCGCGTCAACCCGCCGCAGTCTGCGACCGACTGAGGCCCATCCGCCGCCCTTGATTGGTCACAACCGGCGCCTATCTCATCCCTGTCGCCGCGGCCCCTCCCCCTCCCCCAAGCCGCGGTGGACAGATCGGCGCCGACCCTCCCCCTCCCCGGGCGCCGATCCGAAGCAGGCCGCCGAACGCAAGTTCGGCGGCCTTGTCGTATCCGGAACCCGCTGCGCGACATCCGCGCCACAGGGCCTGATCGAACCGCGATCCGGGCGGAACGGGCGTGCGAGGTCCCCGTTAGCGGCGGCGGAAGGGCGAAGCGCGGACGGTCCGCGAACAGCTCGAAGGATACTCCCCATGTACAGAACTCTCTCCGCCGCTTCCCTGGCGGTCCTGCTGGCCGGCGTCGCGGCGCCCGCCCTGGCTCAATCCGCTCCCGACTGGACCGGCCCCTACATCGGCGTCTACGGCGGCGTGGTCGAGAACAACGAGGAGGCCGGCGAAGGTCTGGTCTTCGACCGCGACTTCGATGGTCAGTTCGACGACACCGTGGTGCTGAACGGCACGACCAATGACGCCTTCAGCCCGGGTTCCTGCGACGGCGCAGCGACGGCCCAGGCCGCGGGCGGCGGCTGCGACATCGACCCGACCGGCGTCGATGGTTCGATCCGCGCCGGCTACGACATGCAGCTCGGTCCGCTGGTCGTGGGTCTGGTCGGCGAACTGAGCGCCGTGGATCTGGAAGACTCGGTCACCGGCTTCAGCACCACTCCGGCCGCCTATGTCTTCACCCGTCAGGTGGACCAGATGGCCGCCATCCGCGCCCGCGTCGGCTTCCCCGTCGGCCGGGCCCTGTATTACGCCACGGCCGGCGCCGCCAAGGCCAAGGTCGAGAACAGCTTCCGCACCACCAACACGGCCAACAGCTTCACCGAGACGGTGAATGAGGACGACGCCGACGGCTATCAGCTGGGCGCGGGCGTCGAATGGAAGCTGGCCCGTAACCTGTCGGTCACCGGCGAGTACCTCTACTCAAACCTCCAGCCCGGCGACTATGTCGTGCGCGTCGGTCAGGGGACGGCTCCGGCCACCAACCCCTTCATCCTGGCCCCCAACACGGCCGGGACGGACATGATGCGCAGCAATGACGATCTGGAGCTTCACGCTCTGCGCATCGGCATGAACGTCCGCTTCTAGTCGCTTCCCGACGATCAGCGATCGGCGACGCCGGCTCCGGAAACGGGGCCGGCGTTTTCGCTTTTGGGGGTTCCCCGGACGGGCCGGCTGGCCTAGTCAGGCGGCCATCGGACAGCGGCCTTGCCCCGGTGGCGAAGCGGCCTAGTCTGAGCCCCCATCCGGCGGCCGATGCTGAGGCCGCGTCTGCAAGAGACCTGCCCATGTCCGGCGAACCGGCGTCAAAGCTTCCTCAGGCGATCACGCTGGAGGCGCTGGAGAAGCGGTTCCGCAAGGCCCTGACGGTCAAGCCCGACGCCCGCGCGCTGGACTTCCTCGCCCAGGCCTTTGAGGACTATGCGGCGGACGAGACCCCGGAACTGGGCGGCGACGACCTGGCCGTGCTGCTGGCCAATGTCTGGAAGGCCGCCGAAGGCCGCGCCCACGGCGAACCGGCGCGGATCACCGTCTCGCCGGTGACCGGCGCCGACGGGCGGGCGGCCGGCTACGATCTGCTGACCGTCATTCAGGACGACCGCCCCTTCCTCGTCGACAGCGTAATGGGCGAACTGGCCGAGGCCGGCGTCACCGTACGCTCGCTGTACCATCCGGTCACCGACGAGGACGGCGGACGGGAATCCGTCATCGTGGTGGTCATCGACCCCCTGCCGCAGGAACGTCGCGACGCCCTCGGCGAGGAAATGTCCGCGACCATGGCCGATGTGGCCGGAGCGGTGAACGACCATGCGGCGATGGCGGGCCTGATGGCGCGCTCGATCGAACATCTGGAGGGCGGACCCAAGGGCGTGGCCCCGGAGGTTCTGGCCGAGAATCTGGAATTCCTGCGCTGGCTGCAGCAGGACCATTTCGTCTTCCTCGGCGCGCGCGACTACGACTATCCGCGCTCGAAGGACGGCGGCTACGAGGCCGAGGCGCCGTTGTCGCAATCGGGCGCCGGTCTGGGCGTGCTGGCCGATCCGAACCGGACGGTGCTGCGCCGCGCCAATGAGCCGGCGGTGCTGACCAGATCGATGAAGAAACAGCTGGACCTGTCCGAACCGGTGACGGTGGCCAAGGCCAACGTCCGGTCGCGGGTGCACCGCCGGGCCTATATGGACTACGTCGGGGTCAAGCGGTTCGGCCCGGACGGGCGTCCGTCGGGCGAGACCCGCTTCGTCGGCCTGTTCACCGCCGAGGCCTATGACCGGGCCGCCGCCGAGGTCCCGCTGATCCGGCGCAAGGTCGCCGGCGCCCTGGCCCGCGGCGGCAAGATCGAGGGCAGCCACAGCCACAAGCGGCTGAAGAACATCCTCGAGAACTATCCGCGCGACGAACTCTTCCAGATCGGCGAGGACGAGCTGCTGGATATCTCGCTGGGCATCCTGCACCTGCACGACCGGCCCCGGATCAAGATCTTCACGCGCAAGGACCCTTTCGACCGGTTCGTTTCGATCCTCGCCTTTATTCCGCGCGAGCGGTTCGACGCCTCGGTCCGTGAACGGATCGGCGGCATCCTGGCCAAGGCCTGGGGCGGGCGGATGTCGGCCTGGTATCCGCAGCTGTCGGACCAGCCGCTGGTGCGCATCCACTACATCATCGGCGTCACCCCGGGCGATCATCCGTGCCCGGATCAAACCGAGCTGGAGGCCCGGGTCGCCGAGGCCGGCCGCAGCTGGATCGACCTGTTCGAAGCCGCCCTGCGCGCCGCAGACGTGGACGACGTCGCCGTCGGCCCGCTGAGCGTGCGCTGGGCCGATGCCTTCGGCGCCGGCTATCGCGACCGCTATGACGCGGACGAGGCCGTGCGCGACCTGCAGGCGATCGACGGACTGAACACATCGGGTCAGGTCGGCTCGGGCGATCCCGTGTCGGTTCGCGCCTTCCGCACGGCGGAAGACGGCCCGCTGAACTTCCGCTTCAAACTGTATCGCCGCGGCTCGGCCGTGCCGCTTTCGGACGTGCTGCCGATCCTGGCCGACATGGGGCTGAAGACGCTGGAGGAATGGGGCCACGCCCTGAAGCCGACCGGCGGCCAGAACATCCATGTCCATGAATTCCTGCTCGAGGACCCGCGCGGCGGCGACCTGAAGTTCGAGGACGTGAAGGGACCGTTCGAGGCCGCCTTCTCGGCCGTCTGGACCGGCCTGACCGAGAGCGACGGCTTCAACCGTCTGGTGCTGGAGCTCGGCGTCGACTGGCGCGAGGCGGCGCTGGTTCGCACCCTCGCCCGCTATCGCCAGCAGACCGGTCTCGACCCGTCGCAGGCCGTGCAGGAAGAGGCGCTGCGCGACTATCCCGCCGTGGCGCGCGCGATCCTCGAATTGTTCGAAACGAAGTTCGATCCGGCCCGGGGCGGCGACGGCGAAAGCCGCGAGGCCGCGGTCGCCAAACTGGTCGCCGGCATCAACGCCCTGCTGCAGGACGTGAAGAGTCTGGACCACGACCGCGCGCTGCGCCGGATGGCCCTGCTGGTCGAGGCGATCAAGCGGACCAACTATTATCAGGCGGGACCCGACGGCCGGCCCAAGGCGCACATCTCGATCAAGATCGCCTCGCGCGAACTGGCCGACCTGCCGCTGCCCAAGCCGTTCCGCGAGATCTTCGTCTGGGCGCCGCATATCGAGGGCGTCCACCTGCGCTTCGGCCCCGTGGCGCGCGGCGGCCTTCGCTGGTCTGACCGCCGCGACGACTTCCGCACCGAGGTGCTGGGTCTGGTCAAGGCGCAGCAGGTCAAGAACGCCGTCATCGTGCCGGTCGGCTCCAAGGGCGGCTTCTTCCCCAAACATCTGGCCGCCATCGTGCGCGCCGGGGGCGACCGCGACGCCCAGCAGGGCGAGGCCATCCGCGCCTACAAGACCTTCCTGTCGGGTCTGCTGGACGTCACTGACAACATCAACGCCAAGGGCAAGGTCGTTCCGCCCCAGCATGTGATCCGCTTCGAGGGCGACGACCCCTATCTGGTCGTGGCCGCCGACAAGGGCACCGCGACGTTCTCCGACATCGCCAACGGCGTGTCGCGCGACTACGGCTTCTGGCTGGACGACGCCTTCGCCTCGGGCGGCTCGGTCGGCTACGACCACAAGGTCATGGGCATCACGGCCCGCGGCGCCTGGGAAGCGGTCAAGCGCCACTTCCGCGAGATGGGCAAGGACATCCAGTCCGAACCCTTCACCGTCGTCGGCGTCGGCGACATGAGCGGCGACGTGTTCGGCAACGGCATGCTGCTGTCGAAACAGATCCAGCTGGTCGCGGCCTTCGACCACCGCGACATCTTCATCGACCCGACCCCGGATCCGGCCACGAGCTGGGTCGAGCGCGAACGCATGTTCCGCCTGCCGCGCTCCTCCTGGCAGGACTACGACAAGAAGAAGATTTCGAAGGGCGGCGGGATCTTCCCGCGCTCGGCCAAGTCGATCCAGCTGACGCCGCAGATCAAGGCGGCGCTCGACATCCAGGAGGACGTTCTCGACCCGGCTGCCCTGATGAAGGCCATCCTGAAGGCGCCCGCCGAGCTGCTCTATTTCGGCGGCATCGGCACCTATGTGAAGGCTCCGACCGAGAGCGACGCCCAGGTCGGCGACAAGGCCAATGACGCCATCCGTATCGACGGCGGCGAGGTGAAGGCCAAGGTCATCGGCGAGGGCGCCAACCTGGGCCTGACCCAGGCTGGCCGCATCGCCTTCGCGAGAAGCGGCGGCCGGATCAACACAGACGCCATCGACAACTCCGCGGGCGTGGATTCGTCCGATCACGAGGTCAACATCAAGATCCTGACCGGCACCGCCATCGCCTCGGGCTCGTTGAAGGCCGACAAGCGCGACGCCCTGCTGGCCTCCATGACTGACGAGGTCGGGCTGAAGGTGCTGGCCCACAACTACGACCAGACGCTGGCGATCTCGCTGCAGGAGGCGGAAGGCGCGCAGGCGCTGGATTCCCAACAGCGGTTCATGCAGTGGCTGGGGTCGAAGGGTAAGCTGGACCGCAAGGTCGAGGGCCTGCCCGACGATCTGAAGCTGGCCGAGATGAAGGCCTCGGGTCAGGCGCTGACCCGGCCCGAACTGGCCGTGCTTACCGCCTATTCCAAGCTGGAGCTGTTCGACGACATCGTCGCCTCGGCGGCCCCCGACGACGCCTTCTTCAAACAGACCCTGGTCCGCTATTTCCCGGCCCCGCTGGCGAAATACGAAGCCGATATGCAGCGCCACCGGCTGCGGCGTGAGATCATCTCGACGATCCTGTCGAACGAGATCGTCAACATGGCCGGGCCGACCTTCCCCGAGCGGCTGCGTCAGGCGACGCGCTGCGACACGGGGGCCATGGTCATCGCCTTCGAGGCCGCGCGCCAGATCTTCCGCCTCGACGAGGCGTGGGACGCGGTGTCGGCCCTCGACCGGAAGATCCCGGCCGAGGCCCAGATGGCCCTTTACGGGGAAATCGCCACCGTGCTGCGCCGCCAGACCTTCTTCCTGGCCCGCCGCGCCATGCGCAAGGGCTGCACGGTCGGCCAGCTGATCGAGGCCTACCGCCCCGCGGCCGACGCCCTGCGCGCCGCCGGAGGCGCGGTGCTGTCGCGGTTCGAACAGGCGCGGCTCGAGGACCGGGTCCAGACCTTCATCGGCCTGGGCGCGTCCAAGGCCATGGCGCGCGACTTCGCCATGCTGCGGCCGCTGGTCGCCACCGTCGACATCGGCGATCTGGCCCGCGAGGCGAAATGGCCGGAGCCGGCCATGGCCATGCTGTACCATCAGGTCGGCGCGGCCTTCGACATCGACCGGCTTCGCGCCGCTGCGGGTCATGTGCCGATGGCGGATCATTTCGACAGTCTGGCGGTGCGCCGCCTGATCGAGGATCTGATGGCCGAACACGTCCTGCTGACCCGCGCCGTGGCCAAGGGCTCCAAGGCCTCGGTCGGGGCCAGCGAGGCGGCGGCGGAGACCGCCGTCGACGCCTGGATCGGGCCGCGTCTGGAGACGGTGGAAGGCGTGCGCAACTCGGTCGACGAGATCGAGGCCTCGGGCTCGGGCTGGACCTTCGCGAAACTGACCATCGCCAACGGCGCCATTCGTGAGATAGCCTCAGCCGCAGGCTGAGGGCTTATCCATGCCGCGCAAGTTTCTGGTCGTCGTCGACGACAGCCCGGAGTTCGAGTCCGCCCTGCGCTACGCCGCGCGGCGGGCCCGTTCGACCGGCGGGCGGGTGGCCATGCTGCGCGTCATCCCGGCGGCGGCGGCGGACGCCCACTGGTCCGGCGTGCGCGAGGAGATCGAGCGCCAGACGCGGCTCGAGGCCGAGACCCTGCTGAACAAATGGGCCGACGAGGCCGCGGAGCGTTCGGGCGCGACGCCGATGCTGCTGATCGAACGCGGCGAGGCCCAGGCGGCGATCCGAAAGGTTGTCGGCGAGGATCCCGAGATCAAGATTCTGGTGCTGGCGGCAGGCAGCGGCGGGCGCGGCCCGGGGCCTCTGGTCGGGGCGGTAGTCAAACAGGGCGCCGCCTTCACGGGGCGGAAACTGCCGGTCACCATCGTGCCGGGGGAGCTGACCGAGAAGGACATCGAGGACCTGGCTTAGGTGGTAGCTTTCTCCCTCCCCCTTGTGGGGAGGGATGTCGGCGCGAAGCGACGACAGGGTGGGGTAGGGGCCGGACTTCCCCACCCGGTCGCTACGCGACCACCCTCCCCATGAAGGGGAGGGAGACGCAGGCCTTGAACCCGAGCCGCTCACGGCGCACTTACCCGCCATGTTCATCCAGACCGAACCCACCCCCAATCCGAATGTGCTGAAATTCCTGCCGGGGCGGGATGTTGCGCAGTCGCCGACCGACTTCGTCAATGCGGATGAGGCCGCCGCCTCGCCGCTGGCCGAGGCCCTGTTCGCGCTCGAGGGCGTGACGGGCGTCTTCTTCGGCTACGACTACGTCTCGGTGACGCGCGAGGCGCAGGGCCCGGAGTGGGCGACCATGAAGGCCCCCATCCTGGCCGCCGTCATGGATCATTTCGTCTCGGGCGCGCCCCTCATGCGCGGCGGATCCGCGGCGGCCGCACAGTCCACCGCCGAGGACACCGAAATCGTCGCCGAGATCAAACAGCTGCTGGACAGCCGCATCCGCCCGGCCGTGGCCCAGGACGGCGGCGACATCCTGTTCGACGCCTTCGACGAGGAGACCGGCGTCCTGACCCTGCGCATGCGCGGCGCCTGCGCCGGCTGCCCCTCGTCCTCGGCGACGCTGAAGGCCGGGGTCGAGCAGATGATGAAACACTACGTCCCGGAAGTGACGCGCGTTGAGCAGGTGTTTTAAGGGGCGTTATCGCTCGAGACGCGTTCGCCCGGCTGTTTGAGCGCGGCCTGAAACGAATACGTCTCGCTTCCGCAGCCGGACGGCGCCATCATCGATCCATGCCCCGGTTTGAAAGCGATGAGGACGCCCGACGTCTCGGCGAGGCCCTCGCCGCCCTGCGCCGCGAGGCGGGCCTGAGCCAGGCCGAGGCCGGGCAGCGCGCCGGCATGACCAGCCAGGGCTGGGGTCTGTACGAATCCGGCAAGCGATCAGGCCTGTTCCGTCCCGATGTGCAGCGGCGGCTGACCGGCGCGATCGGCGCCACGGTCGAGGCGTTGGCGCTGGTTCAAGGGCCGGCCGACGAGAAACCCGAGCGACCCGTCGGTGCGGACGGCGTGTCCAGCGCGGGCCGGGGCTTCATCGCTGCGCCCTCGACGCCTGTCGCAACCCGGCGTGTACAGCTTTCCAACGACGACCTCGCGCCCTGGGCCGCCTCAGGCGTGGTGCTGGAGTATGAGCCGGGACGATGGCCGCGGCGCGATCAGGGCTGCGTCATCGAGATGGCCGACGGCGAGACACGGGTGCGGCTGTACGACCGGGCCGACGCGGATGTGCTGGTGGTGCGCGGCGGACCGGCGGGGCTGAACGCCGAAGAGCGGATCGCGCGCGGCGACACCTGCTCCGTGTCCGCGGTGACGGCGCGGCTGGAACGCTGATGAAACTAATTTATTGCAACGTTTTCGTTTCCATGAAACTCTCCGGGGTGGAAAAGGAGGCGAGCGAATATGGCGAGGATCGGCGGTCGGGACGACGTGGACGCCTATGTGGGCGCGCGGATGGGCTTGCGGCGTTCGGCGTTGGGCCTGTCGCAGAGCGCTCTCGCCCAGCAGATGGGGATCAGCTTCCAGCAGGTCCAGAAATACGAGACGGGGCAGAACCGCATCTCGGCGTCTCGGCTGCACCGGGCTGCGACGGTGCTGGGGACCTCGGTCGAAAGCTTCTTTCCGCCAGTCGAGACGGCGCGGGGGGCGGCCGACGACGGCTGGGCCGGGCTGCGCTTCATCACCGCAACGATGGACGGCCGGGCGGTGGCGACCGGCTTTCCGATGATCGCGGACCGCGAGGTGCGCAAGGCCGTGGCGCGCATCGTCCAGGCGCTGGCGCGGGACGTCTGAACGCACGCGCCGGAGTGCGGACATGAGGGTGCTGGTCGTCGATACGGCCTTGGGCCTTTGCACCGCCGGGGTGTTTGAGGTGTCGGGCGCGGATGTGCGTCGGCTGGGCCTGCGGTCGGAGCCGATGACCAAAGGGCATTCGGAACGACTGGCAGGCTTCGCAAGAGATGCGGCGGCCGAGGCGGGGCCGGGTTTCGAAGCGATCGACCGGATCGGGGTGACGGTGGGCCCGGGGTCGTTCACCGGCCTGCGCGTCGGCCTGGCCTTCGCCCAGGGGCTGGGTGCGGCGCTGGACCGGCCGGTGGTCGGGGTGTCCAGTCTGGATGCTCTGGCGGCGTCGGAAGAGGGCGGGGCCATGGCGGCGCTGATCGATGCGCGGCGGGGGCAGGTCTATGCGCGGTTCTGGACCAAGGGCGTCGCGGACGGACCGGCGGAGGCATTGTCGCTTGAGGCGGCGACGGCGCGGATCGGGGACCTCCCTTCTGGCGCTGTTCTGATCGGGTCGGGCGCACCCCTCTTCGCCGAAGCATTTCCGGCGTTGACGTGCATGCCCCTGTCGGGACCGGCGCCCGAGGCTCTGGCGCGGCTGACGGCGGGGGCCGATCCCGCGCAATCTCCGCCCCGACCCCTTTATCTGCGCGCGCCGGACGCCGCCCCGCCCACCCGCCTGCCGGGGCAGGCCCGGCCCGCGCGGCCATGATCGAGACCGCCGCCCGGCTGGCCGCCCTGCACGCAGAGGCCTTCGACGCGCCCTGGGACGCCGCCGCGTTCGAGAGCCTGATGGGGCAGGGCGGGGTGCATCTGGTCGAGACGCCCGGCGGCTTCATCCTGATGCGGACGGTCGCCGACGAGGCGGAAATCCTGACGTTCGCCGTGCGCCCCGCGGCCCGGCGATGCGGCGTGGGGGCCGACCTCGTCGCCCGCGGCGCGGCCGAGGCGGCGGCGCGCGGGGCGACCCGGCTGTTCCTCGAGGTGGCCGACGACAACGAGGCGGCGCGCGCCCTTTACGCCCGCGCGGGGTTCGAGGAGGCCGGTCGGCGGCCGCGTTATTACGCCCGGGCCGACGGCTCGCGGCGGGACGCCTTGCTACTGGCTCTCAACTTGCCCGGACGGCTTCCCTAGCGGGGGCGGCCCGCCTATCCTGCGGCGCATGGACCGGATCGAAAAACTTTGCGCCGACCGCGGCATGCGGATGACCGAACAGCGCCGCGTCATCGCGCGCGTGCTGTCCAGCGCCGAGGACCATCCGGACGTCGAGGAGCTGTACCGCCGCGCCTCCGCCATCGACCCGCACATCTCGATCGCCACCGTCTATCGCACGGTGCGCCTGTTCGAGGAGGCCGGGGTGGTCGAGAAGCACGACTTCGGCGACGGTCGCAGCCGCTATGAAGAGGCCGGCGACGACCATCACGACCACCTGATCGACACCCGCACGGGCGAGGTCATCGAATTCTTCGACGCCGAGATCGAACGGCTGAAGTCCGAGATCGCCGCACGACTGGGCTTCGAACTGATCGGCCACAAGCTGGAGCTCTACGGCAAACCGATCGAGGGCGCCGAGCCGGGCGCCCGCGATGGGCTGATCTTCAAGCGCCACGCCGCGCGCGTCGACCCGTCGGACGTCGGCTGACCCCGGTCGTATCCGCGGGCATGGCGTGAAGCCGGCGCCCGGATTAAAAGCCACCCCATGACCGAGACCCTCGTCCCGCCGGCGGCGTCGGATGGACAGGCCGCGCCCAAACGCCTGTTCATCAAGACCTACGGCTGCCAGATGAACGTCTATGACTCCGAGCGCATGGCCGATGTGCTGCGGCCGCTGGGCTATGCGACCACCGACGCGCCGGGGGACGCGGACTTCGTCATCCTCAACACCTGCCATATCCGCGAGAAGGCGGCCGAGAAGGTCTATTCCGAGCTGGGCAAGCTGCGCGAGATGCGGGACCGGCGTCTGGCCGCGGGCAAGCCGCGCATGACCATCGCCGTCGCCGGCTGCGTCGCCCAGGCCGAGGGCGAGGAGATCATGCGCCGCCAGCCCGCGGTGGATATCGTGGTCGGGCCGCAGGCCTATCACCAGCTGCCCGAACTGCTGACCCGGACGGCGCGGGCGCGGGGCGAACGGATCGGGGCCGACTTCGCCCCCGTCGACAAATTCGACGCCCTGCCGCAGGTCCGCGGCGTCGACGGGCCGACGGCCTTCCTGACGGTGCAGGAGGGATGCGACAAATTCTGCACCTTCTGCGTCGTGCCCTATACGCGCGGCGCCGAATGGTCGCGGCCGGTGGCGGCCGTGCTCGCCGAGGCGCGAGAACTGGCGTCCAGGGGCGTGCGCGAGGTCACGCTGCTGGGCCAGAACGTCAACGCCTATGACGGCGAGGGGCCTGACGGGAAGCCGTCGTCGCTGGCGCGGCTGGCGTACGAACTGGCCGAGATCCCTGGGCTGGACCGCATCCGCTATACGACCAGCCACCCCAACGACATGTCCGACGAACTGATCGCCGCGCATGGCCAGCTGGACGCCCTGATGCCCTGGCTGCACCTGCCGGTGCAGGCGGGCTCCGACCGGGTGCTGCGGCTGATGAACCGCAAGCACGGGCGGACGAAGTATTTCGAGCTGATCGATCGCATCCGCACGGCGCGGCCGGACATCGCCATGGCCGGCGACTTCATCGTCGGCTTCCCGGGCGAGACGGATCGGGACTTCGAGGACACGATGGATCTGGTGCGGCGGGTGAACTACGCCTCGGCCTTCGCCTTCATGTATTCGCCGCGCCCGGGCACGCCCGCCGCCACCATGGCGGGGCAGGTTCCGGATGAGGTTTCGCGGGAACGGCTGCACGCGCTTCAGGCGCTTCTGGCCGAACAGCAACTGGCCTTCAATCAGGACAAGGCGGGCCGGACCTTCGGCGTCCTGTTCGAGAAGAAGGGCCGGCACGGAGCCCAGGCGGTGGGGCGTTCGCCCTGGCTGCAATCTGTTCACGTCGACGATGCGGATCATCTGATCGGCCGGATCGTTCCGGTGACGATCGAATACGGCCAGCAGAATTCGCTGAAGGGCCGGCTGGCGGAAACCCGCCCTCAAGCAGCGACGCGCGGCGCGCGGAGCGATAGGGCGCAAGGAGTGTGAATGGCGCGTGAGAGTGAGTTTCTGGCCCTGGGCGACGAAGCCCTGCGCGCCGTCATCGGTCCGGGCAGCCGGCACCTGGCGCTGATCGAGGACCGCTTCAAGGTTCTGGTGGAGACGCCCGGTGGCGGGGTGTCGATCAATGGCTCGTCGAAGGATCGGTCGCAGGCGAAGCGGGTCATCGAGACCCTCGCCAATCGCGCCGAGACGGGCGCCGAGATCACCGAGGCCGACGTGCGCACGGCGTTGGGCGCCGCCGCGGCGCAGCCGATGGCAGGGCAGGGGAGCGTCGCGCCCGACGCCATCGCCCTGCCGGTTGGCCGGCGCGGGGCGATCGCGCCCAAGACGGCGGCCCAGGCCAACTATCTGTCGCTGCTGTCCCATTGCGAACTGACCTTCGGCGTCGGTCCGGCGGGCACGGGCAAGACGTTTCTGGCGGCGGCCTATGGCGCCTCCCTGCTGCGGCGGGGGCAGGTGGACCGGCTGGTCATCACCCGGCCCGCGGTCGAGGCGGGCGAGAAGCTGGGCTTCCTGCCCGGCGACCTGAACGAGAAGGTCGACCCCTATCTGGCCCCCATCTGGGAGGCGCTGAACGACATCCTCGGTCCCGACGACGTCCGCCGCCGGCGTGACAAGGGCGAGATCGAGGCCGCGCCGATCGCCTTCATGCGCGGCCGGACCCTGGCCCACGCCTTCATCATCGTCGACGAGGCCCAGAACACCTCGCGGCTGCAGATGAAGATGGTGCTGACCCGCCTCGGCGAGGGCGCGCGGATGGTGGTGACGGGCGACCCGTCGCAGGTCGACCTGCTGAACCCGCGCGACTCCGGCCTGAAACACGCCCTGCGCATCCTCGAGGATGTGAAGGGCGTCGGGGTGCAACGCTTCCAGGCCCAGGACGTCGTGCGCCACGCCATGGTCGAGCGGATCGTGCGCGCCTATGACGCCGACGCGGCCGCCCGTCGCCCCGCCGCTGACCTCGAAGATCCCGACGCATGATCGAGGTCGAGATCGAGGACGAGGCCTGGACCGCCGCCCTGCCGGACGTCGAAACCGTGGCCGGACGGGCCGCAGCCGCCGCACTGGGTGCTGTCGAGGGCGATGTCGTGGTGCTGCTCACCGACGATGAGGGCGTGCGCGACCTTAACGCCCGCTTCCGCGACAGGGACCGGCCCACGAACGTGCTGTCCTTCCCGGCCGCGGAGAGCGCCGCGCCGCACCTCGGCGATCTCGTGCTGGCTTACGGAGTCTGCGCGGCGGAGGCCGGGGCGCAGGGCAAGACGCTGGCGGATCATCTCAGCCATCTGACGGTCCACGGCGTGCTGCATCTGCTCGGCCGCGACCATGAGGCCGAGGACGAGGCCGAGACGATGGAGGGCGAGGAGCGATCCATTCTTGCCAGCCTGGGCGTCGCCGACCCATACAGGCGCGATGACCCATCCCAAGGCGACGCTTGATACCGACCTGCCGACCGGGAGCCCGCGCGCGCGGCTGATCCTGCGGTTCGGACGCATCGGTCTGGCGCTGGCCGCCGGCGCGGCCGCGGCGCTGGCGCATCCGCCGTTCGGCGTCCTGCCCGGCCTGCTGGGCTACGCCCTGCTGATGTTCCTGTCCGAACGGTCGACCGGCGCGCGCGGGGCCTTCTGGATGGGATGGCTGGCCGGCTTCGCCTATTTCTTCATCAGCTGCTGGTGGGTGGCCGAGGCCTTTCTGGTCAATCCGGCGCAGGCGTGGATGGCGCCGTTCGCGGCCAGTCTGCTGCCGATCGGGCTGGGCCTGTTCTGGGGGACGGCGACGGCACTCTACCGTAAATTCATGCCGCAGGGCGTGCGGCGCGCGCTGGTCTTCGCCGCCCTGTTCTGCCTGCTGGAATGGCTGCGCGGCCATGTGCTGACCGGCTTCCCGTGGAATCCGGCCGGGGCGAGCTGGAAGGCCGGCTCGGCGGGTTCGCAGTTCGCGGCGGTCGCGGGCGTCTATGGCCTGAGCTTCGTCACCGTAGCGGCGGCTGCGGCCTTCGCCCCCCTGCTGGGGGCCGGACCGCGCCGGGACCGGATCGCGGCGGCGGCGCTGGGCGCGGCGGCGCTGGGCGCGCTTGTCGTCGGCGGGACGATGCGGCTGGCTCAGGCGCGGCTGGAGCTCACGGACACCGTGGTGCGGATCGTCCAGGCTGACGTGCCCCAGGAATCCAAATGGTCGCCCGAGGCCTATCGCGGCATCGTCGACCGTTACGTCAATCTGACCGCCCGCCCCGGCGCGGTTGTCCCGGACCTGATCATCTGGCCCGAGGGGGCGCTTCCGGCTTCGGCCAATCAGGTGTTCGCACCGGGTTCGGCGGACGCGGAGGCGATCGCCCGCGCGGTGCAGCCGGGGCAGAGCCTGATCATGGGTCTGGGGCGAGGCGTGCCCGATCCGTCTGCGCCCGAGGGGGGGCGTTATTTCAACAGCCTGTTCGTGCTGAGCGACGAGGGCGAGAGCGGCCTGCGGGTCAGCGCCACCTATGACAAATACCGGCTGGTGCCGTTTGGCGAATATCTGCCTGCGGGCGGAATCATGGGGGCGCTGGGTGTGCGCAGCCTGACGCATATGCCGACCGATTTCAGCGCCGGACCGCTGCCCGCGCCGATCGACATTCCGGGCGCGCCCCGGGCACAGCCGCTGATCTGCTACGAGAGCCTGTACCCGGGTTTCACACCCGGCGGCGCAGGGCGGCCGGGGTGGATCGTCAACATCTCCAACGACGCCTGGTTCGGCCGCACCTCAGGGCCGCTGCAGCATCTGAATCTGGCCAGCTATCGCGCGATCGAGACCGGACTGCCGGTCGTCCGGTCCACCCCGACCGGCGTTTCGGCCATGATCGACCCCTGGGGTCGGGTCGTCGGCGACCAGAGGCTGGAGCCCGGCGAAAGCGGGGTGATCGACGCGCGCCTGCCCCGGCCCACCGGTCTGACGCCCTATGGCCGGCTCGGAGACATCCCGTTCTGGCTTGCGGTGCTGGCGGGACTGGCCTTGGCTGCTCCATGGAGTCGGCTGCGTCGCCGGTAAAAGGTCCGTCGGATCGGGTATAAAATTCGCCGATATGGGGAGTTTTCCCGCGTCGCGCGAAGCGTGGAACCCGTTACTCAACCAAGGCTGGGTCTGACACTCGCGTTTTTGCATTTTTAGATGACAGCAGGCACAGCCGGGCGCATTCAGGCTCTACGGTACCAACCGAAGGACGAGTAACGATGGCGAGAGGCAAGGGCGAGGACGGACCTCATCCCGTAGACCGGCATGTCGGCCGGCGTGTCTGCGAGAAGAGGCTGGCGCTCGGCTACAACCAGAGTGACCTCGGTCGGGCCCTTGGCCTGACCTTCCAGCAGATCCAGAAATACGAGAAGGGCGCCAACCGGGTTTCGGCTTCGAAGCTCTGGGACATCGCCCGGTTCTTCAAGGTCGACATCGGCTATTTCTTCGAAGGCCTGAGCGGCGCCCAGATGGCGGGCGTGGCTGAGGGCGGCGCGGCGTTCGAGCACGACTTCCCGGCCACGCGCTACACCATCGAGATCGGCCGCCTGGCGCCCCAGCTGTCCAGCCGGCAGCAGAAGCTGGCGCTGGAGTTGATCCGCGACATGGCCGACCGCAAGGAGACGGACGAGGTCTGATCCTTGTCCGCTATTCCTGTGAAGCCCGCCGCCGGCCGAAGGTCGGGGCGCGGTCCTTCTGTTCTGTCCAGTAAGCCACCCCCTCGCGCGGCTTGAACATCGTCTTTGGCACGCCGTCGCGCGAGACCACCGCGAAGGTGTTGGTCGAGGCCTGATACAGCAGCACATCGCCATTGGGCCGTTCGACCCGGTCCGTACCGGCGGGCGGTCGCGTCGTGAAGGCCTGCACCTTGGCCAGGTAATCCTGCGGCGACCGCGCCCCGAAATCCGCGCCGTTGCGCTCGAACAGCCGCGCCACCTTGGCGTCCACCGTCTCGCGCCGGTTCGCGGTCAGAGCGGGTTTCGGAACTTCCGCATCGAGCGAGGCCGTGGCGGCCTGCGCAGGGATGCTGCCCGCGGCGGTCAGCACCGCTTCGCCGGCCCCTTCCGCCGCCCGCTCGCGCGTTTCCACAGCCGAGCCGCCGTTGCCGCATGCCGATAGCAGCACCGCGATGACGCCTCCGTTCCAGAGCCTGGAGATCATTCTATCCTCCCAAAGGTTGAAACTCCCGAGCTTCGACATAACCACAGGTCTTATGTTCTGGCAATGTTCCGATCTGGGGCCCGGTCCCTCGACGGAACCGGTCGGGATGGCTAGATGACCGGCATGACCTCCGCCGCCCTGTCCGGACGCAAGATTCTGCTGATCGTCGGCGGCGGCATCGCCGCCTACAAGGCGCTGGAGCTCACGCGTCTGCTGAAAAAGGCCGGCTGCGAGGTGATGAGCGTGCTGACGGCGGCGGGGGCCGAGTTCGTGACGCCCATGTCGCTGGCCGCCCTGACCGGCCAGCCCGTGCGCCAGGCCCTGTTCATGCCCGAGGACGAGACGGCCATGGGGCATATCGAACTGTCGCGCTGGGCCGATCTGGTGGTCGTGGCGCCCGCGACGGCGGGGCTGATCGCCAAGGCGGCCAACGGGCTCGCCGACGATCTCGCCTCCACCACCCTGCTTGCGACCGACAAGCGGGTGCTGCTGGCCCCCGCCATGAACGTGCGGATGTGGTTGCATCCGGCGGTGCAGGCCAATGTCGGGCGGCTGGAAGGCTTTGACGGCTTCCATGGGGTCGCCGTCGTCGGCCCCGACGAAGGCGAGATGGCCTGCGGCGAGTTCGGCCCGGGCCGGATGGCCGAGCCGGCGGCGATCATGACGGCGATCGAGGGTCTGCTGGCCGGACCCGAGGGACGGCCTCTCGCGGGCCGCAGAGCGGTGGTGACGGCGGGACCGACTTTCGAGCCTATCGACCCTGTGCGCGGCCTGACCAACCGCTCCAGCGGGAAGCAGGGCTACGCCATCGCCGAGGCTCTGGCGCAGCTGGGCGCGCAGGTGACGCTGGTGTCCGGGCCTGTGGCCCTGTCGGCGCCCGTCGACGTGGAGCGGATCTGGGTCGAGACGGCGCGCGAGATGAAGGCGGCCGTCGAGGCGGCCCTGCCGGCGGACATCGCGGTGATGAGCGCCGCCGTGGCCGACTGGCGCGTCGACGGCGTCGCCTCCGGCAAGATCAAGAAGGCTCCGGGCGGCCCGCCCTCACTGGCCCTGATCGAAAACCCCGACATTCTGGCCAGCGTCTCTGCGCCCGGAAAGAAGCGGCCTCAGCTGGTCGTCGGCTTCGCGGCAGAGACGACGGATCTCGAGGCCAACGCCCGCGCCAAGCTGTCGCGCAAGGGCTGCGACTGGATCGTCGGCAACGACGTGTCAGACGACGTCTTCGGCGCCGACGGCAACACCGTGACCCTGTTCACGCGGGACGGCTCGGCGGAAAACTGGCCGCGCCAGTCCAAGACCGAGGTGGCGCGGAAACTCGCCGCGAAGATCGCCGATCATTTCAAAGCCTGAGAGCCTCTCGCATGACCACCGTCCGTGTCGAACGCCTGTCCCATGCCGGAGACCTGCCGCTGCCCGCCTATGAGACCGGTGGATCGGCGGGGATGGATCTGCGGGCGGCGGTGGCCGAGGACGCGCCCCTGACGCTGGCGCCGGGCGCGCGGGCGCTGGTGCCGACGGGTCTCAAGATCGCGCTGGAGACCGGCTACGAGGCGCAGGTACGGCCCCGGTCCGGTCTGGCGCTGAAACACGGCCTGACGTGCCTGAACTCGCCCGGCACGATCGACAGCGACTATCGCGGCGAGGTCGGGGTCATCCTGATCAACCACGGTCAGGAGCCGTTCGTGATCAAGCGCGGCGAACGCATCGCCCAGATGGTCATCGCGCGGCACGAGCAGGCCGCCATGGTCGAGGTGGAGACCCTGGACGAGACCGCGCGCGGCGCGGGCGGTTTCGGCTCGACGGGGCGGTAAGCGGAGCCATTCGCCGGATTTCGCGTTAACCCTGCTCCCGGCCAGGCTCGGCCGTTCCAAGGAGGTCAGCGTATGGAGTCCCTGTTCGATTCGATCGGCGCGTTTCTGACCGGCATCTTCGGCCTCGCCCAGGGCGGGTTCGACAGCGTCAACCAGATCATGGGTCTGCTCATCGCAGTGATCGCGGCCCTGATGATGCCGGCGTGGAGCCGGCTGTGGGCGACGGCGCTCGGCGCGGCCCTTGTACATATCCTGATCGGGGTGGTGCGGCCGATGCTGGACGGCGGGGCGCTGGTCCTGCCGAACCTGCTCAGCCTGACTTTCTGGATGACCGTGCTGGCCCTGTTCCTGGGCTATGCGATCGTCATCGCAGTCTTCTTCTTCATCAAGTCGCTGTTCACCGGCGGCGGCCACCGCCGTCACAGGCACGCGCACTGATGTGTGAGGGGCGGGCCAGCGCCCGCCCCGTCACGCCTGCCTGAAACCCAGTACGTCCTGCATGTCGTAGAGCCCCGGCTTACGGCTGCGCACCCATGCGGCCGCCGCCACCGCGCCGCGCGCGAACAGCGAGCGGTCGATGGCCGAGTGGCTGAGGGTCAGGGTCTCGTCCTCCGAAGCAAACAGGACCGTGTGCTCGCCGATGATCCCGCCTGCGCGTAGTGAGGCGAAGCCGATCTTCCCCGCTTCACGCGCGCCGGTGATGCCGTCGTAAGGGGCGGAGCGGACGTCAGCCAGATCCTCGCCGCGGCCGTTGGCGGCGGCCTCGCCCAGCATCAGGGCGGTGCCCGAGGGGGCGTCGGCCTTCTTGCGGTGATGGGCTTCCAGCACCTCGATGTCCCAGTCGCGCGGGTCCAGCCGCTGGGCGGCGTGTTCGACCAGACCGATCAGGATGTTGACGCCCAGCGAGAAATTCCCGCTGCGGACGATGGCGATCTTCTCCGCCGCCTTGAGGATTTCGGCGTCCTGTTCCGGCGACAGTCCTGTCGAGCCGATGACCAGGGCGGGCCCGCCGCGTTCGGCGCAGGCCTGGGCCAGTTCGACCGACGCGTCGGGGGTGGAGAAGTCGATGATGACGTCGCACAGCGACAGATCCGGCGTCTCGCCCCGGTCGAAGCGGGCGGCGACCACCACGTCCTCGCGGGCGTCCAGAACGGTGGAGACGGCCCGGCCCATGCGGCCCCGGGCCCCGGAGATGCCGGCGTGGAAGATGGCGCTCAACTCGGGACCCCTGTCAGTTCACGGACATGATGGCGACATTCGTCGGCGCCGTCATCAGGAGCCTACTGCGGCGTTTCGGAACCCACGATGTCGGCCCAGAAGCGTTTGGCCTTGCCGGCGAAGGACGAGTTGCGCGGGGTCTGGCTCTCCCCCAGCGAGGCGGCCAGTTCCTGCAGCAGTTCCTTCTGGTGCGCGGTCAGCTCGGTCGGGGTCTCGACGAACAGCTCGACCACCAGATCGCCGCGGTTCTTGCCGTTCAGGTGCGGCATGCCCTTGCCCTTGATGCGCACGGTCTTGCCGGTCTGGGCTCCGGCAGGGACGGTGACAGGCGCGCGGCAGCGGCCGTCGCACGCGTCGGAGGTCAGGCAGGGGGCGTCGATCTCGCCGCCCAGGGCGGCTGTGGTCATGGGCACGGGGACGGTGACCAGCAGGTCGAGGTTGTCGCGCTCGAACAGTTCGTGCGGCGTCACCGACAGGAAGACATACAGGTCGCCGCGCGGGCCGCCGCGCGTGCCCGCGTCGCCCTCGCCCGACAGGCGGATGCGCGAGCCGTCGTCGACGCCGGCAGGGACCTTGAGCTGGAGCTTGCGGTTCTTGCGCACCTGGCCGTGGCCGGCGCAGCTGGTGCACGGCTCGGCGATCATCTGGCCCTGGCCGCCGCAGCGGGGGCAGGTGCGCTCGACCTGGAAGAAGCCGTTGGCCGAGCGGACGCGGCCCGCGCCCTGGCAGGTGGTGCAGGTGGTTGGCTTGGTGCCGGCCTTGGCGCCCGTGCCTTCACAGGTGTCGCAGGTGGCCGTGGTGGGGACCGAAATCTCGACGTCGGCGCCCTTGTAGGCCTGCTCCAGCGTGATTTCGAGGTCGTAGCGCAGGTCCGAGCCGCGGCGCGGGCCGTGCTGGCGCGCTCCGCCGCCGCCGCGTCCGCCGAAGACGTCGCCGAACGCCTCGCCGAAGACCTGGGAGAAGATGTCGTTGACGTCGGCGAAGCCCTGGCCCTGGCCGAACGGATTGCCGCCGCCGCCGCCATTGACCCCGGCGTGGCCGAAGCGGTCGTAGGCGGCGCGTTTCTGGTCGTCCGACAGGACGGAATAGGCTTCGGAGATTTCCTTGAAGCGCGCCATGGAGTCGTCGCACCCGCCGTTCCGGTCGGGGTGATGCTTCATGGCGAGCTTGCGATAGGCGGCTTTCAGGCCGGCGGCGTCGATGGTCCGTTCGACCTCGAGAACCTCGTAATAGTCACGCGTCGCCATGCGGCGGTCGTCCTCTTACTCTTGCCGACGGTGCGCGCCTCTTCATGGGCGGATGAACCGTTGCGGCTGACCGGGCAGACATGGTGGCCCGGGAAAATGATGCAAGTTCATGAAACGGCCCCGCCCGTCGTCAGACAAGCGGGGCCGGAGTGATTGCGGAGCGAGTGTGTCTTACGCGCTCTTCTTCTCGTCGTCGTCGCCGGAGACTTCCTCGAACTCGGCGTCGACCACGCCGTCGTCGGCGGGGGCTTCATCCGAGGCGCCGTCGCCTGCGCCCTGCTGCGAGGCGTACATGGCCTCGCCCAGTTTCATCGAGGCTTGGACCAGGGTGTTGGTCTTGGTCCGGATGTCTTCCGGATCCGTGCCGTCCTTGGCAGTCTTGAGTTCGGCCAGAGCGGTTTCGATCGCGGCCTTCTCGTCGGCCCCGACCTTGTCGCCGTGTTCGGCCATGGCCTTTTCGGTCGAGTGGATCAGGCTGTCGGCGGCGTTGACCGCCTCGACCATTTCCTTCTTCGCNTCGGCCCCGACCTTGTCGCCGTGTTCGGCCATGGCCTTTTCGGTCGAGTGGATCAGGCTGTCGGCGGCGTTGACCGCCTCGACCATTTCCTTCTTCGCCTTGTCGGCCGCGGCGTTGGCCTCGGCTTCCTTGACCATCTTGTCGATGTCGGCGTCCGAGAGGCCGCCGTTGGCCTGGATGCGGATCGACTGTTCCTTGTTGGTCGCCTTGTCCTTGGCGGTCACGTGGACGATGCCGTTGGCGTCGATGTCGAAGGCGACCTCGATCTGCGGCATGCCGCGCGGCGCCGGGGGAATGCCCATCAGGTCGAACTGGCCCAGCACCTTGTTGTCGGACGCCATCGGNATGTCGAAGGCGACCTCGATCTGCGGCATGCCGCGCGGCGCCGGGGGAATGCCCATCAGGTCGAACTGGCCCAGCACCTTGTTGTCGGACGCCATCGGACGCTCGCCCTGGAAGACGCGGATCGTCACGGCCGACTGGTTGTCGTCGGCGGTCGAGAAGACCTGGCTCTTCTTGGTCGGGATCGTCGTGTTGCGTTCGATCAGCGGGGTGAAGACGCCGCCCAGGGTCTCGATGCCGAGGGTCAGCGGGGTCACGTCCAGCAGCAGCACGTCCTTGACGTCGCCCTGCAGAACGCCGGCCTGAACGGCCGCGCCCAGCGCCACGACCTCATCTGGGTTCACGCCCTTGTGCGGCTCCTTGCCGAAGAATTTCTTCACGGCTTCCTGAACCATCGGCATGCGGGTCATGCCGCCGACCAGAACCACTTCGTCGATGTCCGACGCCTTCATGCCTGCGTCCTTCAACGCCTTGGCGCAGGGCTCGATCGTGCGCTGGACCAGATCCTCGACGAGGGCTTCCAGCTTGGAGCGCGACAGCTTGATGTTCAAGTGCAGCGGGCCCGAGGCGTTCATGGTGATGAACGGCAGATTGACCTCGTACTGCGTGGTCGAGCTGAGCTCCTTCTTGGCCTTTTCGGCCTCTTCCTTCAGGCGCTGCAGGGCCAGTTTGTCGGAACGCAGGTCGACGCCCTGCTCCTTCTTGAACTCGTCGGCGAGGTAGTCGACCAGGCGCAGGTCGAAGTCCTCGCCGCCCAGGAAGGTGTCGCCGTTGGTCGACTTCACCTCGAAGACGCCGTCGCCGATCTCGAGGATCGAGACGTCGAAGGTGCCGCCGCCGAGGTCGTAGACGGCGATCTTCTGGCCGTCGTTCTTGTCCAGGCCATAGGCCAGGGCGGCCGCGGTCGGCTCGTTGATGATGCGCAGGACTTCCAGACCGGCGATCTTGCCGGCGTCCTTGGTCGCCTGACGCTGGGCATCGTTGAAATAGGCGGGAACGGTGATGACGGCCTGGGTGACGGTTTCACCGAGGTAGGCCTCCGCGGCCTCCTTCATCTTGCCGAGCGTGAAGGCCGAGACCTGCTGGGGCGAATAATCCTTGCCGTGGGCCTTCACCCAGGCGTCGCCGGTCGGGCCCTTGACGATCTCATAGGGGACCATCCCCTTGTCCTTGGCCACCACGGGATCCGTGAAATTGCGGCCGATCAGGCGCTTGATGGCGAAGAAGGTGTTGGTCGGGTTGGTGACCGCCTGGCGCTTGGCCGGCTGGCCCACCAGCACTTCGCCGCTGTCCTGGATAGCGACGACGGAGGGCGTGGTGCGGTTGCCCTCGGCGTTTTCAATGACCTTGGGGTTCTTGCCGTCCATGACGGCGACGCACGAGTTCGTGGTGCCCAGGTCGATGCCGATGATCTTGGCCATGTGTAGTCTTTCACTCCATTTCAGCGGGCGATGCGGCGGCCTTTTAAAGCGAAGCGCCGCGCGTGACCGCCCCTGATGTCAGGGTCGTTGGTCGGTTGGTACGGTTCCGACGCAAAGCCCCACGAACTGCGGGGATTTACGGCGGTTGAGGCCGATATGGGAAACACCCCCCCGCCTGCAAGCCCCAAACGCTTCGGGGCGAAGATTCGCCGTCTCATAATGAAGAGGTGATTTCGCCGAACATTGGTGTAATTAACTTTGGGTTAACCGGCCTTGGGGGGCTGGTCTCCGGGGAGAAGACCAAGATGAAAGTGCAAAAGACCATCGCCCGCGCCGCCGTGATTCTGGCGGCCCTGGCCTCGACGGCCTCCGCCGCGGCCGTCACCAGCACGGCGCCCGACCGGGCCGTCGCTGTCACCGCCGCCACCGCTTCTGCGCCGATCCAGTCGCGCGACGGCCGGAACCGCCGCGTGCGGGTCCATAACAACACCGGCTGGACCATGCTGCGCTTCTACGCTTCCAACACCAGCCGCAGCGACTGGGAAGAGGACATTCTGGGCGACGACGTCCTGGCCAATAACGCCAGCATCGTGATGAACATCGACGACGGCACCGGCGCCTGCCTGTTCGACTTCAAGGCCGAGTTCACCAACGGCCAGAACCTGATCCGCAACAACGTCAACGTCTGCGAGATCGCCGACTACTACTACACGCGCTGAGGCGCGCAGCCCCTCAGCTCGCTTGTCGGGCCTGCCGCCCTTCGGGCTACTTGAGGCCCGGTCGCGCGCGCTTACCTTGAGGGGATGAGCGGAGCGCGCGAGATCGATACGGGAATGGAGGGCTTCCGGTTCTGGCCGGGAGCCCTTTCCGCGTCTGAACAGGCGGGATTGCTGGCCGAGGTGCTGGCGGCCGGGGCGGAGGCGCCGTTTTACCAGCCGGTGACGCCCGGCGGGCGGCCGTTTTCGGTGCGGATGACCAGTCTGGGGCCACTGGGCTGGGTCTCGGACCGGGCGGGGTACCGCTACCAGGCGACGCATCCGGTCACGGGCGAGCCGTGGCCGCCGATCCCGCGGCTGTTGCTGGAACTGTGGCGCGATCTGACGGGGACAGAGACGCCGCCGGACGCCTGTCTGGTCAATCTGTACCGCGACGGGGCGAAGATGGGCCTGCATCAGGACCGGGACGAGGCGGACATGTCGGCGCCGGTGCTGTCGGTGTCGCTGGGGGACGCGGCCATGTTCCGCATCGGAGCGGCCGGCGGCGGGCCGACGAAGGCGATCCGGCTGAACTCGGGCGACGTCTGCGCCCTGACCGGCCCGGCGCGGCTGGCGCGGCACGGGATCGATCGGGTCATTCCGGGCTCGTCGACGCTCGTCCCGGGCGGGGGGCGGATCAATCTGACGCTGCGCCGGGCCGTATAGCTTCACAGCAAACGTGAATGGACGCCTCGCCGGGGCCGCGCCAAGGTCCCGCCTTTCCAAGGCCGGAGCCCGCCATGACGAACCTGATCCGCCCCGAGGGCCCCGAGGCCGACGACTTCCGCTTCAGCCGCCGGGCCGTGGCCGTCGGCGCCGTGGGCGGTCTGGCCTTTGCCGGCTACGCCCCGGCGGCGCTGGCGCGTCAGGCCGCGCCGATCACCACCAGCGACGACGACCTGACCATCGAACAGACGACATATCCCGCGCCTGACGGCTTCGCCCTTCCGGCGTACATCGCCCGCCCGACCGGCGACGGGCCGTATCCGGTGGTGATCGTCGTCTCGGAAATCTTCGGCGTGCACGAATACATCCGCGACGTCTGCCGCCGGCTGGCGAAGGCGGGCTACGCCGCCATCGCCCCGGCCTTTTTCGTGCGGATCGAGGATCCCGCGCCGCTGTCGGACATGACGCGCATCCAGCAGATCGTGGCCGGGGCCGGCTATGAGCAGGTGATGGGCGACATCGCCGCAACGCTCGACTGGGCCAGCTCGCAGCTTTGGGCCAACACCGACAGGGTCGGCATCACCGGCTGGTGCTGGGGCGGCAAGGTGGTGTGGCAGGCCGCGGCCCGCTTCGCCGCCATCGACGCCGGCGTGGCCTGGTACGGCCGTCTGGCTCCTTCTGAAACCGCCACGCCGGAACAGACGGCCGCGGGTCAGCCGTGGCCGGTCGATCTGGCCGACGACCTCAAGGCACCGGTGCTGGGCCTGTACGGCGAGGCGGACCGCGGCATTCCCCTGCCCAGCGTCGAGGCCATGCGCGCGGCCCTGCAGCGCGCCGGCCAGACGAACAGCCGGATCGACGTCTATCCGGCCGCGCCGCACGGCTTCCACGCCGACTACCGCGACAGCTATCGCGCGGCGGATGCGGCGGACGGGTGGGCGAAGTTGCTGGCCTTCTTCGAAAGCCGGCTGAAAGCCTAGGCCTTGCCGTCGAAATTGCCGCCGGTGGCGCCCGCGGCGACATAGGCGGCGTTGCCGGCCGCGGCGCCGGAGCCCTTGGCGGCGACGACCACCATGGCCGGGCGCACGGTGCGGCCGAACAGGGCGTAGCCGGGCTGCAGCGTCTGGATGACCTGACCGCCCTGAACGCTGTCGGACGGCTGTTCCATCATGGCCTGGTGCAGATGCGGATCGAAAGCCTCGCCCGGCTCGGGGGCGACGCGTTTCAGATTGTTGGACTCGAAGGCCTGCAGCAGCGACTTCTGGGTCAGCTCAAGGCCCGTCACCAGACCGGCCTCGCCGGCGTCGGCGTTCTTCGGGGCGGCCTGCAGCGCGCGCTCCAGATTGTCGGCCACGCCCAGCAGGTCGCGGGCGAATTTCTGGATGGCGTAGGCGCGAGCGTCGTTGTTCGAGGTCTCGGCGCGCTTCTTCGTGTTCTCGGCCTCGGCGACGGCGCGCAGGGCGCGGTCCTTCCACTGGTCGCGCTCGGCGATCAGGGCGTCGATCGGGCCCATGCCGTCGTCGTCGCCGGGATGTGAATCCAGACCGGCCTCGGCGTTGGCTTCGGCTTCGTCGTCAAACTCGTCGTGAATGTCGCTCAAGTGTCCTGTCCGTCCAGCATTCGCCCCAGCACCCGGGCGGTATAGTCCACCAACGGTATGATGCGGGCATAGTTCAGTCGCGCGGGTCCGATCACGCCGATGGCGCCCAGAACCCGCTGGCGGCCCGTCATATAGGGCGCCGCGATGACAGCGGAACCCGAAAGCGAAAAGAGTCTGGTTTCCGCGCCGATGAAGATGCGCACGCCCTGGGCCGTCGAGACCCCGTCCAGCAGGCCGATCAGCTGTTCCTTCTGCTCGAGATCGTCGAACAGGATGCGGACCTTCTCCAGATCCTCGGCCGTCTCGCGGTCGTGCAGCAGATTGGCGCGGCCGCGCACGATCAGCGAGCGTTCGCGCTCGGCCCCGCCGGACCAGGCGGCCAGACCGTCCTCAACCAGTCGGGCGGCGGCGGCGTCCAGCTCGCGGCGGGCGGCGTCCAGTTCGGTGCGCATCTCGGTGCGCGCCTCGTGCAGCGGGCGGCCCTTGAGCCGGGCGTTGAGGAAGTTGGAGGCCTCGGTCAGGGTCGAGGGTGTGACCCCCGCCTTGAGCGGCATCAGCCGGTTCTCGACCGAGCCGTCGTCGCCGACCAGCACCGCCAGCGCCTGATCGTGGCCGAGGGCGACGAATTCGACGTGCTTGACCCCGGCCTCGCGGATCGGGCTGGCGACGATGCTGGCGCCGCCCGCGAGGCCGGACAGCAGGCTGGAGGCTTCGTTCAGCGCCTCCTCGAAGCCGCGGCCGCGTCCGGCTAGGCGTGCGTCGATCTCGCGCCGTTCCTCGGCCCCGATGTCGCCGATCTCCAGCAGGCCGTCGACGAACAGGCGCAGGCCCGCATGGGTGGGAATCCGGCCCGCCGAGGTGTGCGGCGCCCCCAGCAGGCCTGCCATGGTCAGGTCCTGCATGGTGTTGCGGATCGAGGCCGGCGACAGGGCCACGCCGGTCATGGACAGGGTGCGGGAGCCGACGGGATCGCCGGTCTCCAGATAGGTTTCGACGATGCGGCGGAAGATGTCGCGGGCGCGCTGGTCCAGCCCGGTCAGGCTGCCCGTCTCCATCGCCGTCGAGGTCAGCAGGGTCGGCTTCATTTCGTCCGGCCTTCCCAGGTCGCCCGCGTCAGCCGATGCACCAGACAGTCATCCTCGCCGAACATTCGCCGGCCCTCGGGCTGGAAGCCGAGGCGCTGGTAGAAGCGGTGGGCCTCGGTATTGGTGTTCAGCGGATCGATGACGATGGCGGTCACGGCCGGGTCTGCGAAGGCCTCATCGGCGGCCAGGGTCATCATCCGCGTGCCGTAGCCGCGGTTCAGCGCGTCTGCAGGGCCGATCCAGATGTCCATGGCGCGCAGGTTCGGCTCGATCTCGCCCCAGTAATGCGTCGACTCCCGATGCGGATCACAGATCTGCATCACGCCGATCGGGCGGCCGTCGGCCTCGGCGATACGGTAGAAGCTGACGTCGGACTGGTCGGCCAGTTCCTCGCGCCATTCAATGCCGCCGAAGGCGACGTCGGCGTCCGGGTCGTCGGTCGAGCATTCGATGACGTGCGGCTCGCGATCCCACTCCGCCAGCATCGGGGCGTCGTCCAGCGTGGCGGGACGCAGGCGAACGGAAGATGCGGGGGACAGGGTCACGGTTTCAGGATAAGCACCGCCGCTGTCGCTTCCAAGGAATACCGTCATGCGCCCGTCCGAACGCACGCCCGAGCAACTTCGCACCGTCACGCTCGAGACCGGCGTGAACCGCTACGCCGAGGGTTCGTGCCTCGTGACCTTCGGCCATACGAAGGTTCTTGTGACGGCCTCGGTGGAAGAGAACGTCCCCGGCTGGATGCGCAACAAGGGTTCGGGCTGGGTTACGGCCGAATACGGCATGCTGCCCCGCGCCACCCACACGCGCGGCCGGCGCGAGGCCGCCAGCGGCAAACAGACGGGCCGGACGCAGGAAATCCAGCGTCTGATCGCTCGCTCGCTGCGCGCCGTGGTCGATCTGAAGCTGCTGGGCGAGCGGCAGGTGGTTCTGGACTGCGACGTCATCCAGGCCGACGGCGGCACCCGCACGGCGGCCATCACGGGCGCATGGGTCGCCATGGCCAGCGCCTTTGACTACCTGCGCGCCGAGGGTGTGCTCAAGACCGACCCCATTCTGGATCAGGTCGCGGCCGTGTCCTGCGGCATCTGCGGCGACGCGCCGGTTCTGGACCTCGACTATGAGGAGGATTCCAACGCCGAGGCCGATTCCAACTTCGTCCTGACCGGTGCGGGCGGGATCGTGGAAATCCAGGCCACGGGCGAGAAGCGCGGCTTCTCCCGCGCCGAGTTCGACCGTCTGTTCCAGCTGGCCGAGGGCGGCTGCGCCGAACTGTTCGCCCTGCAGCGGGCGGCGCTGGGCCGTTAAGCTTCGCCTTACGGGCATTCGGGGTTCCATCGTTCGCTGAAAGCAGGCATCGTCCGCCATCCATCGTGGGGAGACGATCCGATGCGCTTGCCGATCCTGCTGACCGCCGCCGCCTTCTTGCTGTCCGCCTGCCAGCCGCCCGCCGAGGCGCCCGCAGCTCCGGCGCCGGCCGAGGCCGCGCAGGATCCGGTCATGCCGGCCGACGCGCCCCCGCAGGAAGAGGCCATCGCCCCGACCGAGGCCTCCTCGACCTCGTGCACGCTCGATCAGGGTTCTGACGCGGCCGTCGCCCTTGCCAGCCGTTGCACCCGCGTCAGCCCGGCCTCGCACCCGCCCTGCAATCCCGACAACCCCTGCCAGCTGATCCAGGACGAGATCGACCGCTCCTGCGCCATGTACAAGGCGGGCGAGACCAAACCGGCGGAATGCACCGCCTGATCCAGGGCTGACAGAGGGCCCGGCTCCCTCCTGTCGTCATCCCGGGGCGCGCAGCGACCCCGGGACCCGGCGGCGCCGCGACGGCGGCGAAACACGGGCCGTTGCCGCGTCAGTGCTACCGGCAGGGTCGCGCTCTCGCGCGCCGCTGGGTCCCGGCCTTCGCCGGGATGACGAAAACAAAGGGCTCGTTGACGGCCAGCGAAAGCTTAATCGTTTTCCAAGGCTGTTGCGGCAGTCTGGCGGGGCCATGACCCCTGTTCAGACGCCCCCCGACCTGCGCGCCCTCACCGGCCTGCGCTTCCTCGCCGCCTTGTGGGTGGTGCTCTATACGGCGTGGCCGCATCTGGACGTCAGCTGGATCCCCGTCGCCGTGACGAAGGGATATCTGGGCGTCGAGGTCTTCTTCGTCCTGTCGGGCTTCATCCTCAGCCACGTCTATCTCGAGGCGGCGGGGACGAAGCGATATTCATACGGCGGCTTCCTGTGGGCCCGGATCGCGCGGGTCTATCCGCTGCACCTGCTGACCCTGTTCGGCATGGTGGCGCTCGGCATTGCCGGGACGGCGGCGGGGCTGAGCATCGACGGCAGCCTGACCGACTGGCGCGCCCTGCCGGCCCATCTGACCATGACCCATGCCTGGGGGCTGGCGCCGACCTCGGCGTTCAATCATCCGTCCTGGTCGATCTCGGCCGAGTGGTTCGCCTATCTGACCTTCCCGGCCTACGCCTTCGTCGCATGGCGGCTGCGCGAGCGGCCCATGCTGGCCGTGGCAGGCGCAGTCCTGCTGGCGCTGGGCATCTACGCCGCCTTCCAGCCGCTGGCCGGCTTCTCCCTGACCGAGGCGACCTTCCGCTGGGGCGCGCTCAGGATCGTGCCCTGCTTCCTGCTGGGCTGCGCCCTCTATCTGGTTCGCCGCCGCGCGCCGATCCCGTATGCGGGGCCGGTCGCCCTGATCAGCGGTCTGGCCCTCCTGGCCAGCGCATCGCTGGGTCTGTGGGACCCGGTCACCGTGCTGCTGGCGGGGGCGATGATCCTCGGCCTCGGTTCGCTGGACAACGCCCGCGCGGGCCTGATGGGATCGAGGGCGGGGGTGTATCTCGGCGAGATCAGCTATTCGATCTACATGGTCTGCGCGCCGGTGCTGCTGGTCATGACGAACCTCGCCGCGCGGGTGACCGGCGCTGACGACAAGCGGTTTCACATCATTGTGTGGCTGGCGGTGGTCGCAGCCATCCCGGTCACGGCGATGGCGACCTATCACCTGGTCGAACGCCCGTGCCGTAAGGCTTTGAGGGGATTCGCGGACCGGCGGCGGGCGCGGTCAACCGCGACAAAACCGCACACGGATTCGCCCGAAAGGGTTCTTCAACCCACGAAAACTATCGTCTAGGGATAGGTCTTCGGACGTCGGGGAACATACGCCAGCATGATGAAACGGCTCACAGCCGCTGCGGTTGCAGCGACCCTCGGATTTTCAGCGCTGGGCTATGCGCCCGTCGCGAAGGCCGACGAGCCCTACTGGCAGTGCGTAACCTTCGCCCGCATGTTTTCGGGCATCAATATCTTCGGCGACGCCCTGACGTGGTGGCGGCAGGCCCAGGGCAAGTTCCGCACCGGCGGCCGTCCCGAGACCGGCGCCGTCCTCGCCTTCCAGCCCAGCGGCCGGATGAGCCGGGGCCATGTGGCCGTCGTTTCCGACATCCTGACCGACCGCGTGATCCGCGTGACCCACGCCAACTGGGGCGGCAGCCGCGGCAAGGTCGAGGAAAACGTCACCGTCGTCGACGTTTCGGCCTCGGGTGATTGGAGTGCGGTGAAGGTCTGGTACAACCCGATCCATGATCTGGGCACCTCCGTCTATCCGACCTACGGCTTCATCTACAAAGCCCCGGCCGCTCCGAATGGCCCGACCGTCGAGAGCGTTCTCATGGCTTCGGCCGACGCCCCCGCCGGCTAGCCCCGAAAACCACTTCCTCGACAGGCTTCCGGCATGATCCGCGTCTGGTGCGCGGGACGGTCCGCCTGCGATCAACTGGTCGATCCCGCGACCTGGACCCTGCCGCCCGACGCGATCTGGATCGATCTGGTCGCGCCGACGGTCGAGGAAGAAACCGCCGTCGAGAAGGCGCTGGGCCTGTCGGTGCCCACCCGCGAGGAAATGGCCGAGCTGGAGGCGTCCAGCCGGGTCTATCGCGAGAACGGCGCCACCTACGCCACCGCCGACATCATCATCCACGGCGACGAGGAGATACCGGGCGTCGAGCCGGTGACCTTCGTGGTGACCGACGGGCCGCTGGTGACCATCCGCTACACCGACCCCCGGCCCTTCCGCCTGATGATCGAGAAGCTGGAGCGCGAACCGGGCCGGTGCGCCACGGGGCCCGACCTGTTCCTGAACCTGATGGAGACGATTATCGACCGGTTGTCCGACATCCTGTCGGGCACCGTGCTGCGGGTCGAAACCATCGCCGGCCACGTGTTCTCGGGCGGCAAGACTGTCGGCTTCGGCAAGCTGATCACCAAACTGGGCCGGGCCCAGATGACCAACGCGCGCATCGAGCAGAGCCTGGCCGGACTGGCGCGCATCTTCGCCTTCGTCGGCATCGACGAGCGGATGGACAGCGAGGAGGCGCGCGCCCACCTGCGGTCCCTGGCCCGCGACGCGGACAGCCTGTCGGCGCACAACCAGTCGGTCGCAGCCTCGATCAATTTCCAGCTGTCGGCGGCGCTGGGCCTGATCAACATCGAGCAGTCGTCGATCATCAAGATCTTCTCGGTGGCGGCGGTGGCCTTCCTGCCGCCGACGCTGATCGCCTCGATCTACGGCATGAATTTCGACCACATGCCCGAGCTGTCGCAGCCGTGGGGCTATCCGCTGGCGGTGGTCGCCATGGTGGTGTCGGCCATCCTGCCGCTGGCCTGGTTCAGGAAGCAGGGCTGGCTCTGACGGCCGGACTTGACCCAAGGGGCGCGGTCCGCGTTTGGTGTTCGAGACTTACCGGAGCCCCCGCCATGCGTCTGACCGTCCTCGCCGTATCCGCCCTGATCCTGACGGCCTGTTCGCAGGGCGAGGAGCCGGTCGCGCCGCCGCCGGCGGCGCCCGAACCGGCCCCGGTGCTGGGCGGCGTCGATCTGACGAAACCCGTACGGGCGCTGGGCACCGAACCATTCTGGAGCGTCGAGCTGACCGGAACCGAGATGGTCTACACGACCCCCGAACCGCCCGAGCAGCGCGCGCCGCAGCCGAAGGCCGTCGTCCAGGGCACCACGGCCACCTTCGAAGGCAAGACCGGCGCAGGGACGCCGCTCAGCGTCACCCTGGTCGCCACCGAATGTTCGGACGGGATGAGCGACCGCACCTATCCGCTGACCGCGATGGTCAAGGTCGGCGAAACCAGCCTGAACGGCTGCGCCGCCTCAACGGCGGCCATCATGTCGACGGGCGAGAGCGGGCCGGTGGTCGAAAAGGCCGAGCCGGCGGCCTAGCCGCCAGCGGGGTCCCGCAACGTCCGCATCGCCCCCAGACGGGCGAAGGCGATGGTCAGGGCCTTGCGGCGGGCCGGCGCCAGCGGCGTCAGCGGCGCCTCGCGCACCACGGCCCCGCCGAAGCCGTCGGCGACGATCAGACCCGGATGGTCGGGCAGGATGTCCGACGGAAACTCGGGCGCGACCGCGAAATAGAAGGCGTCGCAGAAGGGCGCGTACTCGCCCCATTTGCGGTCGACGCGATAGTCCTCGAGCCCGGACTTCACCTCGCAGATGACGATGTCGCCGCGCGGCCCGACGGCCATGACGTCGGCGCGCCGGCCATTGGGCAGGCAGACCTCCAGCAGGGGCGCATACCCCAGGTCGACCATCAGTCGCGCCGCGCCCCGCGTGACCGACAGGGTGGTCTCGGGGCGGCTGAAGACCAGCTCGATGTGGGCGACGGCGGCGGGCATTCCCGACTTATGTTCCGCTTGTGTTCCGATTTCAAGCGGGGTTCAGCGGCCGGTGTGGACCACGTTCGAGGTATCGAGGCCCAGCGCGCGGGCGCGGGCGATCACGCGCGTGCGCTCGGCCTCTGACGGCGACTGACTGCGGTTCCAGATCCACCAGTCCGACTTGTCGGGCAAGGACAGGATGGCCCAGCTGTAGTCCGGCGCGTGCTCCTGCACCCGGTAGTTCTGGCCGGCCAGGCCGCCGACGCCCAGCAGGCCGGTCAGGGTGAAACGGAACCGCCGGTTCGTGCCCGGATCGGTCACCCGGGCGTTGGCCCTTAGCGTCTCGACCCCGCCGTCGGCCCGGCGGGTGCAGGTCACCACGAGACCGTAGCGATTGGCCTGGGCCTGCGGATTGAAGTCGATCTGGGCGCGGCGGCAGTCTTTCTGGACGTCATTGGGACTGCGCGCGATCTCGAACCACCGGCCGTCGAACTGCCCCATATCGACGGCGGACGACTGGGCCGCCGCCGGCGCGGCGAGCGCGCAGGCGGCGAGGGCGACAAGGGCTGTGCGGGTCGAGATCATGACGCGTCCTTCGCATGAGGGTGCGAAAGATACGGTGGCGGCCGGCCCGGGGTTGCGCGACCTCAGTCGAAGATGTCGAAGATGCTGTCGCGCTTCTTCTTCTTGTAGCGGTAGTCGTCGTCATCGCGGCTGCGATAGCGCTCGTCGCGGTACTGCGGTTGTCCGCCCCACGGCTGGGGCGCCGGCTGCTGTGGCGGATAGGGTTGCTGGGCCTGCGGCGGCGCGGCCTGCGGGGCGGACGCGCGGCCGTCCTCGGTCGCCGAGGCCATCAGCTTCTCCAGCTCGCCGCGGTCCAGCCAGACGCCGCGGCAGTTGGGGCACATGTCGAACTGCACGCCGCCGCGTTCCAGCGTCTGCATGGCGGCGTTGTCGTTCGGGCACATCAAGAGCGGCATGGGCGTCTCCATCCAAAGGGTCCACCCGTAGAGCTAGGGTGTCGCCATGGTTCCGCCAACGCGGCGAAGGGCCGCGCCGTTCGTCAGGACGCCGGCGCGCCGCCGCCCGCTGCGATCCATGCGTCGACCTGGTCCTCCAGCACCTCCAGCGGCACCGAGCCCGAACCCAGAACCACGGCGTGATAGTCGCGCACATCGAACCGCGGCCCCAGCGCCGCCTCGGCCCGCGCGCGCAGTTCGCGGATCTTCAGCTCGCCGATCTTGTAGCTGGTCGCCTGACCCGGGTTGGTGATGTAGCGCTCGACCTCCTTGACGATGTCGCGCTCGCTGAGCAGCGAATTGCGCTGGAAATATTCGATCGCCTGTTCGCGGCTCCAGCGTTTGGCGTGCAGGCCGGTGTCGGTGACCAGACGCACCGCCCGCCACAGCTCCAGCGACAGCCGGCCGAAGTCCGAATAGGGGTCGGAGTAGTAGCCCATCTCCTTGCCCAGCCGTTCGGCGTACAGGCCCCAGCCCTCGGAATAGGCGCCGTAGCCGCCGAAGCGCCGGAAGCGCGGCATGCCCTCGATCTCCTGCGCATAGGCGATCTGGAAATGGTGGCCCGGCGCGCCCTCGTGATAGCTGATGGCCTCGATCTGGGGCTTCAGCACCTGGGTCATGTCGGACAGGTTGACGTAGTAGATGCCGGGCCGCGTCCCGTCCGGCGACGGCGAGTTGTAGAAGGCGACCGAGGCCGTCGCCTCGCGCCACGGCTCCACCGACCGCACCTCCAGCGCCGCCTCGGGCAGGTCGTGGAAGTACCGCGGAGCGTCGACCATGACCTGGGCGATGAAGGCGCGGGAATCGGTCAGATACTGCTCCTTGCCTTCCGGCGTGTTCGGATACTGGAAGCGCGGGTCCGTCTTGATGAAGGCGAAGAAGTCCTGCAGGGAGCCGGAGAAGCCGACGGCGGCCTTGATGACCTCCATCTCGGCCTGGATGCGCGCCACCTCGGCCAAGCCGGTGTCGTGGATCTGGTCCGCCGTCAGGTCGGTGGTGGTCGAGAGCTGGAGCCGGGCGTTGTAGAAGGCCTCGCCGTCCGGCAGCCGCCAGACCCCGCCGTCGCGGTCGGGCATGGCCGCGGCCTGCTGCTGCACCTCGGCGAGGGTCGCCAGCACGCCTTCATAGCCGCGCTTCCATTCGCCGGTCAGGGCCGCCCGGCCCTCGGCCAGCAGTCTGTCCTTGGTCGCCTGATCGGCCTCCAGCGCGCCGACCTTTTTCTGGAAATCGGCCCAGACCGGATTGTCTGCGCCGCCGTCGAAGGGCGCGCCGGCGATGATGTTGCGGGTGTTGGCGATCGAGGGCTCGAACACGAAATTCGGCGAGATGACGCCCTTCGACGCCCGGTCGCGGAGCTCGGCCGCGATCTCGCCCATGACGCGCTCGGCGTCGCGCAGGCGGGAAACATAGGCCTCGGCGTCAGAGACGCTGCCGACGCGGTGGTTGTTGATCATGAACACTGGCAGGCCGGTGGTCGGATTGCCGTTGGCGGCGAATTGATAGCCCCAGTCGCGCCAGCGGTTCGACAGCCGCGCCTGCTGGACTCCGTATTCGAACAGCCGCCAGGACATCCGGCTGTCGGCGCTGAGGGTCTGCGGATTGAACTGGTCGTTCAGCTGCGCCAGCTGCCGCTCTGAAAGGGCCAGCGCCCGGTCAGAAGCCGCGTTGGTGGCGTCGTCCAGCTTGTCGTAGTCGGTCTTCAGACCCAGCGAGGTCATCGATTGCGGGCTGAGCGCGATCCGCTCCTGAAACGCCTGTTCGAAGAAGGCCGCCAGCCGGGCGTCCTCGCTTTGCGCCGGAGCGGCGGCGGGCGCAGGGGTCTGGGCCAGGGCGACAACGGGCGCCCCCGCCAGCAGGGCGACGACAGCGGCGGACGAGACGAGCAGACGGCGCATGGGAACCCCCGGACAACTTTGAGGGCGCGACCATCCCCGACGCGGGGCCGGGGCGCAAGCGGTCCTAGAACTGCCGCCAGCTGTCGCCCGGTTCACGTTCGCCGGGGTCGATGGTTTGCTGGCCCCAGGCGGCGACCATCAGGAATTTGTGGCTGCGGATGCGGAACTCGCCGGTCATCGGCACAACCGCGCCCAGCGGAGCGCCGGTCCTCGGCTCGTAGAGGAAGCCCGAGAACTCCGCCACGCCGACCCGGTCGCGGCGGCTGTAGATCGACAGCTCGGGCAGGGAGACGACGTTCAGGCTCTCGCTGATCGGCACCCGCATTTCGGGCAGGCCGAAGACCCGGCGCATCTGCTCCAGCGACAGGGCCCCGGCGCGCAGCTCGAAGACAGCGTCGGCCTCGGACTTCGAGGGGGCCATCGCATAGCCGGCGTCCGACAGGGCCGAGCGGATGGCGCTGACGGCGTAGGCCGAGTTCTCGGCCTGGAAATAGGCCGCGTCCACGAAGACGCGCGACCCGGCCGGGATCGGCAGGGTCAGGCCCTCGACCGCGCGGTCGGCGGCGCGGGCGACCAGCAGCTGTTCCGTCGCCGTGCGCCCGGGGTAGGTCTCTGAGGTGGAGGCGCAGCCCGCCAGAGCCCCGGCCGCGGCCAGGACGGCGATCATTGTCCGCACGCTCACCAGCTCCCGGTGTTCGGCATGGAGGCCCAGGGCTCGGCGGGCGCCAGCGGCGCGCCTTCCTGCAGCAGTTCGATCGAGATGCCGTCGGGCGAACGCACGAAGGCCATGTTACCGTCGCGCGGCGGGCGGTTGATCACGACCCCGCCGTCCATCAGTCGCTGGCAGGCCGCGTAGATGTCGTCGACCTTGTAGGCGAGGTGGCCGAAATTGCGCCCGCCGTCGTAGGGCTGGGGATCCCAGTTGAAGGTCAGCTCCACCTCGGGCGACCGTTCGGCCTCGGCGCGGGGCCGGTCCGACGGCGTGGCGAGGAAGACCAGGGTGAAACGGCCCGCCTCATTCTCGATCCGGCGCGTCTCCACCAGACCCAGAAGGTCGCAATAGAAATGCAGGGAGGACCCGATATCGGTGACCCGGACCATGGTGTGCAGGTAGCGCATGGGGAACGTCCTTCCGGGGGAGGCTGGAAGGCCGCTTCTATAGCGACCGTTCGCCGCGATCGCGAATAACGGCCTGTTTCGGTGGATGCGTCCGCCCGCGCCGCCTGCTAGAGCCGACGTCCGGCCTTCGCCCAAGGGATCAAATGCTTCGCAAGCTCTACGACTGGGTCTTCGAACTCGCCCGCAGCAAACACGCGACGCCCGCCATGGCCGCGGTGTCGTTCGCCGAGAGCTCCTTCTTCCCGATTCCGCCCGACGTGATGCTGGCGCCGATGATCCTCGCGCGCCCGGACAGGGCGTATTTCTACGCGACGGTCTGCACAGTGGCTTCCGTCCTTGGCGGCATTCTCGGCTACGCCATCGGCTACTTCCTGACCGACGTCGGAATGATGATCCTCGCCTGGCTGGGCAAGGCCGACACCTTCGAGGCGTCCAAGGCCCTGTTCCAGCAACACGGCGCCTGGGTGATCCTGATCAAGGGGCTGACGCCCATCCCCTTCAAGCTGATCACCATCGCTTCGGGGATTTTCCAGTTCAACTTCGCCCTGTTCGTGGCCCTGTGCGTCGTGACGCGCGGCGCCCGCTTCTTCGCCGAGGCCTTCATCCTCAAACGCTGGGGTCCGCCCATGCTCGAGATGGTCGAAAAGCGGCTGGCGATGTGGACCGTCATCGGTCTGGTGGTGCTGGTCGGCGCCATCGCGGCGGTGAAGCTTCTCTGATCCCGCGAGCCGCATCGACGCGACGCACGGGCCCGGCTATGAACATCGTCCGATGAGAGCCCTTTATCGACTCCTGACGCGGTGGTGGACCGCCTTCGCGCTCGCCGCCTCCCTGGCGCTGCTGGGCGCCGCACACGCGTTCGAGCGGTTCGGCGGGCTGGCGCCCTGCAACCTGTGCCTCAAGCAGCGCGAGGTCTACTGGGGCGCGGTCGCTGTCGCCCTGACCGCCACCCTCTGGCATCTGATCAGCCGCGGCAGCCGCGGCACGCCGCGCATCGCCGCCTTCCTTCTGGCCGTCATCTTCGCCACGGGCACGATCACCGCGGTCTTCCACATGGGCGGCGAGATGAAGTGGTGGGCGCTGCCCGCGACCTGCGCCGGCGGGGGCGAGGTCAATCTCGAAGGGCTGGCCGCCCTGGCTCTCGGCACCGGGCCGATCGAGAAGCCGGTCTTCTGCGACGCGGTGACATGGCGTTTCCTCGGCCTGTCCATGGCAGCATGGAACGCCCTGATCTCGGCCGCGCTTGCCGTGTTCAGCCTTCTCGCAGCCAAGAGGCCCAAGGATGCCCGAGCACCCCGCAGCTGATCTGAAGGCCGACCGGCGCATTCCGCTGGCCCGGCCGGGACGCGGCGCCAGCAAGCGCCGACGGGCCGAGATCCTGCGCGTCGACCACGCGGGCGAATATGCGGCCGTCCACATCTACCGGGCCCAGAAGGCCGTGTTCGAGGGTCGCGTCGGCAAGACCGCCCTGGCCGCCGACATGGGCGAGATGCAGGAACAGGAGGCGGTGCATCTGGCGCGTTTCGACGCCCTGCTGAACGCAGAACGCGTGCGTCCCACCCTGATGACGCCGGTCTGGCGGCTGGCCGCCATGGCCCTGGGCACGGGCACGGCCCTGATGGGCGAAAAGGCCGCCCACGCCTGCACCGAGGCGGTCGAGAGCGTGATCGAGGAACACTACGCCGACCAGATCGCCGAGTTGCGCGACCGCGACCCGGCCCTGGCCGCCGAACTGGCGGTGTTCCGCGATGAGGAACTGGCCCACCACGATCACGCCGTCGACCACGGCGCCCGCGAAGCGCCCGGCTACGGCCTGCTCAGCGCAATCATCAAGGCAGGCTGCCGCGCGGCGATAAAGATCAGCGAAAAGGTCTGATCGCACGCCCGGGTTGCGATCCGCGGCGCGACGGGCATTATAAGTGATTACCGTTCTCACAGGAGTTCCTGGTGCTTCTCCCCGTCGCCATGTTCGCGTCCGCCCTGTTGCTGCAGCAGACCCCTGCCTCCCGGACGCCTGCCCCTGCGGCGACCGCCGAGGCCCCGACCGCGACTGCCGCCGCGAACGCCGCCGTCACACCCGCCGAGCCGGCCCAGACCTGCCGGATCGAGCCCGTCACCGGTTCGCGCTTCGGCCGCCGCGTCTGCCGCAACACCGCCCAGACCGAAGAAGACCGCGCCAACAGCCGTGAGATGCTGCGTCAGATGCAGGGCGCGCGGACCCCGCCGGTCGGCTGAGGCCTACCGCCGGGCCTCGACATCGAAGGCCAGCAGCAGGGTTCGCTGACGCGGATTGTCGTTGTCGTCGGAGACGATGTAGAGGCGCGTTCCCGCGGTGCCCGCCATTGCGGCTATCCCCTCGAAATTGTCTGTCGTCGACGGCAGGCTGAGGGTCGCCAGCACAGGCCCCAACACCCCTGACGCATCCATGCGGCGAAGGCGCGCGCGCATGTCGAAGGGCTCGCGGTACAGCCGCTCGACCACGAACCAGCCGTCGCTCGCCGGATCGCGGTCCATGCCTGTAATGCGCCAGTCCGAGATCGCGGGCGGGGTCGCGGGCGCGGGCGAGACCTCGATGCAGCGCACGGCGCAATCCCAGACGCCGCCGCTTTCCGCCGCCGCACGAAGGCCGCCCGGGCCGGCCGCCAGGGCTTCCAGACCGTCATTGCCCGGGGCGACGGGCGGGGTCGCCAGCGGCGCCGGCCTGTCCCTCAAGGCGTCGAGGCGGCCATAGGACCACAGGCGCGGCGTCTGTTCGAAGCCCACGACCAGATCGCCTACCTCGGTGATCGCCAGACTCTCGGCGTCGCCGTCGGATTTTGTGGAGAAGGCGCCCCCGTCTTCAGCGGTCAGGCCGCGCAGGCGCAGGTCGGAAAGCCCCGCCAGCCGACCGCGCGGGTCGAACGCCAGCCGTCCGCGCACCAGATGGCCCGCGTCGGTGACCGCGATCATGTCGCCGTCCGCCAGCTTCAGATCCGAAAGGCCGTGTAGCGGGCCGCCGCGCGGCGCAACGATCTGGATCCCGCCGGCGAACCGCACCCCCGGCGCCAGCCGCACGCCACCCGGAATGCCCAGTCCGACGGCGCGTATCTCCGCCGCGACCGGAGTCCAGCCGGCTTCCGCGCCCCGCCAGGGTTCGGAGACCGCGCCCGCGCAGGCGCCCAGCAGCAATGTCAGGCAGACGGCGGCGAGCCGCCTCACGCGGCCTTCCGGCGGCGCCCCGAGGCCACGGCCTTGGGCTCGGCGTCGAACAGGGCGGCGAGGTTCTCGACCATGGCTCCAGCCAGCTGCTCGACATCGACGATGGTGACGGCGCGGCGGTACCAGCGGGTCACGTCATGGCCGATGCCGATGGCCATCAGCTCGACCGGCGACCGGCCTTCGATCTCGGCGATGATCTGGCGCAGGTGTTTGTCCAGATACAGGGCCGCATTGGCCGACTGGGTGGAATCGTCGACCGGCGATCCGTCTGAAATGACCATCAGGATGCGCCGCGACTCCGTCCGGGCCAGCAGGCGCTCATGCGCCCAGGTCAGGGCCTCGCCGTCGATGTTTTCCTTCAGCAGCCCCTCGCGCATCATCAGGCCGAGGCTCTTCTTCGCCCGCCGCCAAGGCGCGTCGGCCGACTTGTAGATGATGTGCCGCAGGTCGTTCAGCCGGCCCGGATTGGCGGGTTTGCCGGCCGTGATCCACGCCTCGCGCGCCTGACCGCCTTTCCAAGCCCGGGTGGTGAAGCCCAGAATCTCGACCTTGACGCCGCACCGCTCCAGCGTCCGCGCCAGAATGTCGGCGCACACGGCTGCGACCATGATCGGCCGCCCGCGCATCGAGCCGGAGTTGTCGAGGAGCAGGGTCACCACCGTGTCGCGGAACGGGCTCTCGCTCTCGGCCTTGAAGCTCAGGGGGCTGGTCGGGTCGGTGATGATCCGGGTCAGGCGGGCGGTGTCCAGCACCCCCTCCTCGAGATCGAAGTCAGCTGCTGGTCCAGCAGGGCGCGCAGCCGATCCAGTTCGTTCGGGTCGCACAGGTCGGCGGCGTCCACGACCTCGTCATAGGCCGTGGTGAAGACGCGATAGGCGTCGATGGCCCGACCGTCGTCCATGGTCTGCTGGCGATTGGGCAGGGAGCCTTCGTTGACGTCCGGGCCGTCGTCCGAGGCCTCGCCATCGGGATCGCCGGGCGCGCCGTCGGGGCGGCTTTCGCGATCCTCGCCCTGATCCTTGTCGTCGGTCGAGCCGTCCATCGACTGACCCTCGCCGCCACCGGCGTCGTCTTCCTCGTCCTGATCGTCGGCCGCGTCCGGGTCCTGCGGATCGGGCTCCTCGTCGCCCTGATCGTCAGAGGCGTCGTCGCCGCGCCCGTCGCCCGGATCGAGATCCAGCGCGCGCAGCACATCCTTCAGCCGTTCGCCGAACACAGCCTGGTCGCCGGCTGCCTCGGCCAGCGCATTCAGCTTGTCTCCCGCCTTGTCCTCGAGAGAGGTGCGGACGAGGTCCAGCATGGCCCCGGCGCCGTCGGGCGCGCGCTGGCCGGTTAGCCGCTCGCGCACCAGCAGAGCTACGGCCTCGGGCAGGGGCACGCGCTCGGCGTCGGCGCGCAGGGCGCCCATCTTCTCCAGACGGGTCAGCAGCGCCGCATTCATATTGGCGCGAACACCCGCCAGCGAGGTTGACCCCACGGCCTCGACGCGGGCCTGTTCGACGGCCTCGAACACATCGGCGGCGCGGGTGTCCGACGGGCGCAGCCGGGCGTGCAGGCCTTCGTCGTGATTGGCCAGGCGCAGGGCCAGCCGGTCTGCCTGACCGCGCAGGGCGGCGTTGCCGTTCGCGCCCGGATCGCGGGCGGGATGGGGCAGGGTCAGGACGCCGTTGGAAAGCTTCGGCCCGTCCGAGCCGAAGGTCACCTCAAGCTCGGATTGCTCGGCCAGCGCGCGCGCCGCATGGGCGAGCGCGCGCTTGAAGATGTCAGCGGGGGTTTCGGCGGCGGCCATGGGCGACACATAGCGCAGCGAGCGGAGAGGGGAAGCGTTCCCTGTCGTCGCTTCGCGCCGACATCCCTCCCCACTTCGGGGGAGGGAGAAGCGAGATCACGCCGCGTTGGCGGCCTTGCCGGCGGCGGCTTTCAGCTTGTCCTGATGCGCGCGCATGCCGGCGGCGATCAGCTCGGCGGCCTCGCCGGCGTCGCCCCAGCCCTTCACGGTCACCGACTTGTTCTTCTCCAGATCCTTGTAGCGGGTGAAGAAGTGCTCGATCTGCTCGACCAGAATGGCCGGCAGCTGCCGGTAGCTGGCGATGTCGGTGTAGTAGGGGTTCAGCTTGTCGACGGGCACGGCGAGGATCTTCTCGTCGCCGCCGGCCTCGTCTTCCATCTTCAGCACGCCGATCGGGCGCGAGCGGATGATGCAGCCCGGGACCACGGGGGTCGGGTTCAGCACGATGACGTCGCAGGGATCGCCGTCGTCCGAAAGGGTGTGCGGGATGAAGCCGTAGTTGCCCGGATAGTACATCGCCGTGTGCAGGAAGCGGTCGACGAACAGGGCGCCGGAGGCCTTGTCCATCTCGTACTTCACCGGAAGACCGCCTTGCGGGATCTCGATGATGACGTTGACGTCCCAGGGCGGGTTGGGGCCGACGGTGATGGCGTCGATGTTCATGGCGCGCTCGATTATTGTGCAGTGCGATACGAAAGTGGCGGGCGTGATAGGCTCGCACGGCGCCCGAAGCAAGGCAGAGCATGATTTGGGCGCTATGTTCGCGGCGCGGTCGCTCACGGCTTGAGCGCGCGGCGCGTGCGCGCCACGATGCGGCTGTGACGAGGAGCGACCCATGACCCTTTTCGACTGGCTGGCCCTCGGCTTCTTCATTGTCTGCTGGCTGGGTTATGGCCCTCTGCTCGGACTGCTGGCCCGGCGCAGCGGCACGCTGAACGACGACATGCTGATCGTCCGCCGGGTCTGGATGACGGCGATGACCCATCGCGAAATCCGCCTCGTCGACAGCAATCTGCTGGGCCACACGATCAATTCCGGCGGCTTCTTCGCCTCGACCAACCTGCTGTTGATCGCGGCCGTGGCCAGCGTGTTGTTCGGCGGCGAGCAGGCGATCGAGGGTTTCGCCTCCGTCGGCGCCGAGGATGTGCCGACCCGTCTACTGGAAGCCAAGCTGGCGCTGGTGCTGCTGTGCCTGTCGCGAGGCCTGCTCGATTTCATCTGGTCGATCCGCCAGCTGAACTATTCGCTGGCCCTGATCGGCGCGGCTCCGGAAGTCCACACCGAGGCGGATCGGGTGGCGCTGGGCGATGCGGCGGCCAATCTGCTCAATCCTGCCCTGAGCGCCTTCAGTCAGGGCGTGCGCGGCTACTATTTCGCCCTCGCCGCCGCTGCATGGCTTTTCGGGCCGGTCTGGCTGGCGCTGGGCGTCGCCCTCATCTCCGGCCTGCTGATCTGGCGTCAGGCCGCGTCCCCGGCCGCTCTGGCGATCCGCAGCGCACGGCGTCTTCTCGAGCCTTGACCGCCAATAGCCAAGGCCGTTCGCAGATGCGCTGGCACACGGACAGATTTGCCCCGGAAACCGGTTACAGCGGCATCACGCGGAACGACCGTGCCGTTACACTGCGTGAACGCAGGTGCGAAATACTGTCTTGACGGTTTGTGCACTGCACACTAGCTTGATTTTCGACGCCTCCGGGCGTCATGCCCTTCCTGGGCGTTTCCTCCCTAAAGACTTTTATGCCGCGCCTTCGGGCGCGGCTTTTTTTATGCCTCGCCGGCCAGCAGGCCTGCGATGACCCGCGCGACGCCCTTCTGCGTGCGTGACCAGCCCGCCGAAGGCGTCCGAGCCGCCTCGTCGAAATACAGGGCGCGGTTCAGCTCGATCTGGATCGCCTGGAAGCCCTCCTCCGGCCGGCCCCACGACTGGGTGGTCCATCCACCCGCATAGGGCTGGTTCAGCGCCACCCGCCAGCCCAGCGCCTCGAACGCCCGCCGCAGTCGTCGGGTCAGCTCCGCCTCACAGGACGCGCCGTGCCGGTCGCCCAGCACAACATCCGGTCCGCGCGCGCCGCCCGAGCCCTGGGTCGCCCGCGCCGGCATCGAATGCCAGTCGACCAGCACGGCCCCGCCATGCCGCGCGCGCGCAGCCCGCATCCGCTCGCCGATGGCGGCGTGATAGGGCGCATGCACCCGCGCGATCCGCTCCCGCGCCTCCTCCAGCGTCAGCCGGCGCCTGTACAGCGTCTTGCCGTCCCCGCCCAACCGCGGAATGACGCCATAGCCGGCCGCCGTGCGGGCCGAACCCGGGCTGTCGCCCAACCCCTCGATCAGCAGGGGGTCAAGATCGGCGGGATCCCGGTTCAGGTCGACATAGGCCCTGCCGAGCCGCCCGAGCACCAGAACGGCCCCGCTGTCAGTCCCGGGCGCGATCAGCTGGTCGACCAGCGCGTCCTCTGCGCTGCGCAGGCTTGCCTGCGACAGGTCGGGATCGGCACCCATGTCAGCCGGATAAAGATCGCCGGAGTGGGGCGAGGCGAAGACGAACCGCCCGGCGGCCGTCGCCTCCACGACGGTGAAGCTCGCCTGATCCCTGCTGTCGCCCCCGAGAGTCATGCCGCAGCCATAGCCTGTTTCCGCCGCTCATCCACAGGGGACCGCTTTGACATCGCGGTGATTTTCATGGCGGGTTTACCAGTGCAGGCCTAACTTCAGGGAAAGAAGACCGGGGCGAAAACTACATGGCGCGTATCCTTCTGGCCGAAGACGACCACTCCCTGCGCGGGTTCCTGACCCGTGCGCTGGAGCGCGCCGGCCATTCGGTGGTTGATTGCGAGAACGGCGACGACGCCATCGACGCCCTCGACCAGGGACCGTGGGACCTGCTGCTGACTGACATCGTCATGCCCGGCGCCGACGGCATCGAGGTCGCGCGCGTCGCCGCCGCCCGCCAGCCCGGCATCCGCATCATGTTCATCACCGGCTTCGCCGCCGTGGCCCTCAGCGCCGCCCAGGCCAGCCCGCAGGCCAAGGTCCTGTCCAAGCCCGTGCACCTTCGCGACCTCGTCGGCGAAGTCGAACGCATGGTCGCCGCATAACGAAAAGGCGCGGTGATCGGGAGGTCGCCGACGCAGTAACCGAGCAGGCGGCTGTCCAAGGGACAGGCGCCGCCGCGCGCAACCACGCGCGCCCGTCTATGCTTTACCGTCAAGGCAACGGTGCCGCACCACTTGAGGTGTGCAATGCAATTGCATTGATGCAAGCGGTTACAATTACTTCGCTTGATCTGTTTTCGGAGGCGCGCCAAGGGCAGAGTCCCTTCGTTCCTCAGACGCGAGACAGAGACCATGCCGACCACCCTGGCCGCCGGCGACATCGCCATCATCGGTGTGAACGCGGATGATCCGGATTCCTTCGCCTTCGTGGTCCTGACCGAGATCTCGGCGGGGACCCAGATCACCTTCACCGACAACGGCTGGACGGGCACGGGCTTCCGCACGGGCGAGGGCGTCTACACCTACACCTTCGCCACCGCCGTTCCGGCCGGCACGGTGATCAACGTCGGCGCGACGGGGATGTCGTTCTCGGGATCGGGCGACTCCATCATCGCCTACCAGGGCACGGCGGGGAACCCGACCTTCCTGTATGCGGTCGACTTCGCCGACGGGAACGGCGTTTTCGCCGCGACCGCCAGCAACAGCAACACCTCGGCCATGCCCTCAACGCTGGAGCCGGGCCGGACGGCGATTGCGCTGCCGCAGGACAATGTCGCCTACAACGGCCCGACCTCGGGCTCCAGAGCCGACATCCTCGCCGCCATCGCCAACCCGGCCAACTGGGTCGGCGACGAGGCCGCGCGCCAGACGCCGCCGTCGGGCCCGTTCAGCATCGGCGACGGCTCGCTGATCGACATTTCGGACGCCTCGGTCATGGAAGGCGATGCGGGGGCGAGGGTCCTCACCTTCACCGTCACCCGCTCGGACGGTTCGGGCGCGGCCTCGGTCGATTTCGCCACGGGCGGCGGAACGGCCACGGCCGGCTCCGACTACGCCGCCGCAGCCGGCACGGTGACCTTCGCGGCCGGCGAGACCACGAAGACCGTCACCATCACGGTCAACGGCGACTACGAGATCGAGAATGACGAAACTGTGGTCGTCACCCTGTCGAACGCCCGGGGCGGAACGATCGGCGACGGCTCGGGCGTCGGCGCGATCCGGAACGACGACGCGCCGCCGGCGCCGCCCCCGCCCTTCATCAATGAGTTCCACTACGACAACGTCGGCGAGGACGCCGGGGAGTTCATTGAACTGGCGGGCGTCGCGGGCAGCAGCCTCGAGGGCTACAAGCTTGTGCTGTACAACGGCGCCAACGGCCGGCCCTACGCCGAGATCGCGCTGAGCGGCCGGTTCCCCGACCAGCAGAACGGCATGGGCACGATCTCCATCCCGCGGTCGGGCCTGCAGAACGGCGAGCCCGACGGCTTCGCCCTGGTCGGACCGGACGGCAAGGTCGTCGAATTCCTGAGCTATGAAGGCGCCATGACCGCGACCGAGGGTCCGGCGGCCGGCATGACCAGCACGGACGTCGGCGTATTCGAGGACGGCGACGTCGGCGGCACCTCCATCGGCCGCACGGGCACGGGCGGGGTGGCCGAAAACTTCACCTGGAAGCTGCTGAGCGACGACACCCCGGGCGGAGCCAACACGGGCCAGACCTTCACCCCGACCGTCAGCGTCTCCGACGCCGCGGTGGTCGAGGGCCAGGACGGCGCGGCCGTCCTGCGGTTCACGGTCACCCGCACCAATGGCAGTGGCCCCGCCTCGGTCCGCTACGCCACCGCCGACGGCCCGGCCAACGGCACGGGCGCCAACAGCGCCGACTATCTGGGGCAGGCCGGGGTCGTGAACTTTGTCGACGGCCAGATGACCCAGGTCATCGAGATCGTCGTCACGGGCGATCAGCGCGCCGAACTGGACGAGACCCTGACCCTCAACCTGTCCGATCCGTCGGACGGTCTGAGCCTGGCCGACGAGCAGGGCGTGGGAACCATCATCAATGACGACGGCATGCCGCCCGTCGTCCGCATCGGCGACGCGGTCCTGTCCGAGGGCGACAACGGCGAGACCGTGATGACCTTCACCGTCACCCGCGAAGGCGGTGACGGCGCCTTCACCATCGACTACGCCACCGCCGACGGCACGGCCACGGCTGGCTCGGACTATGAGGCCGCCGCCGGCACGCTCAGCTTCGCCGCGGGCGAGACCAGCAAGACCATCTCCGTGGTGGTGAAGGGCGACGTCTCGCCCGAGGGGTCCGAGACCCTGACCGTCAAGCTGTCCAACCCGACCGGCGACGCCGCCGTCGCCGACGGCGAGGCCCGGGGCAGGATCGTCAACGACGACATGATCGCCATCTACGACCTGCAGGGCGCGGGCCATGTCTCGGCCTTCGCGGGCGAGGCCGTCCTGACGCAGGGCGTCGTCACCGCCATCGACAGCGACGGCTACTACATCCAGGACGCCACGGGCGACGGCGACATCCGCACCTCGGACGCCATCTTCGTCTACACGGGCACGGTGGCTCCGACCGGGATCTCGGTGGGGGACGTGGTCCGTGTGCGCGGCACGGTCAACGAGTTCAAGGCCGCCGCCAACCAGCTGTCCTCGACCCAACTGGTCGCGGGCGAGGAAGGCCTGAGCTGGGAAGTCATCGGGACGGGCACGGTCCAGGCCGTGGCGATCGGGACGGGCGCCGGCGAGCGCGCCATTCCGACCAGTGTCGTCGATGACGACAACATGACCTCATACGATGTCGAGACCGACGCCATCGACTTCTATGAGTCGCTGGAAGGCATGGTCGTGACCATGAAGGACGTCCGCATCGTCACCGACAGCGACGAAGGCGGCGCCTATGGCGTGGCCTCCAACGGCGACGGCGCGACGGGCCTGAACGATTACGGCGGCATGACCCTGACCGAGGGCGACTTCAATCCCGAGGCGCTGTTGATCTACGACGACTCGACCCTGTCGGGCGATTACCAGTCGAACCACTCCACCGGCGACCGCCTCGGCGACGTGACCGGCGTGATGAAATACCACAGCGGCGAATACGAGCTGGTCGTGACCCGGCCGGTCACGGTCGTTGAGGACGTCGATGCGCCGGAAGGCGAGAAGACCGACCTGGTCCAGGGCGACACCGAAGAGACGGGCACGGCGGACCAGCTGACGGTCGCCACCTACAATCTTCTGAACCTGAACCCGACCGCGCCCAATATCGACGCGCTGGCGGAAGACATCGTCGACAGCCTGGGCACCCCGGACGTGATCAGCGTGGTCGAGATGCAGGACAGCAACGACGGGACGCTCAGCGGCGCGAAATCGGCCCAGGTCCTGATCGACGCCATCTACGCCCTGAGCGGCGTCCGCTACGTCTATGTCGAGATCGCTCCCACCGAGCCGAACTCGACCGGCGGCGCGGCCAACAGCAACCTGCGCAACGGCTTCCTCTACAATCCCGAGCGCACCAGTCTGGTGGCCGGCTCGGTGGAGCTGATTGACGGCCCGGCGTTCGAGGGCAGCCGCCGTCCGCTGTCGGCGCAATTCGCCTTCAACGGCGAGGCGGTGACCGTGGTCAGCGTCCACTCCAGCTCGCGCATCGGCAGCGACACCCTGTACGGCCCCAACCAGCCCCCGGTGAACGCCGCCGAGGCCGCCCGTATCGCCCAGAGCACCGCGATCAAGGCCTATGTCGACGCCCTTCTGGCCGATGACGCCGACGCCTCGGTCATGGTGCTGGGCGACTTCAACGCCTTCTATTTCGAAGAGGCGCTGACGATGTTCGAAACGGGCGAGAACGCCCTGCAGAACCTCTATGAGCTGCTGGCCGAGGACGACCGCTACACCTACACCTTTGGCCAGAACCGCCAGGCGATCGACAACATCATGATCTCCCGGGCCCTTCAGGACGCGGCGCGGTTCGACGCCGTTCACCTGAACACCCTGCTGGCCAAGGCCGATCAGGGCAGCGACCACGACGCCCTGGTGACCCAGCTGTTCATCGTCGGGGCAGGCGACAACAAGGTGGTCGGCACGTCCCAAGCCGACGTGCTGCGCGGCCTCGCGGGCAACGACACCTATATCATCAACCACACTGGCGACCGGATCGTGGAGGCGTTCAACGAAGGCGTCGACACGGCCATCTCCACCATCTCGTATCGCCTGTCGGACAACGTCGAGAACCTCACCCTCACGGGTCAGGCCGTGCGCGGCGACGGCAATGCGCTGGACAACATCCTGATCGGCAACGGTCAGGAGAACAGCCTGTACGGCTATGACGGCGACGACGTGCTGGACGGCGGCGCCGGCTGGGACACGATGAACGGCGGATCGGGCAACGACATCTACTATGTCGACGCCGAGTTCGACGCCGTGATCGAGGCGAAGAACGGCGGCGTGGACGAGATCCGCACCACCCACGGCGTCCAGGTGCTGGGCGTCCATGTGGAGAACCTGACCGGCCTCAGCGACTCCGGTCAGGTGCTGATCGGCAATGCGGTGAACAACGTCATCAAGGGCGCGGCCGGCGATGACCACATCGACGGCATGAGCGGAAACGACATCCTGTTCGGCAACGCCGGCATGGACTTCCTGCTGGGCAGCGCGGGCGACGACTTCCTGTTCGGCGGCGGCGACGACGACCGGCTTGAGGGCGGGTCGGGCAATGACCGTCTGGACGGCGGCGCGGGCGTCGACCTGATGCGCGGCGAATCCGGGAACGACATCCTGGCCGGCGCCGACGGCGACGATCTGATGGACGGCGCCGCGGGCGCCGATGTGCTGATCGGCGGCGCGGGCAACGACTTCCTCAGCGGCGGTGCGGGCAATGACGTCTTCGTCTTCGGTCCCGGTTCAGGCGACGACATCGTCACCGACTACCGCAAGGGAGACATCCTCGACTGGTCGGCGATGACCGAGGCGGGCATCACCGCGACCCAGACGCGTCAAGGCAATGATGTCCTGATCAGCTTCTCGGACGGGTCGTCGATCCTGCTGCAGAACGCCAATCCGCGCGACATCGTGTCGGCTGACGCCTTCCAGTGGAACGCCGGCCAGCCCGACAAATACGCCGAAATGGACTGGATCTACGCCTGATCCTGAACGGACCGGACTGGACCGCCGTCCCGATGCGCTTCGGGACGGCGGAAAACCGGGCCGGCGCGGGTTCGCTCGCGCCGGCCCGGTTTTCATGCCGTGGGAGCCCCGGACTTTCTCCCGCGCGAGCCCGGTTTTTGGAGCTTGCGGCGAGCGCCTTCCACAGGTTATAGACCGCGCCTTCCCGACCCTTGGGTTCGCCCGGGGCCGCCACGGCGGACGCGTAGCTCAGCGGGAGAGCACTTCGTTGACATCGAAGGGGTCACAGGTTCAATCCCTGTCGCGTCCACCATTCTTTTCAATAGGTTAGCTTGATACGCCGGAAGGCGCTGTCGATCTATTGCGCAGTTTGCACTGCGCCACGGGGGCCCCCCCGCCTAATCCGGAGTATCCGGCCGCGCGGCGATGCAGTGAAGACCTGCACCACTGCCAGAGCGGCGAGACGGACGAATGGTGTCGTCCAGGATCGATCCCCGCGGCAGCAGGGACAGCCAACTCCGTCAGCCACCGTCCAGAAGCCAGTCCCGAGTTAGCCGGACAGAAAGCGTTGCGGGTTTAATGGTTACGAGGTTTGCGCTAAACATTTCCGCATGGCCAATCAGACACACAGGTTCTCCATCACTGGCAGCTCCATTCACATTGTGGAGGTCACCGATGAGGAGCTGAATGCGGTTGGCGGGCGATACCACGACCTCGTGCGGGACAAGGCCGTCACTGACGGGCTGATGACGAAGATCGAAACCCGGACAGCGTATGTCGCACCTGTGAAATCCACTTCGACACCACAGGGATAGGACCGGCCGGCTCGAGGCCTTGAAGCGGTTGTCGGCTTTCCACCCTTAAGCGACGGTCTGCTCCCGACCCAAAGCGGACTTAAACCTTTGGCGTATACGTAGCTGACAAACCCCCGCCTAAACGTGGCTTGTGGGCAACGCGGGCGATGCGACGTCTTTTCCGTTGCAGCCGAATACGGTTCCGGACATTACCGCCGACGACCTCCCAAGCGGGTCCGGGTTCGAGGCATGGGCGACTACACACTTACGGTCTGCAATGAGGGCGAAAGCCTTCCAATCGAGACCGTTCGGCTGACCGAGTCTGTGAAGGTTCTCGACACCATTACGGCCCTGCTGGAGAAGCATCCGGGCTGTCACCGTATCCATGTGAACGCCGGAAATGCTCGCCTGTTTTCGGTGGACTGCGCGGGGAACAACGTGGCCGACTAAAGGCCATCCGGTCGACCAAGTCCGCTATCAACCCATTGCGGACTTTAGGCCAGCCGCTGAGAACGGAGACGTTCTGCGCTAGGGCAGAGTGAACATTGCATGGACCCAGCCCACGTCCTGAGCGTGTTCCAGCGCCTCGAACAATGGAATGACCAACAGAAAGGCCAGACCGTCTCGCAGTGTCGTTAGAAACAGGACAGGGCGGATTTCCAGCGTCTCGAGATCACGCCACCTGCGGAAATCCGGCCAAAAGCGCGGCGTGCTAGCCAAATACCGCTCGTAAACTGGTCCGAACGTGGCTTTCAGCCAGTCCTCCTCACGGCGCACCGTCGCGTAGAAAACAAGGAACGCGATTATAGCAAACAGGCCGGCCATCACGACAGACCCGGTCTGGGCTCCCATGCCGAAGGCACCGATGAAGCTGAACACATAGAGAGGGTTTCGGCTGATCGAATATGGACCTCGATCCACGATCTCAGCTTTCTTCCGCCCGCCGATATAGAGCGAGCACCACGACCGCCCGACGATACAAATGCCGATGAGTGCGAGACCAAGGGCTTCAAACGCTTCGTGGAAATCGTTGTTGCCACCCAGCGTGTGTGTGATTGCGGCGAGGACGCACACGGCCAAAATACAGGCCGCCAAGACCGCCTTACGCATGAGCTGGACGCGACGAAGATGATCAGGGTGGGCAGTGGTCAACGCGATCACCTCGTTTGTGCTCCCGCGTTACTCCCACGTGGGATCGGGGTCCAGCAACCTAGCCGCTCGACGCCCGCTTTCCACCCCTAGCTGACGTTCGGCAGGACCACTCACCGGTCGTCGGCTAGCCTGTAGGGTCGCCCTACGCCAGCAGGACGAAATACGCAGCGTAGCGCCTTGAGGCGGTCTCACTTCGACCCGGGCTTGAGGCCGAGATTTTACTAAGTTGTCGTCCCGGCGGCCATACATGCTATTAGAGCCTCACTCCGACGCTCATGACCGCGTTCGAGCGCCCCGTGCGGCTTTCGCTTCGCGAGCTCCGGGGACCCAGAAAGGGCTTTCATGCCCGGATCGACCAAACTCCTTACCGATGCCTCCAGCCTGAGCCTTGCGCTTGCGATGGTTTACGCGTCCGCGTCGCCTCTTCTCTTGCTTGATGGCGAGTTCGAAGTGATGGCGGCCAGCGCATCATTCTGCGACGCGTTCGACATCGACCCGGCGCAGGCTGTGGGCAGCACTCTGTTTAGCTTGGGAACAGGCGAATGGGATGTGCCCCAGCTGCGCTCTTTGATGGACGCCACGCGAAGCGGCGATGCAGAGATCGACGCGTATGAGACGGAAATCCGCCGGGAGGGCGGCCTGCCGCGATGCGTCATTCTGAATGTGCGAAAGCTGTCTTACGGAGACCCTGACAATCTGCGGTTTCTAGTGGCGGTCGCGGATGTCACTGAAGCTCGGGCGCTCGCCCAAACCGCACGGGACTTGGTCAAGGACAACGACCTGCTGCTGCAGGAGGTGCGCCATCGGGTCGCGAACAGCCTCCAGATAATCGCCAGCGTTATGATGCTCAACGCACGACGCGCATCTTCGGAGGAAACTCGGGGCCATCTTCGCGATGCCCATACTCGCGTCATGTCCGTGGCGGACCTCCAGCAACTGCTCGCGGTCTCTAGTCGGGACGTGGTGAACGTGCGGAGTTATCTCACCAAACTGTGCGGGACCATCGCCGCGTCAATGATCGTCGATCCGGGGGCCTTGGTGCTTAGCGTCGACGCGCCCGAGGTCTCCGTCGAGCCGGAGGTGTCCGTGAGCCTTGGCCTTATCGTCACCGAACTGGTGATTAACTCGCTCAAGCACGGATTTCCGGACGGAGCTGGCGGGACGATACTTGTCTCCTATACCTGCGAAGGACCTCGTTGGACGCTTTCCGTAGCCGACAGCGGTGTGGGCATGCCCGTGAGCCTCAACGAGGCGCGAGCTGGCTTGGGTACCAGCATCGTGCAAGCATTGGCCCGACAGCTCCTCGCGCGCGTCGTAGTCAGCGCCCGGACGCCCGGCACCACGGTGACCATAGAGCACACGGGAGCGGCAGCGGTGAAGCCGGAGACCAACGTCGCCGAACCACAGGTCGCGATCTAGCCACTCCCGGTCCCGCCAGTCTGCAGATCAGAACCGAGGCGCTAAATGGCAATGATGAAGGCGGCGGTTTTCGCGGAGCCGGGACGCATCTTGCTCCGAGACAAACGAGTGCCCGAAGTGGGGCCGCTGGACGCCCTGCTCCGAATAACCACCACCACGATATGCGGCACCGACGTCCACATCCTCAAGGGCGAGTACCCCGTCGAGCGAGGACTGACGGTCGGCCACGAACCTGTGGGGGTAATCGAGCGGCTGGGCTCTGGCGTCACCGGCTACCACGAAGGCCAGCGCGTTATAGCCGGGGCCATCACGCCGAGCGGGCATAGCAGCGCCTGCCAGTGCGGACGCGCAGCTCAGGATGGCGCCGGTTTGACACATGGCTGGAAGGCGATGGGCGGCTGGAGGCTCGGCAACACCATCGACGGCTGTCAGGCCGAGTTTGTTCTCATTCCGGACGCGATGAATAATCTCGCACCGGTCCCCGACGAACTGAGCGACGAGCAGGTTCTGATGTGCCCGGACATCATGTCCACTGGGCTCAGCGGCTCCGAACGGGGCGATGTCCAGATCGGCGACGCCGTCGCGATCTTCGCGCAGGGTCCTATCGGACTTTGCGCCACTGCTGGAGCGAAGCTGTCCGGGGCCACAACAATCATCGCCGTCGACCGGCTCCCGGAACGGCTTGCCATGGCCAAACGAATGGGAGCTGACCATGCCGTCGACTTCAGTGCGGTCGACCCCGTCGAGGAGATCATGCGGCTGACCGGCGGGCGAGGCGTCGACGTCGCCATCGAAGCTCTTGGCACCCAACACACCTTCGAGGCCTGCCTGCGGGTTCTTCGTCCGGGCGGAACCCTGTCGAGCCTTGGCGTCTACTCGCAGGACCTGTCGATCCCGGCCGCCCCCTTCGCGGCGGGGCTGGGAGACTACAGGATCATCACCACCCTTTGCCCCGGGGGCCATGAACGGATGCGTCGCCTGATGTCGGTCATCGCCTCGGGCCGGGTCAGCTTGGAGGCGATGGTCACGCACCGCTATCGGCTGGACGACATCGAAGCTGCCTACGAGCTCTTCGCCCACCAACGAGACGGCGTCCTCAAGATCGCGATAAGCCCGTAATGCGACGGACCTCGCATTCAGCGGGGCCGCCTCAGCCCGAAGGCTTGCTCTGAACGCTCTCGAGGTAATTGATCAAGTCGTTGCTTTCCGCCGGGGACAGAACGAATTCTGGCATGGTGGAGTGCCCCGTGTTGATGCCCTCGGCGAAGGCTTCCGCGAGCATTTCAACCGGATAGCGGCGGCTAATTTCACGAAGCGGAGGTGCAGCCGCGTTCGGGCTATCACCGATGTCCGCTATCGCGTGACAGCCTGCGCAGCGAGCTTGCGCAAAGGCCAAGCCGCGCAGGATGGAGGCCGTTTCGTCCGCAGCACTGCGAACGGGCCTCGAAGTCTGCACAGCAAGGCTTGAGCCACATCCGCAAACTGCGGCAGAGAGCGCGAGGACGACGGCGAGCTTCATATTCTTCCGGGCACGCTGACCTAGACATGATCAAGAAGTCACTCAGCGTCGGAGCCATCTGTACGCCCAACTTGCCCTAATGTTGGCATTGTAAATGTTGCAGCCGCGACTTTCACTGCGAACCATAACTACAGCGCCGCATCGCCCTTTAGTCCTTCGACGTCTACAACGGTCCGCTTCCCACCCGAAAGAGACCTTCGGTGGGTCCGCTTTCCGACGGACCCACCACCCAGCCGCTAAAGGTCGATCTGTTCGGAGATCTCTAGAGCGTCGTCGACTTCGATACCGAGGTATCTGACGGTGCTCTCCAGTTTGCCGTGACCCAAGAGCAGCTGGCAGGCGCGGAGGTTTCCGGTCTTCTTGTAGATCAGCGCCACCTTGGTACGTCGCAAGCTGTGGGTGCCGTACGCACTCGGATTCAGATCGATCATACGGACCCAACCGTCGACGAGGCGTGCGTACTGGCGCGTCCCGATATGCCGGCCGGCGTTGCTGCGGCTTGGGAACAACCAATCATCCGGCCGCCGGCCTCGGAGGTCGAGCCATTGCGTCAGAGCTTCCCTCGCCGGCTCTGTGATCTCGAATGGTACGGGTCGCTCCCTGAAGGGACCCGGGCGATCACCTTGATCTCGAAATCGAAACCCGCGAGCCAGTTGACGCCGAGCGCCGTCCAGCTTGGATAGGGCGCGTTCGGAAAAGCCTCAGCCTTAACCGCCATCACCGTAGCGAACTGGTTCTCGGGATCGGTGTTGAAGGTCGTCACATCGACGACGTCCTCCAGGCCGCATCCGCCGGCTTCCAGGGTCGCTTTCAGGTTGGCGAACGCCAGATGGACCTGAGCCTCGAAATCAGGCTCGGGGGAACCGTCGACGCGGCTCCCGACCTGACCCGACACGAACAGCAAGTCTCCGGACCTGATCGCCGCGGAGTAGGCATAGTGGCTGTACAAGTCATGCCGAACCTCCAACCCCGGCGTTAGCCCAAGGCTTTCTATAAGGGCGTCACCGCTTTCGCGCATTGATGCGGCGATGCGGGTGAAGTCGCCCTTTTCCCAAAGCATCTTGTTGGGGTTCGCAGGCCCGCTGCTCGTGGAAGCCGTCTGTTCTCTAACCATCATCAAGCCCCTTGAGTGCCCGCGAATTCGGCCGCCGACCGTCTGATTACAGCGTTCGCTATCCAGCCATCCAGTTCCGGAACTGTACCGCCCGGTACAGTTTCGGAACTGGCGGTGCCCGCCGCTGGAGAGTAGAACGCAGTTCTCTCAGATCGAGGAATTATGATGGCAACCAGCGCGCATCGGCAGTTCTGTCCCTTGGCAATGGCGTCGGACCTCCTCTGCTCGCGCTGGACCATGATGCTTCTGAGCGAACTGCTCAGCGGCACCGCTCGCTTCAACGATCTTCGACGGGGCCTGCCGCGCATGTCCCCCGCCTTGCTGTCCAAAAGGCTCAAGGACCTCGAGCAAGCCGGAATCGTTGTGCGGCGGCCCACCACGGACGGAGCTGACCTCTTCGAATATTCGCTCACGGAAGCAGGACGGGCGATCGAACCTGTCATCGATGCGATGGGCGATTGGGGCCATCGCTGGATCACGACCGAGGCCACCTTGGCGCATCTCGATGTGCAGCTCCTGATGTGGAACATGCGGCGCAAGATCGACCCTAACCCCCTGCCGCCTCGCCGCAGCACCATCCAGTTCATCTACCGCGACCTGCCGACATCGAAGCGAAATTGGTGGTTGCTCGTCCAGCCAGGTCGGGAGGTCGACCTGTGCTCAGTCGAACCCGGCTATGATGTCGACCTGTACGTCACGACCGATCTCCGAACTCTGACTGAAGTCTGGATGGGCTACGCCCCGATCGCTGCGGCCATGGATGACGGTCGGTTGGTCGTCGTCGGCAACCGCGAGCTGGAGAGCAGCTTCCAGACTTGGCTAGGAGCAAGCCGTTTCGCTACCCTCGACAAATGCGTCGCCTGAAGGCGGTTGCGGCTAGCGGGGGAAGTCAGCTGCCCGGAAGGTGACAGCAACAAGCTAGCGGGCTGCGACGGCTTAGCGCCAGTGCGAACGTTGGTTGACGGCCTGAGGACCGCCACCTAGCGGAAATGCGGTGGACGGCGCCCTTGAGCGGGTCGTCCGATTGCAGCGTCATAGCGCGACTCCTTCAGCGGCGCCCGACCGGGTCCGCCAGAGCGACCAGAGGATACCGGCCGCGAGGATCGCGAAGGTTACGCCCAGAGAGATGGCCGCCGGAAACTTCTCCCATCCCATCAGGTCTGCGACGAAGATTTTGGACCCGATGAAGATCAGCAGGACAGCCAGCGCCTGCTTCAGATACGCAAAGCGGTGGATAATGGCGGCGAGAGCGAAATAGAGCGCCCGCAGGCCCAGGATGGCGAAGATGTTCGACGTGTAGATGATGTAGGGGTCGGTCGTGATGGCGAAGATGGCCGGAACGGAGTCGACCGCGAAGATCACGTCGGCGATCTCGATCATGATCAGCGCCAGGAAGACCGGCGTCACGAAGGTCGCCAGTCGCCCCGTCCTGGGGTCCGGCAACTTCACGACGAAGCGCTGGCCATGCAGTTCATCGGTGACCGGCAAGCGCCGCTTCAGAAACCGCAGCAGCGGGTTGTCGCCTATGTCGTGGGTCTTGTCGGCCATGGCGATCATCTTGATCCCCGTCAGGATCAGGAAGGCCGCGAAGATGTAGAGCACCCAGCCGAACTCGGAGACCAGTGCGGCTCCGCCGGCAATCATGATGGCGCGCAGCACGATCACGCCCAGGATCCCCCAGAACAGCACGCGGTGCTGATAGATCTGGGGGATTGCGAAATAGCCGAAGATCATCGCGATGACGAAGACGTTGTCCATCGCCAGCGACTTCTCGACCACGAAGCCGGTCAGATACTCGATCGCCGGCTGCTGGCCGAGGCTGAACCAGACCCAGCCGCCGAAGCCGACGCCGAGGGTCAGATAGCCGAGCGACATCAGCAGGCTCTCGCGCACGCCGATTTCACGGTGCTTCTTGTGCAGCACGCCGAGGTCCAGCACGAGCAGAACGACAACGAGCACGAGGAAGGCGGCCCACATCCAGACCGGTTTGGTCAGGAGGTCCTGGGTCAGAAAATCCATACGATCAGTGTTCCAGTCTGTATGTCCGCGTCAGACGCGGATGTCGAAGGTGTGCCGGCTGGGCCGGCGGATGACGGTGTCGTCCGTCACCGCGTCGGGCGCGGTGACGGGACGATCCGTGGGACTGCTGCGGTGAGAGGCGACGCGCTGCGCGCACTGGGCGAAGTGGGCCGCGCTCATCTGCGCCGTCATCGCCGGCGGCGGCGGGCCGATCCTCATCGCCGTACGTCCAGCGCCGCGCGCTCAACCAGCAAGTCGAACCTCGCCGGATCCACGTCGAGCAGTTCACACATGCGCAGCAGTGCCGCGCGCTCCTCGGCGTCGAACCCGCCGTCGGCCTCGGCGACCGAACAGGCGGTCTCGATCAGCAAGCGGGACGGACCCGGCTGCCCGCGAAGCTGTGCGATCGCGGCCTCCGCCGCCGCCTGGCCGTCCTCAAGGTCGCGATCGAACCGCAGGTTCAGGGCCTCGAACCCCACCAGAACCTCATGGAGCCCGAAGCTGCGGATGCTGGGCGTTTCCCGCATCCGGTCGGTCATCCGTTTGCGCTCCTGTGGGGTCACCCAGCCGTCGGCCTGCGCCACGAGTGCGCAAGCCGCGACGATGGCGTCCATCTGGACCACGTCACCTGGGGTCCAGACGTCATCCTGTTCAATGGGCGCGCGGCTGCGCGCCCGGCGATCTAATGAAGGCATGGTGCTCGTTCCTGCGCCAAGCAGTGGCGCTTCGTTGAAGGTGGTCGACGGAGGGAAGCGGAAGTCGGTCCCTCGAGGATCGGTCGTCAGTGCACCGTGGACTGCGCCAAGACCGCATCGGCCTGCGCCAACTGGTCCCTGATCGCCAGCTTCCGCTTCTTGATCCCCACGAGGGTCCGATCGTCGGGCCTCACCCGCGACCGCTCCGCCTCAAGCGCCATCTCCAGCAGGACGTGAAGCCCCTGCAGGCGACGCATCAACACGACATTCATGAGCCTCTCCTTCTCGACGGAGGAGCGCTCGACACAGGTTCGATGAAGGGAAGACTGCTGGACCCCGACATCGAGCGCACCCGATGCGGTCCGACATCACGATCACCATGATCGTCAGAGGGGCCCGGGCCGCCCCGTGAGATAGGCGGGGCAAGCCAAATAACCCAAATCAGTACTGGTGATGCGTCTTATAAGCGCTGGTCATGGGGGATCTACCGCCCTCCAGAGTGCGGAGGACTTCCTGGGCGAGCAGTCCAGCAGGACCGCACATGCCACGCGCGGAGACCAGGGCTATTTCGGTATCGCTCAGGGCGGGAAGCGGGCTCCCAAGCACGGTCAGGTCCCGCGACGCCATGGCCGCCGGGAGAACCCCGACCCCAAGCCCCGCGCGAAGCGCCGCCATCTGTCCCGAGAGGCTGGGGGATGTGAAGGAGGCGCGGAATGCGAGACCGTAGGCTTCCAAAGCGCTCAGCGCACGCTTGCGATAGATGTCAGGCGCTGGCGCGATGATCAGCGGCAACGGCGTCTGCTCGAGGATGGACGCGTCGAGTGCGACCCAGACGAGAGGCTCGCTCCACACCCGGACGCCCAGTTCAGGACCGACCGGCTCGCGCTTGATCAGGGCGAGATCGAGCAGCCCGCGCGACATCTGGTCGAGCAGATTGGTGGTGTAGTCACACGTAACCGACAGCTTGATGCGCGGGTGGCTGCGCGCGAACGATCCCAGAATGCCTGGCAGGTGGATGGTGGCGATGTCCTCCGGCGCCCCGAAGCGCACCTCGCCGGCAAGATCCCCCTCGCCCAGGGTCGCGACGATCTCATCGTTGAGCCGCAGCAGCCGCCGGGCCTGGGGAAGCAGGCCGGCGCCTTCGGTCGTCAGGCTGAACCCCCTGCCGCCACGATCGAAGACCGGTGAGCGCAACTGGTCCTCAAGCCGGCGGATCTGCAGGCTGACCGCGGGCTGTGTCCGCCCCAGCAGCGCGGCGGCGCGGGTGAAGCTGCCCGTCTCCGCTACCATGACGAAGGCGCGCAGAAGATCGATGTCCAGATTGACCAACCGCTGCGCCATCCATCAGCATCCATTATGAGCCCCATCACGCCAATAAACTGGATCGAGGTACCGGTCGAGCACACAGGAAGCGCCCCACAGGAGCGCCTCACCGAATGCCCGATCTCACTGCCAGCCTCGCGCTTCTGACCTCCCCCGCGATCCTGTTCTTCTACATCGGAGCGGCCGCCGCTCTCGCCCGCTCCGACCTCGCCATCCCGGAACCGGTCTCCAAGGCGCTGTCGCTCTACCTGATGCTCGCCATCGGCTTCAAAGGCGGCGTGGAGGCGAGGGAGGCGGGGGCGAACGGCGACTTCCTCGTCGCCGCGGTCATCGGCGTGACGCTCAGCGCCCTGATGCCGCTGCTGGCTTACATGATCCTGAAGCGGGTGCCGCGGCTGGACCGGTCAACGGTCTGCGCCCTTGCGGCGACGTACGGCTCCGTGTCCGTCGTCACCTTCGCGGCTGGTCAGCAGCATCTGGCCACGATTGGCATGGCCTCGGGCGGTTATATGGCGGCCGTTCTGGCGCTGATGGAGACGCCTGCGATCCTGACGGCGCTTCTGCTCCTCAATGGCGCCGGCCGCGGCGAACCGGGTCGCCGCCGCACGATCCTCAGGGAAGTGTTCGTGGGAGCGGCCACGGTGATGCTGCTGGGAAGTTTCATTGTCGGACTAATCTCCGGCCCGGCGGGCATGACGAAGCTTGAAGTGTTCGTCGGCCCCCTGTTCCAGGGAGCGCTCTGCTTCTTCCTGCTGGACATCGGGCTGATCGCCGCGCGTAGGTTGCTCGACGGCGGACGGAAGCTGACATGGGGCGTGCTCGCCTTCGCGCTAGCCTTTCCGCTCGTCTCCGCTGCCATCGCTCTTGCGGCGTCGCGGCTGCTGGGTCTCGGTGTCGGCGACGCCGCCTTGCTCACCATCTTGGCTGGGTCGGCGTCCTATATCGCCGTGCCGGCTGCGATGCGGCTCGCCGCGCCCGACGCAGACGCCGGCGTGTTCGTGACCGCGTCGTTGGCCGTGACCTTCCCGTTCAACCTCACGATCGGTATCGCTCTGTACACCGCTGCGGCTTCTTGGCTCTGGGCGTAAGAAATCGGTGGGGCTGGATGATACTCCCTCCCCACAAGGCGGACCTCCACATCGGCCGCTCAGCGCCGAGGCCTGACGCACCGGATTTAGGCCGCGGACATACCCGACAACGGACTCGGGCAAGGTCCGCAAAGAGTCAGAAGTAGGCCCTATAGCTGCGTCGATCGAAGAGAGGATGCAGTGGTGGACGACCAGTGATGGTGGCTGTCTCGATATGCCGGCCATGCTTGGGTTGAGGTCGCCCGCGAGATTGCCTTGATAACTGACCCAGAGGTTCGGCTTGTGGCGCTCGAGGCTGCGTGCCTCCGTCTGCTCGTAGATCGCGACGACCTTCTGAGCGATCTGCTGGAAAAGTTGAAAGGCGTCCGTCACGGGAGCCTCGGCGCTGAAGCTATCGACCCGGTGCGGGAAGGTCACTGGCGCAAGTCGACCGGGGTGGCGACCGCCCCCTCCACCTCCTGACGCTCGCACTCCTCTCCACCACGGCGTGCGGGTCCATTCGCCCGGCGCCCCATGAAAGAACACCATGAACGACGGAATTTTCTCGAACCTCGCCCGCGCAACGCGGCTTGCCGCCGACCACCAGTGTGCAGGCTACCGCTTCTGGATGGTCTTGCACCTTCTCGGATGCATCACGCTGCAGAACGACGCCGACGGCGTCTTCATCGGGATCGACACCGTTGAAGATTTTTTGCTCGAGGGGGATCCTGACGATCTCTACGCGGTAATGCACCGCGACGGGTCAGGATTAGTGGTCGATATCGACCACTGGCCTGCCTTCATTGGCACGGAGCCCCTTGCCGCCATGGTGATCTGTGGGGGAGAGTCCGCAGCGCGCCAAGAGCGGACATTGGCTGGCCGCCTGAAACCGGACATCTTCAGCTTGGACATGTGCGGAGGTTGACGTTGGCGGCGGTGCCGGATTTCCAGGAACTTATGTCGCTCGTAGGACACCTGCTCCTGCGTTGGGGGTGGGTTGAGGACGGCCTAGAAGGGGCCCCCGTTCCCAGCGAACTGGACCGCGTCCGTCACATCAGGAACGCTCTATGTCACCGAATGATCTCTGCGCGCGCCGATCCCGACGGGGACGAAGTCGCTTATGTCAGGTGTCGACTGCTGGACGGCACGGTCGTCCAGTATTCCGCGGAAGACCTCGAGGAAGCGATCCGCGAACTCGAGAAGCTGGGCCATCGCTACGGCACGCGGTGACTCGCCCGCTGTGCGCCAAGTGCAGACATGGGCAGCCGGCCTGGAGGCAGACATTGGACGGCGTCCTGCCGTTAGGACCGCTTCCGACCCATACCACACGCTCAACAGGCCGCTTCGGCGGGGCCAGGTCTTGGGGGGCGGGACGTCTACCCAGCCTCCGGCCAGAAAAATTCGTGCCGCGCTTGCCGACCCCTGCTGTGTCGACGTTTTTTCCCGGGGTAGCTCCGAGTACTTCGCAGGATCAGTCCTCGCATTCGGCCTGCATAGCGAGCGCCAAGGCCTCGCCCCGGTCGGCCTCTTCCTTCAAGATCGCTAGTTCACCAGCGGTAAGGCTGCCGTCTGGCGCCAGCCGCGGTCAGTGGCTCGCCAGCGAAAAGGGGTCGTTCGACGCCGCCGTTTGGCGCGTCCGCTGTTGTGAGCAGGCCCCGTGTCCTTCGGACACGGCTTTCTGCAGATCGCCTAGCTGACGTTGAACGGGTCAACATCGTGCCGAGGGTCCTCGTATGCCCCTCTGCCGCCCCATAAGACGCACACCCTCTGAGCGGGGCGGAGCCGGCTCTCGTCCCCCAACAGCTTTGACGGGCTGCCCTGCCCGGCCGACCCGGCTGGACAGGATCACGGGGCTGAAGTCACGTTACAGTCGCCCGGGTCGATAGAGCCGGTGGTCACGCTGCCCTGAAGCAGAAGGTCGTCGCCTGCCCGGGCGTGACGTCGCCGCGACCGAACGGCTCGAAGAAGTCGGCGCTCCTGCCGAAGTCGGGGTTCCCGACGATGTTGGCGCCGACGTGGTTCGTGCCGACATCGAGGCTGGCGGGCGCTTGCCCGCCGCGCCGCCTCCCTCGAACGATGGAGGACTGCACCGTCCAAACCGCCTATCCCATGAGGCGACGGATAAAAACCGCGCCTTGGCGGTCCGGCTCGGGACGATTTCACGCCCATTTCACGCTCGGCGCCACGGTCCCTGGGACGCCTCCACGAAATGCTCCGGCAAAACAGGAGCATCTCCCATGGCCGTAGAACGGCAGATTGAAATGGAACGACTCGCGTCGTTCGCACACGGGGGCGGAGCGTTCGTCAGCATCGCGCTCAGCCAAGCGTTGGGTCACGCCCGCATCGCGGTCCTCGTGACCGACCGGCACGGCCGGCTGAAGTTCGCCAATCACCTGGGTCAGGCGCTTCTTGGCGGCGATCTCAAGATCATCGGCGATCGACTCGCCGCGATCGATGATCGGGCGACCCCCGCCCTGCGCCGTGCGATCGAGGCGGCGGCGACGCGTCCCGCGGGCGATGCGCAGGAGGTGCTTGTCGATACCCTTGGCGACGCCTGCGAGGCGCTGCGCCTCGTCGTGGTGTCGCTCGACTGGCCCGGCGACGAAGGTCTGGCGATGCTGATGGCCGTCGATGGAGCGCCCCGCTTCGACTGTGCCCGCCTGCGTACGGCCTTCGGCCTCACTCCGGCGGAGGCGAAGTTGCTACGGGCTTTGATCGATGGCGATCGCATCTCGGACCACGCCGCAAGGTACGGTATTAAGCAGACCACCGCCAAGAGTCACCTGCGGCAGCTGTTTCTCAAATTCGGCGAGAGCCGCCAAGCGGACCTTGTCCGAAGGGCGCTGAACGACCCGGCCCTCCGCCTCGCCCTGGAGCCGATCGCCGCCTGACACGATATCGCGCAAATCGGGGATGAGTTCGTCAATGCCCCGGTGTAGGGTCCACCCGTGAAGGGTGGGCTGCGTGAATTCCTGGCGGTTGACTTTATTGGGACGGTGCGAGCTGAGCACCCCCGGCGGGAGCGTCGTGACGCCGCCGACGCGAAAGGCCTTGGCCCTCGTCGCCTTCCTCGCCCTGCAGCCCGGACGCCGCGCCTCACGCGAACGCCTGGCCGCCCTGCTCTGGCCCGACGCGGACGCGACCCAGGCCAGGCTCAATCTCCGCAAGGCTCTTTCGCTGCTCCGCAAGGTGACGCCGGACGGCGACGATCTGTTCAGGGCGCAGGGCGAGCAGATCAAATTGCGGGCCGACGGCTTGGAATGCGACGTCGATGCGCTGGAAGCCGCCACCCGCGCGCCGGTCGCGGTCGACGCTCCCGTCGACGACCTGACCGGCGAGCTCCTGCAGGACTTCGGCATCCGCGACGCCTACGAGTTCGAGGCCTGGACGCGGGTCGAACGTCAGCGCATCCGCGAACTGCAGCTGGCCCTGCTGACGCGGCGCCTCGATAGCGAAATCGACACTCCGGCCGGTGCGGAGTCAGCGGTCCGGACAGCGTTGCGGATTCTGCAGATCGATCCCTTGCAGGAGGGCGCCCGGCGGGTGCTGATGACGCTGCATGCGCGCCAGGGCCGATCGGCCGCGGCCATGGAACAGTATCGCGAACTGGCCGACCTCCTCCACCGGGAACTCGGCGCGCAGCCGGAAGAGGAAACACGCACCCTCTATCAGGACATCACCCGCCAGCGACGCACCCGGCCGGCGCCATCGCAGACCAGACCGCCAAGAGCCCTTCGGGAAACGCCGGCCACGACCACGCCGGGCAAGCCTCCCGCTCGCCGCGGTCACCGGATCGGCATCGCAGCCTCACTCCTGCTGGCCGCGCTCGCGGGATCCCAATTCAGTGTGCAGCAATCGCCCGAGACCGTCGCGCTCGGGCCGCTGACCACGATCCTGGCCAGCGAGGAACCGACCCGCCCGGCGGTATCGCCGAACGGCGAATGGATCGCCCATATCTCGCGACGCATACATCCCGGAAACCTGGACATCTACCTTCGCACCTTGAGCGGCGGGGATCCAGTGCGGCTGACCACAGATCCGGCGCTGGACGACAATCCCGCCTGGTCAGCCGACGGCCGACTGCTCGCCTTCACGCGAACCCCGGCGACCGGAGATGCGCCGTGCCGCATCATTGTCATGGCGCCGCCAAACGGACATGAACGGATCGTCGGCGCCTGTCGCGCGGTGAGCAGCACGCGCCTGAGCTGGGCCCCCGACGGGAAGTCGATCTATTTCGCCGACCAGGCCGCCCCCGGCCTTCCGACGAGCCTCTTCCGTCTCGACGTGGAAACTGGACGGAGCCGCGCGCTGACCACCAGCCCGGCCGAGATTGCCGGCGACGAAGCCCCGACGATCTCACCCGACGGGAAAATGCTCGCATTCCTTCGTCGCACAAGCTGGACAGCCGCCAACGTCTACGTTCTGGACCTGACCAAGGGCCGTACGCGTCAACTGACCACCGACGGGAGGCGAATCTGGGGGTTGACCTGGGACAGGACCGGCAAGGGCGTTTACTTTTCCTCCAACCGCAGCGGCGACACCGCGCTCTGGTGGGCTCCCGCGCGGCGGACCGGCGAGGCAAAGCGTATTTCGGTCGGGTTGCTGGACTTCCGCTTACTCACCTCCGCTCGCGCTCGCGACCGTCTGATTTTCGAGGCTGTCTCCGACTACTCCGACCTTGTGCAGGCGGACGCGGCCGGCGTGCGGCGTCCCATTGGGGACACGCCCTGGCCGGCGGAAGGCTATTCAGACTGGTTCGCGGATGTCGCAGCCGATGGCAGCCTTGTCATGGTCTCTGATCGTGACGGCAGTGAACGCCTGTGGATCCAGGGCGCAGACCACGGTCAGCCGACCGCCGCCTCAACCATACTGGACGCTGTGCTCAGCGAGCCGCGCTGGTCTCCTGACAGTAGACGCATCGCGTTTGTGGCCACGCGTGACGGCGGCGCCGATCTCTACGTCGCCGACCGGCGAACGGGCCGGATAACACCTTTGACCGCCGACGACGCCGATGACGCCTCGCCAGTTTGGTCGCACGACGGCCGGCATCTCTACTTCACGTCCCGACGGGGCGGCTTCTGGCGCATCTGGCGGATGAACGCCGACGGGTCCGGCGCGACGCCGTTCAGTCTGCCGGGGCCGCGCGCCGTGCGCATCGACAGCAGCGGTCGCATCTACGCCGTCTTGGATGGTCGCCAAGGCGTATGGCGCCTGTCGCTCTTGAACGATCGGGAGGCCGGACCGCGCCAACTGATCGTCGCCGACCAACAGTCCTGGGATTGGCTGAACTGGGATATCGATCGCCGACAGCTGTTCTACGTACAGCGTTCGCCCGACGGCCTGAGCGGCAGGATCCGTCGCCGCGATCTGGCCGGCGGTCGGGACGAGAGTCTGGACGAGACGACGGACCTTCTGTTGCTCGATGCCTTCGCCGTACGCCCGGATGGCAGCCTCCTCCTCACCCGCCGCAAGTACGGGACCCGCTTGCTGGCGACGGACCTCATCAGGACGCCCTGATGCGCGACTCTCATTCATTCGGACCGCGCCTGACGAGCAGGCTGGCAAGTTTCCAGGCAGCCCAGGACTCGGAACAGCCTGAAGCCGAGACGAACTTGTGCCCCCATTGTTCCCCCAAGTCGAAAGGCCACAGCCCTCTAGACTCTAACGCATTGAAAAAGTTGGCGACCCAGGCAGGACTCCAACCTGCGACCTCGGCTTTAGGGAAGCGGACCTTGCGAAATGCGCGCCAGTGGGTCGCGTAGCCCTGCTGGGAAGTGGCTCGTGTCCGATGCTTTCGCCACGAGATGGGGTGAGCTGGGAATTAGCCTGCCGCCTTATCACGGCGAAGGAATAGGGGCCCAGAGTGACCGCATCATGGAGCGGGGCTGCTGTAAGCGGACATTCCGAACTGCCGCATTGAGTCACAGGCGGGCGTAGGTGAAGCGCAAAAAGCGGGGCCTCAAGCTCCACATCGACCCGCAGACTGGCTAAACTCCGCTACCCGCTCGTTCCGCCTCGCAAGACACGGCGTATCGCCTGAAGGGGCTAGGCGTGCAGCCCCTTCCCCGACGTATTTCGATAGGGTGGAGCAGACCCGATGAAGGGAGCCGGCCCCACTCTGAAAGCCGTACTCGACCGTAAGGAGCGGACACGCCGGATCATCGACCGGGACCATCCGGAATTCTCGCCGGAACTTCTCCAACCGTACCGGCCCACCGGACCGGCGCCGGACACCGATACAGACTTGCGGCCACGCTCGGCCGCCCTATCTGTATCTACCTCTATTGCAGTTTGGATATCCCCTCATGATTCACCTTCGCCGTTCCGCCCTTGCGGGCGTCACAGCCCTCGCCCTCCTCACTTCGGGCGCAGTCATCGCCCAATCCGCCGCAACGCGGGTTCCCGCCGAGGTGCGCGCGGGGACCTACAAGCTCGACGCCGACCACGGCAAGATCACCTGGTCCGTCGACCACCTGGGGTTCTCCACCTACATCGGGCAGTTCGTTAACGTACAGGCGGACCTGAACATCGACCCGGCCAATCCGTCCGCTTCCCGGCTTATCGCAACCATTCCCCTCACCGACGTGGATTCGAACTCTGACGCACTCGACCAGCACCTTCAGACGTCCGACTTCTTCGACACGGCCAATCATCCTGCGGCGACCTTCGTCTCACGCTCGGTGACCATCGATCCTGCAGATCCCACCGAAGCGACGGTCATCGGCGACCTGACGCTGCGGGGCGTCACGCGCCCGGTGACCATCGAGGTCGAGTTCAATCAGGCAGGCCCCGCCATGGGCAATGTCTACAAGGCCGGCTTCGATGGCGAGGCGACCATCAAGCGGTCGGAGTTCGGCATCACCTTCGGCCAGCAGTTCGGCCTCGGTGAGGAGGTCACGCTTCACATCGAAGGCGAGTTCGTCCTTCAGCCATAACCGCACCGCCGGCGAAGGTTCCCGCGCCCGCCCAGGAACCCTCGCCGGGAGCGGCTCCGCGTGATTCCATAGCGCCGGCGGTCCTCCCGGCGGGTCCCGGGGTCCAAGGATCCGGACAGGCGACTCCGGCGAGCCGGGCCCTCCGGGCACAGGGTGTTGCGCGAGGCGCAACACCCTGTGCCCGACCGTGAAGCTATCGCCCCGCGGTCCAATCGGCCATCATCCGCCGCATCGTGACGGGCGAGGGCTGACGATGCGAGAGGCGATCGACATGCGGCGGGCCCGCGCAGCAGACGCCGCGCAGGTTCCTTTTCACCCCCATCATACCGGGAGGCGCGGCCGACCTGACCGATTTCCGGGGCGCCGCCCGGACGTTCATTCATCTCCGACTTTCCTGGGTCCGCGCCTCCGGACCCCTGTCCAGAGTGGCTCGCTCTCTCCAGCGTCTTGAGACCTTCGAGACCGGCCTCGATACGCCGCCGGCCGCGCCTTCCAACGCTCGTAGTTCGTCCTCCTGCGGCGTCTGACCAGAACCACCGTTCCTTCCCACCCCAGAGAAAGAAGCCAGCCATGCCCCACCTGACCCTCAAAGACGGCGTCCGGATCTTCTACAAGGATTGGGGTCCCAAGGAGGCCCAGCCGATCGTCTTCCACCATGGCTGGCCCCTCAGCGCGGACGACTGGGATAACCAGATGCTCTTCTTCCTGGACAAGGGGTACCGGGTCGTCGCCCATGACCGCCGCGGACACGGCCGGTCCGATCAGACGGACACCGGCAACGATATGGACACCTACGCAGCGGATGTCGCCGAACTGGCCGCGGCGCTCGACCTCAAGGGGGCCGTCCACGTCGGCCATTCGACCGGCGGCGGCGAAGTCATCCGTTATGTGGCTCGCAGCGAATCCCGGCGCGTCGCCAAGGCGGTCCTGATCGGGGCGGTGCCTCCGATCATGCTGGCGACGCCGCAGTATCCGGGCGGACTGCCGATGGAAGTCTTCGACGGCTTCCGCGAGGCGCTGAGCCGGAACCGCGCCCAGTTCTTCATGGATGTGCCGGCCGGTCCCTTCTACGGCTTCAACCGCCCAAGCGCGGAAGTCAGCGAAGGCCTGATCCGGAATTGGTGGCGCCAGGGCATGATGGGCGGGGCCAAGGCTCACTACGACTGCATCACGGCCTTCTCCGAAACCGACTTCACCGAGGACCTCAAAAATGCGTCCGTCCCGGTGCTGCTTTTGCACGGCGAGGACGACCAAGTCGTGCCGATCGACGCCTCCGCCAGGACGGCGATCAATCTCCTCGCGAACGGGACCCTGAAAACCTATCCCGGTCTGTCGCATGGCCTGTTCGCCACCCATCCGGACATGGTCAACGCCGACCTGCTGGCCTTCGTCACCTCCTGAGCTCACGCATACTGACCGCCGGACCTTCGGGTCCGGCGAACCGGCGGCGAGTTCGCGCCTAGGCGCTGGTGAACCCGGCTCGCGGCACAGGCGTCAAGGGCGTCGCCGCATGCGTCGCCTCGGCGTTCGAGGTGAGCCGGGCGCCGCCGGGAACCAGCTTGCTCGGGGGATCGACAGCGACGCTGCAGTCCTGAGCGAGGCGGACACCGGCGTGATCGAGCCGAGGCGTGTCTTCAAGGAGCAGCCGGGCCGGCCCCGGCGCCGGATGCGGCGCCTCGCCTCGCCGCCTGCCGAGCAGACTTGCAGCTCCTGGCGGGCGTCGTCGGCTGACGGCGTCACACCGCTCGGCAGCCCCCGCTCGCTCGCCCCTTCCTCCGCCATCCGGAACGGCGGCCTCGGGTAGCGTAGCTCGACGCCTCAACGGCGTGGGGGCCACGTCTCCGTCACGAGGCGGCCGGCGCCAGGTGCAGGCGATCCAGACCCGACATGGCGTCGCCCTGGATCTGCTCGGCCAGACGCTCCGCGTCCCGGCGCCGGACGTCGGCGGCCGCTTCCGCGATGTCAGCCTCGGCGTGGCCAAGGGCCCGCAGACCCGCCGCGCCCATCAGATAGGCGGACTCGACCGTCTCGCGGATCTCGAAATCGACGCCGGCGCGGGTCAGCTCCACCGCGTGTCCTCGATCGGAGCTTCTCACGAGCAGGCGAGCCTGGGGAAAGGCGTGACGCGCCAGTTCGACGATCTGCGTCGCCGCCCTGGGATCGTTGACGCAGACCATGACCGCGTCCGCCTCCCCGGCGCCCGAGTGGCGGAGAATGTCGAGGCGAGCGCCGTCGCCGAAGAAGACCTTGAATCCATACTGCGCGGCTTCGCGGATCCTGTCCGGATCCGCATCAATGACCGACAGGCTGACCCCTCGCGCCAGGAGGGCTTGCGAGGCGATCTGGCCGAAGCGTCCGAACCCGATCAGCAATACCCTTCCCTTAAGGTCGCGGGCGGCGTCGATGCCGTCCATGGACGCATCGTTGCCGAGCAGGCGGTCCGCGGCCAGCATGAGCAACGGGGTCATGGCCATGGACAGGATCACCAGAGTGGAGAACAGGGCGTTCTCGCGCGCGTCAATGACACCGGCCGAGGTCGCCGCCGTATAAAGAACAAAGGCGAACTCACCCCCCTGGAGGAACATGGAGGTGCGGTGCAGCGCCTGTCGGTTGCCGCTGCCGAACAGGCGCGCGACGGCCAGGACGACCGCACCCTTGGCGAGCGTGAATGCGCCCAACAGCGCGATGAGCAGCCGCCAGTCGAGAGCGACGACCGAGAGGTCCAGGGACATCCCGACGGCGAGGAAGAACAGGCCCATCAGCAGCCCGCGGAACGGTTCGATGTCACTTTCGATCTGGTGCCGGTAGCTCGAGCTGGAAAGCATCACCCCCGCAAGGAAGGCGCCCATGGCCATGGACAGGCCGACAATATCCATGAGCAAGGCGGCGCCGAGGACCACCAGGAGGGCGCCGGCGGTGAGCACTTCGCGGGTCCGGGCCTTCGCCAGCAATGCGAAGAACGGATTCAGCGCCCAGCGCGAGACGACCAGGAGCATCAGCAGGGCGCCGGCGGGCGCCACCAGGCCGGCCCAGCCGACGTCTCCCTGACCGACCGGCGCCAGAAGGCCGACGATCGCCAGGAGCGGGACGATCATCAGGTCCTCGAACAGCAGAACGGCGACCGACTTCTGGCCTTCCGCGCTCGCCATCTCCCCCCGGTCCCGGAGCACGGACATGATGACGGCCGTCGAGGACAGGACGAAGCCGGACCCGGCGATGAATGCCACGGGCGCGGACAGGCCGAAAACAGCCCATCCCGTGACGCCGAGCGCCAGGATCGCGGCGCTCACCTGAGCCAGCCCAAGGCCGAATATCGAGCCACGCATCGCCCACAGTTTCCGGGGCCGAAGTTCCAGCCCGATTACGAACAGGAACATGACGACGCCCAGTTCCGCGAAATGGAGGATGGCCTGGGCGTCGGTGAAGACGCCGAGCACCGACGGACCCACCAGCACCCCGGCCGCGAAATAGCCCAGGACCGAACCGAGCCCAAGGCGGCGGAACAGGGGCACGGCGACGACCGCGGCGGCCAGAAGCACGACCGCGGGCGCTATGGTGTCGGTGACGCTGGCTTCAGCCAAGTTGTGTTCCTTTCAATGCGGATGGGCCCGATCGCTAGGGAGTCATGAGAGCGGCCGAACGCGCGTGGTGATCACCGGGGCACCCTCGAGGACCCGCTGCACCGGACATCTGGCGGCGACGTTGAGGAGGCGGGCGCGCTGTTCGTCCGTGAGCTCAGGCCCCTGGATCACTATGGCCTTTTCGAAGGTGTCGACGGGCGCCGAAGCTCCGGCGATCCGCTCCATGCCGTATTCGACCCCGACTTGCCGCCCAGACGCTCCGGATCATCGGCCGTGAGGATATGGCGACCCACGGTGAGGGTGACGGCATGGGACATCTCGCCGACCCCGCCGGTGGCGCTGGCCAGGACGGCGTTCGGTCTCCCGGCCGCGCCTGCGGCCCGGCCATCGGCGCCCTCTCTCACGACAGCGGCGACGGCATCATACGCGCACCGTCCGGGAAGGGTGTGAACTCCTGGTCGTCGCCGTCCGGCAACTTCATCCGGCCGGCCTTCCAGTCTTCCGCGGCCTGCTGGAGGCGGTCCGGCGAAGAGGAAACGAAATTCCAGTAGAGGTAGCGTTCGCCGACCGGCTCCCCGCCCAGCAACATGATTGTCGACGGCCGTTCTGCCCGCAGGTGCGAGGCCGCCGGGCTGAGGACGGCCATCTGCCCCGCCGTCAAGGTCCGGCCGCCCAGGGTGATCTCTCCCGTGGCGACATAGACGCCCCGCTCGCCATGGCCCATGGGAACCTCCGCCCTGGCGCCCGCCTCAAGGTCGAGATGGGCGTAGAACAGGGGCGAGTGGGTCCGTGCGCCGGCGACAAGCCCGTAGGCGCTCCCGGCGATCAGATGGCCGCTGACGCCCCCGTCGCGCCAGGCCGGCAGATCGGCGCCCTCGTAGTGGGCGAAGGCGGGGTCGGTCTCCTCGTCTGCGGTCGGCAGCGCCACCCAGGCCTGGATGCCGTGAAGATGGTCGCCTGAAGCCCGGCCCTTTTCCAGCCGCTCGCTGTGGGTGACGCCCCGGCCCGCCGTCATCCAGTTGACCTCCTGGGGCCGGACGGGAAGCTCATAGCCGAGGCTGTCCCGGTGCATCATCTCGCCCGAATACAGATAGGTGACGGTCGACAGGCCGATATGTGGATGCGGCCTGACGTCGGCGTTCCGGTCCACGCCCGGGGCGATGTCCATCGGCCCCATGTGATCGAAGAAGATGAAGGGCCCGATCATCCGCCGCTCCGCGAACGGCAGGACGCGGCCGACCTCCAGACCCCCTCCAAGGCTCCGGCGTCTCTGCTCGATAATCATCTCGATCATGGTCGTCCTTGCTGTCGGGGGAACGACGAAATCCGCCTGAGCGGTCCCGTCGCCGTCCCGGGAGTGGAAGAGGATGAAGGAAGAAACAGCCGCGCGGGCTCTCCATCCTCCGTCATCCCGTTTGATCAGGCGCCGACGCCCGGGCCGGTCGGGACCGGCCTGTTGACCACCGGCTGTTCCCACAGGCTGGGCTGGTGATCGGTCAGCCCGAGAACCGGCTCCTCGGGCCGGAGGAAGGATGCGAGGCCGTTGCGGAGGGTCATGAGAGGGCTCTGCTGGCTAGAGGAGTTGGCAGGGTGGCGCGCCCTGTTCCGACGCCGCCTGGAAAGACAATCGCATTGCCGGTTCCGATAGAGTATGGCCGGGGAAAGCTACGCAGTGTCTCGAATCCCGGAACGCCAGGTGGACCTTGAAGACCTCCACACCTTTGTAGAAGTGGCCGACGCCGGGGGCGTGTCGGCGGCCGCACGCCGCCTCGGACTGGCCAAATCCATCGTCAGCCGACGGCTCTTCCGGCTCGAGGCCGAACTCGGCGTACAGTTGCTCGCGCGCACGACACGGGGCTCCTCGCTCACCGAAGCCGGAACCGCCTTCCGCGACTACGCCCACCGGATCGGCCTCGAGATGGAGGTCGCCAGGGAAATGATCCTGCCGCAAGGCGAGCTGCGCGGCCGCTTGCGCATTTCGGCGCCGCTGTCGTTCGGACCAAGCCATTTCGCACCCGTGATTGCAGAGATGGCGCGGCTCCACCCGCAGCTCAGCATCCAGACATGCTACACCGACGGCTTCGTCGATCTCGTCGCCCAGGGCTTCGATTGTGCGGTCCGCGTCGGCTATCTCCAGGACTCGAACCTGATGGCGAGGCGGATCGGACCTGTAAACGGCCGCCTGGTCGCGAGCCCGGCGTACATCGAAGCCCACGGCGCGCCCGAGACGCCCGACGAGATTCTCGAACACGAGGCGCTGATGCAGGGCACTGAAGCCTGGCAGTTCCTCGACGGGGACCAGACCGTCACCATTCGCCCTCACGGCCGGTTCAAGGCCGACAACGGCATGGCTCTTCTAGCCGCGGCGCTCGCGGGGCTGGGCGTCGCCTACCTCCCTGACGACTTCACCCGCCCCCATCTGGCCAGCGGCGCACTGGTCCCGATCATGACCCGCTACCCGCTGCCCACGGCCGGAGCCTATGTCCTGCGCCCGCCCGGCCAGCATCCCGCGCGCAAGATCCGTGTGCTGACCGAGCTGCTGATCCGATACTGCAACCAGCCCGATCTGTGGTCGGCTCTGGCCGAAGCACGGCGTCGAACCTGAGGTCGTCTTCCCGGGCGGCGGCTTGATCGGTCTCGAGATCAACGGTGAGCAGGTCGCCGCGAGGCTTGTCCCGCACGCAGTGATCGCGACCTCGCGACCGGCCCGAAGGCCGCCCTGGCGGCGATCACGATGGCCGCATCCCCTCTACGCCCGGCGGCCGCCCCGCGGCCGCGATGCCGCCAGAGCCGCCCCGGATCGGGCCCCTCCTGCATGGTCGTTGCGCCTTCGCCGCCGAAGGTCACCGAAGCGGGCGCGTTGCGTTCCGCGGGGGCTTGGCCTCGCGGGGGCGACCCTTCCGCTGGTCCGGTCTCCCCGTGCGGCGCTCGTCACCCAGCGCAAACCAGCAGAACAGCCCGACGAGGGCCATCAAGGCGGTCAGCAGCACGTCGGCGTGAAGCGCCGATCCCTCCGGACCGAGATTGCCGACGACCCCCTGCTGGATGGAGTTCACTGCGCCATGGGCCAGCGCGGCAGGCCAGAAGCTCCCCGACCGGATGGTGAGCCAGCCGAAGAAGAGCGATGCTCCGATCATCTGCAGCGGGAACAGCACGAACGCGCCGAGATAGGGATGCTCCGGGAAATTATAGCCGGCGAGAAGGGCGGGAAAGTGCCAGACCGTCCAGATGGCCGCCAGCACGAGGATGCCGGGGCGCACGCCGAACTGACGGGTGAGATGGCCCTGCAGAAAACCCCGCCAGGCGAACTCCTCGCCGGTCGCAGCCACGAGGTTCATGACGGAAAACGCGACCGCGGTCAGAACGATGTTGAGCAGAAACAGCGGCCAGGCCTGCTCGCCCCGGCCAAGCAGCCAGGGCCCGCCGGACACGGCCACGCCTTCCGCCCCGAAAACGAACCAGCCGGAAACCGCGAGGCCGGCGGCGACCAGCAACCCCACGACCGCAAAACCGAGGGCGGTCTCCACTGCGATCCCGATGGGTAGATACCTCAGGCGCCCGAGCCGCCAGAGCACGCCCTCGCGCGAGGGGCGGTGAAGTATGAGGAAGCCGGCGGCCAGCAGGGTCGGCGACCACATGATGAGCAGGAAGACAAGACTGGCCCCTGGCGTCCCGAGGCCGAACACGCCGATGGCGGCGAACTGCATGGCCCAACTCACCGCGACGGCGAGCAGTACGAAAATGAAGATGGCGCGACGGGTCATGTCGGCTCCTTGACCGGACGGTCCGGCCGGGGCTTCAGCAGCGGAACGACGAAAGAAAGCAGGAGCCGGCCGCAGACAGCGACCAGGGTGAGAAGCAGCGCCGAGATCGGAAACAGCCAGGGGCCCATAAGTTCGCGGCCGGCGGCGGCATCGTCGATGATGCCGACAAAGCCACCCCCCTGTCCGACCCAGAGGCCGGTGTGGACGGGGTCATAGATCTTGAGCCCGACCATCAGGACCGTGATCGCCGCCAGAACTCCCAGCAGAAGCAGGAGAAGCAGGGTGAAGGCGGCGACGCCGCTGCGGTGGGCCCTGTTGGCGACAAAAAGGGCCAGGTCGGCGGCACGCTGCGACCCCAGGGCTTCATACGCCTCGATCTCGTCAATGAACTGGCGAGCGTAGCGCTCCGCGGGCCCGAACCCCTGAAGCACTGTCTCAAGCGCGACGCCCTCCGCGACCCGGTCATCGATATGGGATCGGGTTTCACGCAGGATGTCGTCGCGCTCGCGGACCGGCAGACTGCCCAGTGCCCAGCCGAGGCGGCGCACCCATTGCTCTAGTCTCTGTTGCTCGGTCACGACGGAATCCTCCTCGCAAGGAATTGGGTGAGCCGCGCGGACATCTCGCTCCAGCTGTCAAGCTGCGCGCGCAGCTCGGCGCGACCGGCGTCAGTAATCGCATAGTACTTTCTGGGTCGGCCGTTGTCCGGGTCGAAACGCCACTCGGCCAACGTCCAGCCGGCTTTCTCCAGCCGGTGAAGCAACGGATAGACCGCCCCTTCCGCCAGATTCAGTCCCGCGTCTGTGCGTAGCCGTTCCAGGATGTCGAGACCGTAGCAGGGCTCCTCCTCAAGCAGACTGAGAAGCGCAAGCTCCACCAGTCCCTTGAGCATCTGGGAACGCTGCGGCCGCAGCGGGCCGGTCTGAGGCTCGATTTCATACGACATCTTGTTATACAAGATATCGATTTTTTGATTATCCGCAACCCCCGGCGGGGTCGGCGGTCAGGCTGTCTCCGCCGGCGCCCAGTTGAGCGTCTCCGGCGGACAAGGTCGTCGGAGCTGGCGGAGGTCCAGCGAACGCCCGCCACGGCTCCACGAAAAACCCGCCGTCGCCGAAGCGGGACCGGCCTCCTGGTCGAGGCGCAGGGTTGAGCCGCCCGCCGCTCGAACGGCGGTTTTGAGGGCGCCGCCCCCCGAAAGGCAGGCTCCAGACCCTCCGGCCTCCTACCCGCTCAGGCCGGACCGCTTCGCCTCGCCCAAACCAGGACGCCGGCGAAAACGGCGCCGCTCAGGGCAGAGGCGGGCCCGTATTCCGGCAAGGCCACGAACCAGGTCCGGGCGAAACCGGCCATTGTCAGCTGCCGCCAGTCCAGAAGCGCGAGGGTCAGAATCGTCAACGGCAGACCCAAGAAGAAGCCGCCTAGTCCTCCCGCTGCGAGCATGGTCGTCCAAGCGGTACGCCGTCGGTCGAGCCACAGCGCCAAGGGCGAAAGGACCACCGTGGCCGGCGCCGTCGCGAAGGCGGCGACGAGCGCGACGAGAATCGCCATCAGGATCGCGCCCGCCGCGGCCTGAGGTGCCGTGGTCGACACCGCTGCGCTGCAGTCGTTTGCGCAGTCCGGCACGGTCGAGACGAGCTTTGCGACGAGCGCGGTAGCAGCCAGAACGATCCCGGTCGTGAGCGCCGCTAGGAAATGCCCCAGCGTCAAGGCGAGGACAACGGCCCTGAGGCGCATGAAGTCAGACCGCGGTCGCATCAGGGGATCGTTGTCGGCGATACATTTCGGACTCCGTAACGGTTCGCCGGCGGCCCGTCATCCTGGAGGCCTGGTCGCACCGGGGCAGCCCGGGCGCCGGCTCGCGCGACGCGTCCACCTGCACTTCCGGGCCACTCCGGGGCTTCCCCCTGATGCGGCCGGCTCCGCCCTGCGTTCCGCTTCAAGCAACAGTGTGCACGACTTTTGAGACTACCCCACAAGCCAGCGTTCGGTCAGGACTTGTCGAGGAACAGACGAACCCTCCCGCGAACAGAAAGCCGCCGGGGGCTGGTTCGACGCACAACTCGGAGCGCCTCCCGCCGGGGCGGATCTTTTGCTGGAGACGACCTCATGCCCGGACGCAAGATCGCCGGAGCGCTTATGGCCGGACTGATGCTGGCCACGACCGCGGCCGAAGCGCAGACGCCGGAGAAGCCCACCATCGTTCTCGTGCACGGCGCGTTCGCCGATGCGTCGAGCTGGAAGGGCGTAATCTCCAGCCTTCGGGAAGACGGCTTCACGGTCATCGCAGCCGCCAATCCGCTGAGAGGCGTGTCGTCCGACGCAAGCGCCGTCGCGGCCCTGGTCGACAGCATCAATGGTCCTGTCGTGCTCGTCGGCCACTCCTATGGAGGCACGGTCATCACCAACGCCGCACGAAACCAGGACAACGTCCGTGCCCTCGTCTATGTGGCGGCCTTCGCGCCTGACGCCGGTGAAACAGCGGCCGACCTCGCCGGCCGGTTCCCCGGGGGCACGCTCGGCGAAGCCCTGAGTCAACCCGTGCCCTTGAGCGCCGGAGGCCATGATCTCTACATCCGGCAGGACGCCTTCCATCAACAGTTCGCTCACGACGTCGCCCCGGCAGAGGCCTCGGTGATGGCGGTCACCCAGCGGCCGATCACCGACCTGGCGCTCAACGAGCCCTCGGGCGAGCCCGCCTGGAAGACCATACCCTCCTGGTTCGTCTACGGAGACGGCGACAAGAACATCCCCGCGGCTGGCCTGGCCTTCATGGCGGCGCGCGCCCAGTCGCGCAGCACCGTGGTGATCCCCGGGGGATCGCATGTGATCATGATTTCCGAGCCCGGGCGCGTCGCCGATCTGATCGAGTCCGCCTCTGCGCCATGACGGCGGGGCACGGCCCATGGCGCCACCTCGCCGCCCTCGATCAATCGGATGTCCGTCGGAAGTCACAGACCAGGATCAACGCCGGATCATTGGAACATCGAAGCCGCTTCGCTGACATTTCCAGCGCACGCTAACAGGTCGGGACCGGCGAGAATCCACCCTTACGACGCCAATCCCGACCATCGGTCGCCGGCGACCCTGACCCAACCCCTCCTCGCTCACCTGGAGCCGCCATGTCTGATCCCGAAGTCCGCAACAACACGGATCTGAACCGCTACGAACTGGCGGCGGACGGGGAGGTCGGGGTCGTGACCTACAACCTTTCGCCGCCCAATCTGATGATCTCGGAAACCCTTGTGCCCCGACGTCTTGAGGGAAAGGGGATCGCCGGCCGGCTGGCGCAACACGTGATCGACGACGCCAGGTCGCGCGGACTCGTGATCCTGCCGGTCTGCCCGTTTTTCTCGGCCTATCTGAAGAAGCATCCTGAACACGCGGAGGCGGTGCACCCGACCTATCGCGGCATCCTCGGCATCTAGCGGCCGCCTTGTCACGCGCCTTGCGGTCAGATCACAGGTCCGAACCTGTCCGCGAGAAAAGACACCAGCGCCCGGACGCGCGCGATCCGGGCCCGCGCCGGCGGCATCAGCAGGTGAAGGCCGCCGCCCTCGTGGGGATGCGCGGGCAGGACCTGTTCCAGATCCCCGTCGAGGACCGCCTGCTCCACCATGAACCACGGGAGGATGACGACGCCGAGCCCCGCCTTGCCGGCGGCGAGGACCATCTGTCCGCTGTCGGTCCGCAGGCGCGGGTTGCCGCGGACGTATTCCCAGCCCTCCGCTCCTCTGAAGCGCCACTGGTTCGTGGCGTGGGTGTAGACGATGACGTCGTGCCCTGTCAGATCGCCGGGCCGTGACGGACGACCGCGCGTATCGAGATAGGCAGGGCTTGCGACCACGACGGCCCGAACGGTCGCGAGCCGGCGCGTGATCAGGCTCGAGTCCGGCAGGTTGCCGATCCGCACCGCCAGATCGTAACCCTCGCTGATCAGGTCGACCTGCCGGTCCTCGAAGCAGATTTCGAGGCGGACCATGGGATGAAGCGCCGCGAAGTCGGCCAGCAGCGGCGCCAGGCCGAGCTGAAAGACCTGCGGCGCCGAGATCCGCAACTCTCCGGAGATCTCGGTCGTCAGCTTGCCGACGGCCTCCCGGGCGAACTCCAGTTCCGCAAGCGCCGCCGCGCCCCCGGCGTAATACGTTCGCCCGGCGTCGGTCAGGGCGGTGCCGCGCGCGGTTCGGGTCAGCATTACCGCGCCCACGGCCCGTTCGAGCTGGCTGACCCGACGGCTGACGATCGATTTGGCCACGCCCAGCCGCAGCGCCGCCTGGGTCATGCTGCCGGCCTCGGCGACACACACGAACGCCCTGACCTCCGTTAGCTCCACCGGCCTGGGATCAGACACTTGCGACGCTCCGTTCGATATTTCCTCGGGACTGCGTTGAAGGGACGCGGAAGCCGGTCGACCGGCGGCCCGGACAGTGGACGACGTCAGTCCGCTTTCCGCCGCGGTTCGGGTATGCGCGCGATCACCTTGATCTCGAAATCGAACCCGGCCAGCCAGGTCACGCCCACAGCCGTCCAGTTGGGATACGGCGCAGGGCCGATCTCATCGGCCCGCACCGCCATGACGGTTTCCAGCTGGGACCCGGGATCGGTATGGAAGGTCGTCACGTCGACCACGTCATCGAGCGAAGCGCCCGCGGCTGCGAGGATGACCTTCAGGTTGGCGTAGGCGCGCCGGACCTGGTCGGCGAAGACTGGCTCGGGCGAACCATCCTCCCGGCTCCCGACCTGCCCCGACACGAAGAGCAGGTCCCCGAACCGGATCGCAGGCGAATAGCCGTGCACATCGTACAGGGCGTGACGGTTGGGCGGCGAAATGACTTCACGACGGGACATGGCGATCTCCGGGTTTGCAGGGTCGGCGGGTCGGCGGGCTCGCCGCGTCGAGCGGGCGGGTCTTAGTTGCACGACGACTTAGGCCCTGGCGATTGTCGTGATAAGGCGGCGCTTATCGCATGCGGCGGTGAAAGATGCTCAACAATGGCCGATCTCAGAACCAGCGAATTGCGGACCTTCGTGGAGGTGGCGCGGCGGCGAAGCTTTCGGGATGCGGCCGACGTTCTGGGCGTCTCGCGATCGGCGCTGAGTCACGCGATCAGCACGCTTGAGAGCCGCCTTGGGGTGCGCTTGCTCAATCGGACCACGCGCAGCGTCTCCCTCACCCCCGCCGGCGAAGCGCTTCTTCTTCGGGCTCCGTCCGTCATCCGGGACCTGGACGATCTGCTGAACGCCGTGGGTCACGGGCAAGACGAAGTGGTCGGCGTGCTGCGTATCAATGCAGAACCGCTGGCGGGGCGCTGGCTGGTGCAGAACGCCCTCCCCTCTTTCACCGCGAGGCATCCTGGCGTCAGCCTCGACCTCGTCACTGACGGCCGGTTTATCGATATCGTCGCAGAAGGGTTTGACGCAGGCGTCCGCCTGGGGAGCGCCGTGCAGCAGGACATGGTCGCGGTTCCCTTCGGCGGCGAAATCCGGTTTCTGGCCGTCGCCTCCCCCGACTACCTCGCAGCCCATGGCCGACCGACCATGCCCCAGGACCTCCTGCGACATCAGTGCGTCCGACAGCGTCTGCCAAGCGGGAAGCGCTATCGTTGGGAGTTCGCGCGAGGCGCCGAGGAGATCGTGATCGATGTCCCGGGCGCCCTCAGTCTCAACGACAACGGCCTCATGCGCGACGCCGCCGCAGCGGGGCTGGGCATCGCTCTCGTACCCGAGCCTACGGTGGCCGCCGAGCTGCGGGACGGGAGTCTGATCCAAGTGCTTGAAAACTGGACGCCTCCCGAGCCGGGCCATTGCCTCTACTACAGCGGCCACCGGCTCGTTCCGGCTCCGCTAAAGGCCTTCATCGGGGTTGTGCGAGAGGCGGATCGTCGGATCAGGCAGCAGGCGGCGTCCCGCGACACACAGGCTGGACCCGCCAGCCCCACCGGTCCGCGCGGCCAGCGAGGCTGATCCGGCGCCTCACCCCGTGACGCCTCGGCTGGCTGCCCCATCCGCGGCGCCCGCGCACGGCCCACCTTGCAGGCGCTGTCGGTCAGTGAAAAAGCGGCGGGGTCCGGTGAAGGAGCGTGGTCGCCGGCCCGGCGTCAAAGCGGCCTACGGCCTCGGACACGGTCGACCCTGTCGGTGCATCCGCTGCGCCCGGGAAGAACTGGCGCCACCCCCGCTCTGCGGGATTGTGGTGCATCGGTCATCGGCCCCTACGGCGTGGCCGACGACGGCCTCGAGCGCGCCGGGTAACCAGCCGCTTCCGGCTGATGCGGGGCGGCGCCGGACTCCGGGCCGCGGATCGTACAATCCGCTGCAACCCGCTGTCCATTGTCCCGGGACGTGCGTCCTACATGAACAACATTGAAGGGGAGCGCGTGGGCGGAGCCAAGGCGAAGAGATCATGAACCGGTCCGACACCCCGCGTCTTTTGACTGCTCACTCGCCCTTCCGAAGTGGGCGCGGGCAAGCCTGCCCCGGCTGGTGAGCCAAACGCCAGACCGGCGGGACTGAGCGCCCGGCGACCGAGAGCCTTCACCCATTTGCCCGCGGACGATCAGTTGGAGAGTTGAAAGTGCCGGAAGTCAGAGCGGTCGACCTTATGGAAGTCAGGGCCTTCCTGTGCGTCGCGGAAACGGGAAGCATGACCCAGGCCGCCCAGCGTATGGGCGTCGCCAAGTCAATTGTCAGCCGTCGTGTCAGCCAGCTCGAGAGAACGCTTGGCGCAATCATGCTGATCCGCACGGCGCGGGGCACCGCCCTGACCGACGCCGGCCGGACCTACTACGCCAGGGGCTCCGCGGCCCTCGCGGAGCTGGAATCCGCCCAGGAGGCCGTCGGGAAGCTGACGGCGGAGATATCGGGTGAGCTTCGGATCTCGGTGCCCATGGCGCTTCAGAACCTGCTCGCCCCGCTGCTGGCGAACTTCGCCGCCATGCAGCCGGCCATCCAGCTTGATGTCCGTTTCGAGGACCGAATGGTCGATCTGACGAGCGACGGTTACGACCTGGCGCTGCGGATCGGCAACTTGCCGGACTCGAGCCTGATCACCCGGCGCCTCGCGACCGTCCGCGCCGCCGTGGTTGCAAGCCCCGCCTACCTCGACGCGCGGGGCCGACCGGAGCGCCCGACCGACCTCGCCGGTCACGACGTCATTCTCTACACGAACGCCTTGAACCAGTGGCGTTTCAGAAGATCCGAAGGCTGGGACTACGTCCGAGGCAACGCCCGCTTGCGGACCGACAACGCGCAGATGGTGCTGGCCTCCGGCAAGGCGGGACTGGGGGTCGTCATTCTGCCGTGGTTCATGGCGGAGCAGGCCGTCCTGGAGGGCGCTCTGGAGCAGATCCTCCACGACTACCCGCACGAGGGCGGAGGCCTTCATCTGCTGATGCCGCCGGCTCGGGCTCGGATCGCTCGCGTCCGGGCCTTGGTGTGCTTCCTCACCGACAAGTTCGGCCCCGAAATCTGATTTCAGAAGCCGGTGCGCTGCCGGCGGCGAGGCCAGGGCGGCCGCCGGCTAGATCGACTCTGAGAGGCTGACGCTGAACCGACGTAGCCGAGGGTCGCCGTAGACGCTGTAGCCGAGCTGAGTATAGTCGAGGATCGCGATGACCGGCGGCGTCTGGTTGAAGACGTTCTGAACGCCTGCTGACACCCGCATTCCTCCGAGCAGGCGGTGACCTTCATCGAAGGGCTGACGTGCAGGTCGCTGTAGGTCTGGCTCGGCGCCCTTCGGGCGCCCTGCAGCTGTATCGCGCGAGCAACGCGGGCGGCCCCGGCAGGGGTAGAGACATCCTGGGTAAAGGTGATGCTGTAGCTGTCGTGGAATTGCGTGTTCCACCGCACGCGCCAGGCGCCATGCTCCCAATCGATCCCGCCGTTTCCTTGCCATTTGAGGGGGCGACCGGCGGACGCCGACGGCGACTGGCGGATGCGGAAAAAAAGGGGCCGCCGTTGGGTGTCGGCGGCCCCCACCCCTGTCATCGGCTTGGGGGTGGAATGACAGGAGACTCATCACCGGACATGCGCAGGAACCATGGCCGGCCTGGTGAACCTATCCGGCGCGCAAGCTTCGCGCAGTCACCGAAAGCCGCGATGTCGTGTTCGTGAATCCGCAACGCCGGTCGAGGGCGACGGCCAGGCCGACGAGCGGCACCTCGGATCTGGTCCTGCAAGGCGGCTTCTGCGGCCCAGCGGGGATCGTCGCGCGATCAGAGGTTCGGGGCGATCAGGTGGCGGACCACGGGCGGCCGGTCGCCAGTGTGGAAGCGCCTGAGGCTCTCCTGCGCGAGCCGATCCTCATGCGTCACCCGCTCATGCTGTCGAAGGTGTTCCAGCCAGCTGGCGACGACGAAGCTCTCAATGATCAGCCCGGGGGTTTCGGCGTCTTCGAACACGTTCCACCGCAGGGCTCCGTCACGTTGTCGGACCGGTTTGAAGCCGTGGAGCTCGCGAACAAACTCCACGGTCCGGGCCGGATCGACACGGTACTCTATCAGGATCATGACCGGTCCCCGATCCGCGGGGTGCTCTCCGGTGACGACCGGTTCGGCCCAATGGCCGGAAGGGGTCAGGTCGACCGCGTTGGCGGCGGGCAGGCGGAACCGGAAGGCGGCCAGCGTCGCGACGCCCAGGGCGACCGCGGCCGTCGTCAGGGTCGTGGGTATGTCGGTGCGGCTCGCGAAAATCCCCCACAGGATGCTGCCGGCCGTCATGGCGCCCTGGAAGACCAGCAGGTAGACGGCCAGGGCCCGAGCCTTGATCCAGGCCGGGACCGCCATCTGGGCCGCCACGTTCAGACCGGACAGCATGGTGATCCACGACACTCCGGCCACCACCATGATCCCGCCCGCGACCCAGGCATTCCCGGCCCGGCCGAGCGACAGGGTGGCCACCGCGAACAGCAGAGAGGCGATCACCGAGAGCCGGTTTGCGCTGACGTGTTTGCGGACCCGGGCCAGGGCCACGGCGCCCGCCACGGCTCCTGCTCCCATGCTGCCGAGGAGCACACCGTAGCCGGCGGCGTCCAGGCCGAGCATCTGACGTCCAACAAGAGGCAGCAGGGCCCACAGGGCGCTTGAGAACAGGAAAAAGGCGACCGAACGGACGAGCACAAGCTGCAAGGCGGGCGCATGGCGCGCGTAACGATAGCCGGCCCGCAAGGCGCCGAAAAAATGCTCAGCCGGCAGGGTGCTGACCAAAGCCTGTCGGCGCCAGGCGAAAAGAACCCCCAACACGGCCAGGATCGACACCGCGTTCAGGGCGTAGACCGCGGCCGGTCCCGAGAGGGCGACGATCACGCCGCCCAGGGCCGGCCCCATCGCGCGCGCGATGTTGACGCCGAGGCTGTTGAGGGCGATCGCGTCCGCGAGAGAAGGCTTGCCGACCAGCTCCGGCACGATGGCCTGGAAGGCCGGGGCGCCGAGGGCGGCTCCCAGTCCCATGACCGCAGTCAGCGCCAGCAACAGCGGAGGTGTGATCAGGCCGGACCAGGTGATGGCCGCCAGCGAAGCCGCCCCGGCCAGGATCAGCATCTGGGAAGCGATCAACAGTTTCCTGCGGTCGATCACGTCGGCCAGCGCGCCGGCGGGCAGGGCGAACACGAACATGGGCAGGGTCGTCGCCGCCTGCACCATGGCCACCCACAGCGGACTGGGCGACAGGGAGGTCATCAGCCAGGACGACCCGACGTCGTTCATCCAGGTGCCGATGTTCGAGACAATGGTGGCGATCCACAGCGCGCGGAACAGCGGCGTCGCCAGCGGTCCGCGGGGGGCGGCGGCCTCGCTCATCGATCGTGGCGCTCAGCGAGGATCGCCGCCAGAACCAGACCGCCGATCAGGCCGACGTTGGCGATGAAGGCGTTCATGTCGTGAAAGCGGGCCATCGGGTCTTCCAGGGCCCAGAAGGCGTGGCCGACGACATTGGCCAGGACGGTGAACACCCCCAAGGCGCCCGCGCCGACCCACGCCCCGCGGCCCACGATGACGGCCAGGGAGCCGCCGATCTGCAGGAGGATGACGGCCAGAGCTGCGGGGACGGCCGGCTGCAGGCCGAAATGCGACGCCTCGGCGACGGCGGACTGGAAATCCGCCAGTTTCAGCAGGCCGCTGATCCAGAAGGGCGAGGTCAGCAGGATCCGGCCGATCAGGGCCACGCCAGGCGCCTCGAGCAGCGCGGCGATCAGTCGGGGCGACGCGGCGGCGTTCATGGTCACACCGCCCAGCAGGCGCAGCCGAGAGCGCCCCAGAAGGACCCGGCGTCCGCCGCCGGAGCCTGATGTCGGGCCGTCGCCGCATGGTCGTGACCGTGGACGCCGCAGGCCGTAGCGCAGCCGCAGGCTGCGGCCGCCCTAGCGAAGAAGCCGTTCGGCTGCTGAGTCTTCGTACTGTGATAACCGCCGAATGTGCGGACCGGCGACCAGTCAGGCGCGGGCGGCGGGATCGGCGGGGCTTCGCGGGCGAAGTCGCCGGCGCCCCAAACCACCTTGCCGCCCAGCAGCGTCAGGTCGCTCTCGATATGGACGATCTCGTCTTCCGCGACCGAGAAATAGTCACGGTCCAGTACGACGAGATCCGCCAGCCGACCCGTGGAGATGACGCCCTTCTTGCCTTCCTCGTTGGAAAACCATGTGTTGGCCTCGGTCCACAGACGCAGGGCCGTCTCGCGATCCTGACGCTGCGCGGCCGGATACATGCGCAGCCCGCCCAGGCTTTTGCCGGTCACCAGCCAGCTCAGCGAGACCCACGGATTGTAGGAGGCGACGCGGGTCGCGTCGGTGCCCGCGCCCACCGGGACGCCGGCGGCCAGCATCCGGGAGATCGGCGGGCTGTCGGCCAGGGCCGCCGCGCCGTAGCGCTCCGCGAAGTCCTCGGCCTGGTACATCATGCGGTGCTGCACCGCGATGCCGCCGCCGAGCGCTGCAATCCGGTCGATGTTGCGCTCACTGACCGTCTCGGCGTGGTCGAAGAACCAGTGAAGCCCCTCGAACGGGGTGTCCCTGTTGACCGCCTCGAAAACATCCAGGGCCCGGTCAATGGTCTCGTCATAGGTTGCGTGCATCCGCCACGGCCAGCGTTGCTCGACCAGCTGCCGGACGACCGGCTCGAGGTCGGCCGCCATGCCGGAGCCCATGTCCGGGCGCGGCTGACGAAAGTCCTCGAAGTCGGCGGCCGAGTAGACCAGCATTTCTCCGGCGCCGTTGTGACGGTAGTAGTCGTCGCCCTGGCCGGGCCGGACCTGGGCGCCCCAGGTCTTGAAGTCGTTCAGCTCTTCCTGCGGCTTCTGGGTGAACAGGTTGTAGGCGAGGCGGACGGTCAGCTGACCGTCCTCGTGCAGCTTCTCGATGATCTCGTAATCATCGGGATAGTTCTGAAAGCCCCCGCCGGCGTCGATGACGCTGGTCACCCCGAGCCGGTTCAGCTCCCGCATGAAATGGCGCGTGGAATTGAGCTGGTAGGCCTCCGGCAGTTTTGGACCCTTCGCCAGGGTCGAATACAGGATCACCGCATTGGGCTGGGCGATCAGCATCCCCGTCGGCTCGCCGCTCGCGTCCCGCTGGATCTCGCCGCCAGGCGGGTTCGGCGTGTCTCTTGTATAGCCCACCGCGCGCAGGGCGGCGCGGTTGAGGAGCGCCCGGTCGTACAGATGCAGGATGAAGACCGGCGTCTCCGGAGCCGCTGCGTTGATCTCGTCCAGGGTCGGCAATCGCTTCTCGATGAACTGATGCCGGGTGAAGCCGCCGACCACCCTCACCCACTGCGGCGGCGGCGTATTCCGGGCCTGGCGGCGCAGCATGGCCATGGCGTCGGCCAGAGTCGGCACCCCGTCCCAGCGGAGCTCCATGTTGTAGTTGAGGCCGCCGCGAATGACGTGGGTGTGGCTGTCTATCAGACCGGGCACCACGCGACGGCCGCCGAGGTCGATGACCTTCGTCGACGGTCCGGCGGTGGGGACGATCTCGCGCGCCGAGCCGACGGCGGAGAAGACGCCGTCCTTGACCGCCACGGCGTCGGCCGCGGGGTTGGATCGATCCAGGGTGGTGAACCGTCCGCCATGCAGGATGAGGTCGGGGGCTTCGATCATCTCTGAACTCCAGGCGAGGGCGGGCAGAACGCCGGCGACGCCGAGGCCGCTCAAGGTGGTCCGGCGCGTCGGGTTCATGGGAGGGACTGGTCAGGCGAGGCTGCGGCGGCCTGGGATGCCTCCAGACGGTGGCGCAGGTGCTGCACGCCCTGCTCTCCCAGGAGTATGCCAAGCAGTCCGAGCAGGGCGACGTAGGGCGGAGCCGGAGACCGGACGTTCAGCAGGCCATAGATGGCTCCGACCAGAAGGCCGACGGCGAGGGCGATGATGAGGGTCTTCATGCCGGTCTCCCAAAGACGGCGGCCGGGCAATGCCCGGCCGCCCGAGCGGTTCAGCCTTCCCGCGCGTTTTCGCCCAGCATGGCGCGGGCGTACTGGATGCCGACCCCGTAGGCCCCGCCGAACTTGACCGCCGCGGCGGTGGTAGTCTCGTAGGTGGCGGAACGGGCCCAGTCGCGCTGCAGTTCGAGCAGATACTGGATGGACGTGATCGGCCGCGCGCCGGCCTGGATCATCCGCTGGACGGCCCGTTCGTGGGCCTCGTCGGTGACATCGCCCGAGGCGTCGGTGATGACGAAGACCTCGAAGCCCTGGTCGATCGCCGAAAGGACCGGACCGACGATGCAGACCGAGGTCCACAGGCCTGCGATCACGATGCGCGACTTGCCGGCGCGGTTAACGGCGTCGGTGACCTGCGAGTCCTCCCAGGCGTTCATTGAGGTGCGGTCCAGAACGGGAGCGTCGGGGAAGGCGTCCCGGATCTCGCTGAAAATCGGACCGGCGAAGGACTTCTCCGCCACCGTGGTGAGGATCGCCGGCACTCCGAAATCGCGCGCGGCGGTCGAGACCAGGGCGGTGTTGTTGCGCAGGATGGCGATGTCGATCGAGGCGGTGGCGAACGACATCTGAGACTGGTGATCAACAAGGATCAGCGCGTGGTCGTCAGGGGTAAGCAACCCCTTTCCGGCGGTCGGGATGGCTGTTGCGGTCATGATCGGCTCCCTGGCCGCGCAGCGCGGCACTTTCTGTGAAAGAGGTGTGCCGCGATCGATCCGGATGGGAAACAGGCGCTATCGGAACACGGCGTTCCGCTTTCGGGATCAGCCGACAGACCGCCGCGCTGGCGCCGCATGCCCGGTCGCGGTGCGCGACATCGATCCGGCCGCGCAGCGGGGCCCGGTCTTTGATCAAGGCGGGCGCGGCCAGCGCCACGGCGATCCGATGGTAAGGTCCCTCGTCCAACCGTCGTCATTCAGGCAGGCGGGCGATCCCGATAAGCGCGCGCGACTCTACGGTGAACGGTACGGCCGAGGCCTTGCCGTTCGCGGCGCGCAGCCGCTCGCGAACCCGGTCCTGACCTTCTTCGTCGAGCGCCGCCCAGGAAGGAAACTGCCGAAATAATTGATGCGCATGATCCGCTAGCCAGTCCGCCGACTCGATCGTCCAGTCTCGCGCTATTGTCTCGATGCGAACTTGCGCAGAGCCCGCACCCCGTATGGCCGCCTCCAGCCGTTGCGGCGTTCTGAGCGCCTCCAGGCCCGGCGGAAATGGCGACGGCTCCAGTCCCGGCAAAGCCTCGCGCCGGGCCGTGTCGAACAGGACGGCGGGACCAGCGCCTCGCGCATGGGCCCAGGTCACCAGGACCACCCGCCCGCCCGGCCGAACGACCCGGTGGAGTTCGCGCAGACCTTTTTCCCAGTCGGGGAACAGCATCACCCCGAAAACCGAGAAGGCGGCGTCGAAGTCGCCATCGGGCAAATCCAGCGCCTGTCCGTCCATCACCCGAGCCTCGCAGCCCGTTCGATCATACCCGCCCTCCGCCAGACGCGCCGCCAGCCGCTCGACCATGCCCGGTGAGAAATCGGTGGCGAGGACGCTCGCCCCCTCGGCGGCAGCCTCCAACGTCAACGCGCCCGTTCCGCAGGCGACGTCCAGCAGCCGTTCGCCCGGTCGAACGCCCGCCAGTTCCAGCGCGATTCTGGCGAACGGTCGCGTGTGCGGCTCGGCCAGTGTCTCATAACCGAGGACAGCATCGTTCCAGATATCCGGCTGATGCATCGGGTTCAGCGGGTTCATCATCAGTCCTCATTCACTTGCACTGTGGGCCAGGATCTTCCCAGGCGCCGTGTAGTCCCCGGTCCTGCGATGCTGCGTCGCGAGACGGACAACGCTGGGGGCGCCGACCCGGCAAGCGGTCGGGTCGCGCTCATGGAGGACCGGGCGCTGTTTCTGCGCTGGAGCCCCCCAAGGCATGAGAAAGGCGGTCGGCCCGCACGGGAGCGATACGGCGTATCGCCGGTCGAGAATGGCAGCCGGCAGCCCGGCGTCATGACAAGTCCAGAAGCAGCGACGGAACGAGCTCTGAAACCGTCGGGTGGATGGGGACGGCCCAGCGCAGGGCCTCGATCGTCTGGCCCGCACTCATCATGTTCAGGATGCCGTGGATCGCCTCATCGCCGCCCACGCCCAGAACGGCGGCTCCCAAGATCTGACGGGTGTCTGCGTCAGCCACCACCTTCATGAACCCTTGGGTCTCGCCCTTCTCTACCGCCCGGCCGACCCGTTTCATCGAACGCCTGGCGTGAAGCAAAGGGCGGCCGGACTTTTCGGCTTCGGCATCGGTCATCCCGACCCGGCCCAGAGGGGGGTCGATATAAAGGGCATAGCCCGGGATTCGTTGGCTCACGCGGCGATCTCCGCCGTCCAGCAGGTTGGCGGCGACGATCTCGAAGTCGTTGTAGGCGGTGTGGGTGAAGGCGCCGCGGCCATTACAGTCGCCGAGCGCCCATACCCCCGGGATGGAGGTCCGGAGCTGGTCGTCGACCCGGATGTAGCCGCGATCATCGGTGGCGATCCCGGCCTCATCCAGGCCGAGATCGTCGGTATTGGGGCGGCGACCCATGGCCAGCAGGACGTGACTGCCGACCGACGCGGGCGATCCATCAGCGCAATCCACGGATACGGACACGCCGCCCTCCGCCGGGGCGAAGCCGATGCAGGCGGCTCCGGTGCGCACGGTGATCCCCTCCGCCTCGAGGATGTCGCGCACGGCCTGGGACACGTCCGGATCTTCCCGCGCGATCAGCCGATCCGACCGCTCCACGATCGTGACCTCCGCCCCGAAGCGCCGATACATCTGGGCGAACTCCAAGCCGATGTAACTGCCTCCCACCACGACCAGGTGGCGCGGCAGGACATCCAGGGCCACGATCCCCGTATTCGTCAGATGGGGCACGTCGTGGAGCCCCGGCATGTCCGGCACAACCGCCCTGCCCCCGACATTGATGAATATCCGAGGCGCCCTGAGACGCCGGCCATGAACAGCCACGGTGTCGGCGCTCTCGAACCTCGCATGGCCGCGTATCAGTTCCACATTGGCCATGCCCCCCAACCACGTCTCATTGCCGTGGCGCGCATCGAGAGAGACCTTTTTCGCCCGGGCGGCCACCGCGGCCATGTCGACGGTCACGGATCCGGCGGTGAAGCCGTAGTCGCTCCCCCGCCGGGCGGTGCGAATGGCCTGGGCGCTGGCGACCAAGGTCTTGGTCGGCATGCAGCCGGTGTTCACGCACGTTCCGCCGACGAGCTTGCGCTCGATGACCGCGACTTTCATTCCAGCCGCGTTGAGGCGTCCGGCCAGAGGCGGGCCGGCCTGGCCGGCTCCGAGAATGATGGCGTCGAACGGCTCCCGCATGACGGAGTCGCTTACTTTCGTCATGGCAAGCCTCGTTCCTGGCCCGGGTTCACGCCGTCCATCCGTCGCGGCGAATGCGTCGGCGTCAAGGTAAAGGCAGTGCTCAACCCTCGACCGAGGTGGTGGGTCGATCCGAGCCGCCGACCCTCTCCTGACGCCAGGTCCCCGCGCCATCCTCATAGCTGATGGAGGCGCTCCGCCCTGGCTGCAGCTGCTCGGCCGCCGCACGCGAGGCAGCTGCGCGCGCCAGGTCATGGGTGCGGAAGGTTTCCGAATAGGTCCCGTCGACCTGGTAGGCCCAACCCCCGTCGTGCTCGACGATCCGGTAGACGACGTTGCTCATGTTGCTCCTCCAGAAAAGTCTCTCCTACGCCCTCAGCCCCCGCCCCGCCTGCCATTCAGCGTCCCGGAAACAGGGACGCCCTGGCGCCCGGAACGGCACGCGGCTCATGTCAGAGGGAGTCGGGGTCGGATCCTCCGGCCTGGAAGCCTTCGAGAACAATCTTCCCCCTTGTGCTCCCGCTTTCGAGCTGCGCGTGGGCCCGTTTCAGATTGGCCGCATTGATGGGCGACAGCCGCTCCGTGAGGGTGGTCTGGATGCGGCCCTCGTCCACAAGGTCGGCGACGGTGTTCAGGATCTCGCCCTGCCGCGCCATGTCCGGCGTCCCGTAGATGGACCGGGTGAACATGAGCTCGTGATGGATCGAGACGGCCTTGCGCTTGAACACCATGAGGTCGAGGCCCTGCGGGTCGTCGATCAGGGCGAACCGGCCTTGGGGCGCGATGAGGTCGGCGGCCGCGGCGGTGTGCTGCTCGGTGTGGGTGGTGGAGAAGACGAAGGCTGGGGCGCCCAGGCCGAGATCGGCGATCTGCGCCGCGAGCGGCCGGGCATGGTCGATGACGTGATGGGCGCCCAACGACAGGGCCCAGTCCCGGGTCTCCGGGCGCGAGCCCGTGGCGATCACCGTCAGATCGGTGCGCTGGCGCGCAATCTGGATCGCGACCGAGCCGACGCCGCCCGCGCCGCCGATGATCAGGACGGCGGACGCCGCCCCGGGAACCGATCGCGAGACGTCCAGCCTGTCGAACAGCGTCTCCCAGGCCGTCAAGGCGGTCAGGGGCAGCGCCGCGGACCCGGCCCAGTCGAGCAAGGCGGGCTTGCGACCGACAATGCGTTCATCGACGAGGTGGAACTCGGCGTTCGATCCCTGTCGCGTGATCGATCCTGCGTAGAAAACCTCGTCTCCCGGTTTGAACAGTGTCGCTTCCGGTCCGGTCGCGGCGACCACGCCGGCGGCGTCCCAGCCCAGAACCTTCCAGTCTTCGCCCTGCGGCACCGTGCTCCGGCGGACCTTGAAGTCTACCGGGTTCACCGCCACCGCCCTGATCGCGACGAGAAGGTCGCGCCCTGCGGGTGTGGGTCGTGGGAGTTCGATGTCGACGAGCGCGTCGTCGTTGTCGATCGGGCCGGGCGTCCGGTAACCGACGGCTTTCATGAGAGGTCTCCAGCTTGCAATGGCCCGGGGAGCGGACTTTCGATCACACGGCTTCGGGCCGATCCGGTCTCGGCGGACATGGTGCGTCGGGGGTCCGTCGGGACATGCACGACCTCGGGCTCAGCCACGAGCATGGGGCTGAGGGCGGCGATGAAGCGGTCGTGCGCCTCGCTCGGCTCGAAGCCCTCGGTGTGGGCGGCCAGATCGCGCCATTCGACCTGCAGAAGATAAGAATCTGCGTCGTCAAGCGTCCGCACGAGACGATGCCTCAGATAGCCGTCCGCCGCGGCGAGCAGCGACGCAACGCCGGCGAACGCGGCTTCGAACCTGGAGCCGGAGCCCGGCTCGATGCGAAAGATCACGAGTTCTGTCACCATCGGGTGTCTCCGGACGGGCGGACTGCGACCGCTGCGGGCGCGCAGCGGTCGCGCCTCGCGTCAGACGTTTTCCTGAAGAGCGGGCAGGACGACCGTGTCGCCCGCCACGTCGATCACGACCTTGCCCCGCAAGCCCCTGGCGGAGCCGTTCTCGAGAAGATCGTGCGCCTCGCCCATGCGGGCCAGCGGGAACACCGCGCCGATCACTGGCTTCACCAGCCCGCGCTCGACGAGGGTTGTGAGCGCGTCCAGCTTGCCCTGGTTCTGCCGGGTGAACACGAAGTGGTACGCGGCGTTCTTGCCCCAGGCCTCGATCAGGTTCTGCGGCTGGGCGATGTCGACCAGACTGACCACACGGCCGAACGGAGCCAGGGTCAGAGGACTCCGTGTGAGCGTGTCGCCGCCGATCGTGTCGAAAACGACGTTGACGCCTCGCCCGTCCGTCAGCCGGGTGACCTCCCTGACGTAGTCGTGCGTGGCGTAGTCGATCGCCTCGTCCGCCCCCAGAGACCGTACGAATGCGTGGTCCCTGGACTGCGCCGTCGTGATCACCCGCGCGCCGATCGCCTTGGCGATCTGGATGGCGAGCGTGCCGACGCCGCCTGCGCCGCCGTGGATGAGGATCGTCTCACCGACGCTCAGCCGGGCCCGTTCGACGAAGGCCTCCCAGACCGTGCCTCCCGCCAGCGTGAGGCTCGCGGCCTCGAGGTGGCTGAGGTTGCGCGGCTTGCGGGCGACGAGTTCGACGTCGGCGACATGCTGCTCCGCGTAAGAGCCGGAGCCGCCGAAGATCTTCGGCGTGTAGTAGACCTCGTCGCCGGGCGAGAATTCGCTGACCTCGATTCCGACCGTCTCGACGACGCCGGAGATGTCATGTCCCGTGATGGCGGGCAGCGGCACGTACTCTTTGTAGTCGCCGCGGCGGATCTGGTAATCGAGCGGGTTCAGGGCAGTGGCGTGCACCCGCACCCTGACCTGGCGCGGACCGACCGCAGGCACCGGCACATCCCGAAGCTCGAACGCGTCAGGCCCTCCAAAGCGGGTGAGCACGGCGGCTTTCATTGTCTGGGTCATGAGGGGTCTTTCTCTTTCATTCTGGCCGGTCACGCCGGCGCGGCCGCGACGAGGGGTAGAGACGCTTGAGGCATCGCCCGGGACAGTTCGGTGCTGCGCCGGAGCGAAAATTGGCGCCTCCGGGCCGTCAGCGGGGATCGTTGCTCTGGTCGCCGGTTTCTCCTGGCCGGTCAGGTCGTCGGTTTGACAGGACCCATCTGATCCTTGGCGATGGGCGTTGGTAGTTCGCCGGATCCGGATCATCTTCAACGAAACCTTGAAGATGGCGGGCAGCGGTCGTTCGCGAGGGGAACGTCACGCACAGACCGCCGGCTGCGGAGCGTGTCGCGCCTCAAGTCTCCGTCAGGCGCCGTCCCGCATCTGCGCCATGATCGTCGCCATGGCGCTTGCGACCTGCTTTTTGACGGCGCTCCGGGAGATGCCGAAGGCTCGCGCGATGGCGTCCTGGCCGACCTGCTCGATGCGATAGAGGATGAAGATCGCGCGCGTCCGGCCGGGAAGCGCTTCGAGGGCCGAGCCGAAACGGGCGAGTTCATCGCGCCCGAGCGCCAGGCGCAGGGGATCGAGCGGGTCGATCCCGTCGTCCTCGGACGTTCCGACAGTCTCCAGGTAGCGCCGGCGGACACCAGCCCGCCGCGCCCGGTCGACCAGCAGGTTCCGCGCGATCTGAAAAATGTACCGGCCGGGCGCGGCCTCGGGAACGTCGCTTCCCAGCAGCCGAACAAACACCTCCTGGGTGAGATCCTCAGCTTCCGCGTAATTCCTCACCCGGCGCAGGAAGAAGGCCATCAGGGCCGGCCGCCACTGCCCGATCTGCGAGACCTGCTCGTCAACGCGCTGCACGATTCCTGCTCCCGATCCACAGTCCGCCCGTTCCCGAGCGGTCAACTGTGTCCCGGCAAATTTGACCTTTCGCAGTGGCCGGTTGTAGCGGGTCGAAATCAGGATCATCTTCAACGGATTCTTGAAGGCGCCGCCCCATGGAAGTGGATGACCTGAGCCTGTTCGTGAGGATCGCCCGGCTGCGCAGCATCAGCTCGGCGGCCCGCGACGTGGGCGTCACGCCGGCGAGCGCCAGCGCCCGGCTGGCGGCGCTCGAGAAGCGGCTCGGGGCCCGCCTTCTGCACCGGACGACACGGCAGGCTACCTTGACCGAGGACGGCCTCGCTTTTTTGCCGCACGCGGAGAACGTCGTGCTGGCGGCCGACGCCGCCCAGGCGGCGCTCGGACGCCAGCACGCCGCACCGCGCGGCACGCTGCGCGTCGCGGCCCCGGCGTCGTTCGCGCGCCTGCATATCGTGCCCGGCCTGCCCGAGTTCTGCGGCCGATATCCCGATCTGTCCATCGACCTGCGGATCTCCGACAGCGTCGTCGACCTGGTCGAGGGCGCCTTCGACGTGGCGGTCCGGTACGCCGAGCTCAGGGACTCATCCTTCGTCGCGCGTCGTCTCGCGCCTGATCGGCGGGTGCTTGTGGCCTCTCCGGACTATATCGAGCGGAGGGGACAGCCAAAGACACCTGACGACCTGACCCACCACGCCTGTCTGGTCGTCGGCACCCTCGATCTCTGGACGTTCCAGCGTTCGGGCGAGGACGTGATCGAGCGCCGTGTCGTCCCGAGTCTGCGGATCAACGACGGCGTGGCCGTACGCGACGCGGCCTGCGCGGGGCTCGGCATCGCCTTGATGGCGAGCTGGTGCGCCGCCGACGAGCTTCGATCCGGTGAACTCGTCCCCGTTCTCACCGACTATCCGCTGGTGTCGACCCAGACCCTTTGGGCGCTTTATCCCAGTTCGCGCGAACTGGCGCCGAAAGTCCGGGTCCTTATCGACTGGCTCACCGAGCGGTTCGCCGGACGCCCCGATCCCTATTGGGACAGAGGCCTTGAGACATTGTTCGCGCGCTGACCGTGAGACTGGACGACTTCAGATCACGACTGACGGATAGACGCGTCTACCCGCCGGAACCGGGCGAGATGAAGCGGCTGGCGCGCCATGATGTTGCAGGCGCGCCCTAGCCTTTCGCCGTCCGCCAATGCGGATGGGTGACATAGGCGGTCACCGCACCCTCCTCGTGCGAGCGGATGGTGACAGCTTCGCCCTTGGGCATGTACACGATCTCACCAGGCCCTGCGGTGACCGTGCCGCCATCGCTCGAGATCGAAAGCCGACCCTCCAGGACGATCATCACGTCGTGTACCGCCATAGTTTCGCTGAGGCTCTGGCTCGGCGCATAGCGGCCGTAGCCGATGGTGATCGGCCCGCCATGCCGCTCGTCGACCAGATTGCCGGTGAACACGTCGGCTTCCTGTCCCGGCGAACGCTCCATCGATGCGTCAGCGATCTTGAACCTCTGGACCTTCATCGTCTTGCTCCATCGAAACCATGTGGAAGCCGCCTTTAGGCAGGGAGGTTCCCGCTGCGATGTTCGGTAGTAGCGGCGGGGGAAGCAGGCGAAGTCGCTTACGCGCCAGAAGCCGAACTTGAGCGGCGTGCGGAAAGCAGACATTGCCGGAACCGCTGCCGCGCCCCGAAACGGAGAGTGAGGTCCGACGTCCCATCGCGTCGCTCTCTATGGAACCCCCGACGTCGCCCAATCCTTATTCTCCTGTCAAGCTGGGGGATGTCGATGAACGCCTCGCATTTGCGCGGCAGCGGCGGTTGGCGAGCCAAGAGCACGGACACGCTGCGCCATCAGCCGTCCTGTCGAGGTATCGGCGGCACGGACATTGAGGCGGCCGACGGGCGGCATGGGCTGCAAGCGACCAACGGCCGGCCGGCCAGCGAAATGACGAACGGCGACTTTGTGATCGCATGCGCCTCGGTGGAGCGGGACTGATGACAACGGCCAAGCTCTGGGAGCCTTATTGTGGCCCAGCGCCAGCCCCGGGCGACTGGCGTTGGAACCTCGACCCCGTGCCGCTGGGCGTGCTCGCTGCAGCGACGATCGTCATCGTCTGGCGGTTACGCGGGCGCGAGCGGGCATTGGGCTTGTCGGCGATTCTGGTGCTGGCTATCGGCTTCATCTCGCCCCTCTGCGGCCTGAGTTCGGCGCTGTTCGCAGCGCGGACCGTCCACCACGTTCTGCTGGTCGCCGTTGTCGCGCCTCTGACCGCATGGGCGCTGCCCTCGCGGCGTGTTGGACCGCTGGCGCTGGCCACAGCCTTTCAGGCGGCGGTGTTCTGGGGCTGGCACGCGCCGTCGGCCTATGCCGCCGCCCTGTCGAATGATCTGGCCTATTGGGCGATGCAGCTCAGCCTGCTCGTCTCGGCGGTCTGGTTCTGGGCGGGCGTGCGAAGGGCGGCGGCGCCTGCAGCGGTTGGTCATCTGCTGATCGCCATGGTTGCGATGGGACTACTCGGGGCTCTCCTGACCTTCGCCCCGCAGCCGGTCTATGCGCCGCATCTCCTGACCACACAGGCGTGGGGCTTTACGCCGCTCGCTGACCAGCAGGCGGCCGGGCTGATCATGTGGGCGCCGGCGGCGGCCGTCTATCTGGCGGCAGCCCTGCTGGTGCTGGGCCGCTGGATCGGGCCGGACCAGCCCGTCAGCCGAGTGGACCACGCGCCGTGATCGACCGGCTGATCGTCAACGTCCTGGAATGGGCGGCGGGGCACCACGACGAGGGTCGGTTCTCGCCCGTCGCCATCGTATTTCACTGGACCATGGCCGCCCTCGTGGTCTTCCAGCTGGGCTGGGGTTGGTGGATGGGGCGACTGCCGGTGGGCGGCAACAAGATCGCGGCGCAGGATCTGCACTATGCGATCGGGGTCTTGATGCTGGTTCTGGCGCTGGGGCGCGGCGTCTGGCGCTTGATGGCGCCTGGACCGATCAACGACGCGGACAAGCCGGGCTGGGAAAGCACCGCCGCCAGCATCACCCACTATCTGTTCTACACCTGCCTGTTCGGCCTGCCGTTGACCGGCTGGATGATGATCTCGGCCACGGCGCGCGAGCAGGAACTGACCCTGCTAGGCCTCATGCCCTGGCCGCTGTTGCCGCTGCAGGACCTGACCATCGTCCGCCGCTGGCAGATCGAGGCGGTGAGCGAATGGATGCACTGGGGCCTGATCGTCACGCTGCTGCTGCTGATCCCGCTGCATGTGGGCGCGGCGCTGAAGCACCAGATCATCGATCGGGACGACGTACTCCACGGGATGCTGCCGGTCGTGCCGGAGCCGACGCGGCGGCGGACGCGCTGGCAACGCCGCTATCGGGCGGTGGAGCAGCGGGCAAGGTCTCTAGCCAGGCGGCTATTCGGCCTGTCTCGGCGTCGGTGAGCCCGGCGACCGCATCGGCCATCACGCCCCTTGGGTCGTTGCGCCGTTCGGCCGTCTTCCAGCGTCTGATCTGTTCAATCGTATAGGCGGCGGGTTGAGCGGCGATGGCGGGGTTGCCTGAGCCGACGCCAAGCCCGTCCACGCCGTGACACGAGGCGCAGGCGGCCACCCCGCGCGCTGGATCGCCTCTCAGATAGATCGCGGGTGCCGTTCTCGCCGCGCCGGTCACCGCAGGCGCGGGCAGCGAGGCGTACCAGGCCGAGACCGCCCGCCGGTCGCCGTCGTCGAGCCAGCGCGCGACCTCGGTCATGATCGGGTCCTGACGGACGCCGTTCGTGTAGTCGTCCATCTGTTTCTGCAGATAGCCGGCGTCCATGCCTGCGAGGCGCGGCACGCTGACGCCGTCGCCTTCACCCTCAAGTCCGTGGCAGCTGAAGCAGGCGTTGGCCGCTCCTCCCTCCCCGCCGCTCATGGCGATGATCTGTCCCGTGCGCGTGAACGCCGCACCGGTTTCGTTGGTCGGGGGCGAGCAGGCCGCCACGGTCAGAGGGATGAAGAGGAGCGCGCGCACCCGGATCGAACACAGGCGCACGCTCACGGTTCCGCTTGGCGGGAACCTTGGCCATGGGCGCGGGTTTGCTCCGCAACGGCAAAGGGGCGTGATGGCGACGCGACAGACCCATCCGGGTTCGAAGTGAGGTGGGGCGTTCTCAGCCTGACCGCGCTGCTGTGCGCCTGCGTGGACAAGAGCGATCCGCCACGCGAGATCGCGGGCGCGGATGCCGGAAACGGACTGGCCGTCATTCACAGCGTGGGCTGCGCCTCCTGTCACGTCATTCCCGGCGTTCGCTGGCCAGAGGGTCTGGCGGGACCGTCGCTGGCGGGTTTCGCCGACAGTCCGATGATCGGCGGCCAGTTCCCGAACCGGCCCGATGTTCTGGTCGATTGGCTGGTCGACGCGCCCTCCATGGCGCCCGCGACCGCCATGCCTGCGATGCCCCTGACAGAAAGCGAGGCCCGGGACGTGGCTGCCTACCTCTATACGCTCCATGACTAGTCCCGCCGCTGATGGGACAGCCGCATGGCCGCCGGCGGCGCTGGACCCGGCGGGGCCGTTCGCCGGTCCGCTGAACACCCTGTCGTGGGTGCTGTTCGCCATGGGCGGCGCCGTTCTGCTGATCGTCCTGATCGCCCTGGGCGTCGCCCTGTTCGGACCCCGGCGCTGGCGGACGCGCCTGGGCGGCGCGAAACTGGTCTGGATCGGCGGCTTCGCCTTCCCGGTGGTCGTCCTCAGCGCGCTTCTGATCTATGGGCTGGGTCTCACCAGCCACCTGACCCAGGAGCCGGCGCCCGGCGAAATGCGGGTGCGGGTGACCGGCGAGATGTGGTGGTGGCGCGTCGCCTATCTGGACGCCCAGGGACGCGAGGGCTTCCAGGACGCCAACGAGATCCACATTCCCACGGGCAGGCCCGTCTTACTGGAGCTGGACTCCGCCGACGTGATCCACAGTTTCTGGGTGCCCCGTCTGTCGGGCAAGGTCGACATGATCCCCGGACGCCGGAACCTGATGCGCATCCAGGCCGACGAACCTGGCGCCTACGGCGGCCAATGCGCCGAATATTGCGGCGGGCCCCACGCCCTGATGGGGCTGGTCGTCGTCGCTCATGAGCCGGCCGACTACGCGGCATGGCTGGGCAAACAGTCGGCTCCGGCTGCGGGCGCCGCCCAACCCGGCGCGGGAATCGAGGTCTTCGCCCGGGCCGGGTGCGGCTCGTGCCATTCGGTCGCCGGAACGGCCTTCAATGGACTGGCGGGACCTGATCTGAGCCACGTCGGTTCGCGGCGCACGCTGGGCGCGGGCATTCTGCCCAACAATCAGGGCACGATGGCGGGCTGGATTTCAGACAGTCAGTCGATCAAGCCGGGCAACCGCATGCCCGCCTATCCCGTCCTGACGGGTCAGGAACTGCGCGATGTCTCCGCCTGGCTCGAGAGCCTGAAGTGAAGAGCGAAACCGGCTTCGACACGAACCTGTACGACCGCTTCCCGACGTCGGAGCCGCGGCCGGGCGGAGAGCTCGAGCAGCTCGAACAAATCTGGTGCCGTCCCAGGGGCTGGGAGTGGATCACCGCGATCAACAACAATTTTGTCGGCGTCTACTATGTCGGCGCAGCCATGCTGTTCTTCGTGCTGGCGGGCGTCCTGGCCGTGCTCATGCGGACCCAACTGGCCCTGCCGCTGAACGGCCTGCTGCCGGCAGAGACCTACAACCAGCTGTTCACCGTGCACGGCACGATGATGATGTTTCTGTTCGCCGTGCCGGCGGTGGAGGCGCTGGCCGTCTTGCTGCTGCCCCAGATGCTGGGCGCCCGGGACCTGCCGTTTCCGCGCCTGTCGGCCTATGCCTTCTGGGCCTATCTGATCGGCGGCCTGGCCTTTTTCTGCTCGCTGTTCTTCGGCCTGGCCCCGGACGGCGGCTGGTTCATGTATCCGCCGCTCAGTTCGACCGCCTTCTCGCTGGGGATCAACGCCGACTTCTGGCTGCTGGGGATCGGCTTCATCGAGATCTCGGCCATCGCCGGAGCCATCGAGATTATCGTCGGCGTGCTGCGCAATCGCGCGCCGGGGATGACGCTAGCGAAGATGCCGATCTTCGCCTGGGCCATGCTGATCTTCGCCGGAATGATCATCATCGCCTTTCCATCCGTGATCCTGGCGACGACGCTGATGGAGCTGGAACGGGTCTTCGGCTGGCCCTTCTTCGACCCGCTGAAGGGTGGCGATCCCCTGCTGTGGCAGCACCTGTTCTGGTTCTTCGGCCACCCGGAGGTCTACATCATCTTCCTGCCCGCGGCGGGAGCGATGTCGACGATGATACCGGCAATCGCCCGGACGCCTCTGGTCGGGCACACCGCCGTGGTGCTGGCCATGCTGGCGACCGGATTCATCAGCTTCGGCGTGTGGGCCCACCACATGTTCACCACCGGCATGCCGACCATCTCGACCAGCTATTTTTCGGCGGCGTCGATGGCGGTGTCGATTCCGGCCGGCATCCAAGTCTTCGCCTGGATCGCGACCATCGCCGCGGGAAGGATGCGATACACCGTGTCCGGCCTGTTTGTTCTGGGCGGCATCGTCACCTTCGTCATGGGTGGCCTGACCGGCGTCATGCTGGCCATGGTCCCCTTCGACTGGCAGGCCCACGACAGCTATTTCGTCGTCGCCCACCTGCACTACGTCCTGATCGGCGGAATGGTCTTCCCCTTCTTCGCCGCCATCTACTTCTGGCTGCCGATGTCCTCCAGCCGGCCGCTCAGCGAGCGGCTCGGAAAGTGGGTATTCTGGCTGATGTTCACCGGCATGCACGTCACCTTCCTGCCCATGCACCTCAGCGGCCTGATGGCCATGCCGCGACGGGTCTTCACGTATCTGCCCGGTCGGGGTCTCGAACTACCCAACCTGATCTCCACCATCGGCGCGGTGCTGACAGCCGTGGGCGTCCTGCTGTGGATCATCGACATGATCCGCAATTTCCGCCCGTTCGGACGCGGCGACGCTGGCAATCCGCACGATGCACCGGGCATGGAGTGGCTGCCGACCGGCCTCTATTCGGTCCGGTCGGTGCCGGTGGTGACCAGCCTGTATCCGTTGTGGGAGCAGACCAATCTGAGCCGCGACGTCGAGGCCGGTCGCTATTTCCTGCCCAACGCCCCGACAGGCGGTCGCGAGACCGTTGTCACCTCGACCCTCAACGCCGAGCCCCAGTATCTGCAGCGCATGCCCATGCCGTCGCCCTGGCACGTCTGGGCGGCGGTGTTCACGGCCGGGCTGTTCCTGCTGCTGACGATCCAGGCCTATGTCGCCTCGGCGATCAGCGGCGTGCTGGCCATCTGGTGCGTGATGCAATGGTGCTGGATGCTGGACCAGCCGCGTATCCGTGACACGGTGGATATCGGCGCCGGGATCCGCGTGGCGACCTACGCCAGCGGTCCGTCCAGCCATGGCTGGTGGGCCATGGTCATCACCCTGGTGGTCGCGGGCATGATCCTGGCCATGGCGGCCTTCAGCTACGTCTTCCTGTGGAGCCGCAACCCGGAAGACTGGATTGCGCCGCCCGGCGCGTGGTCGCTCGTCGTGACGGTGGCGGGCAACGCGATCGGCGGCGGACTGGCATGGTTGTCTTGCCGGGCCCTCGCGCTCGACAGGCCGCGCGGTCCCCTGATCGCGACGCTGTTGATGATCCTGGCCGCTGCGGCGATCGGCGCGGCCTGGTTCGTCGATCTCGAGAGCTGGCTGGCCAGCGGCCTTCAGGCGTCGGCGACCGGCCAGGGCGCGACCGTCTTCGCCCTCCTGTCGTGGCATGGCTTCTTCGTCGCCATCGTCGGGTTGATGGGCCTGTACGCCGGCTTGCGCTGGGCGGCGGGCCATGTGGAGGCGCGACGCCCCTCGACGTTCGACCTGATCGCCCTGTTCATCGTCTATTCGGCGGGCCAGGGGACGTTTTCCACCCTGCTCACCCGCCTTTTCCCGGGCGGCTGACATGAGGGCGTGGGCATGGATGACCGGAGGACTGATCGTGTGGGCGGTCCACTTCCTTGGCGTCTATACGCTGTCCAGTCTGGCCGATGTCGTCGTCAGCGCTGACGCCCCCGCTTGGCGCGCCGCCGCGCTGGTCTTCAGCGGCGTCTGCGTTCTGGCCTCAGCCGTTCTGCTGGCCCTTGCCGCCAAACGGCTTCGTCGGGTGGACAGCGAGCGCCCGAAGTTCGCCGATCAACTTGCGGCTCTCGGAGCCGGTCTCGCCCTCGTCGCGATCGTCTGGCAGGCGCTTCCGACGGTAATCGGCTACTGAACCGCGCCGCCTCCGATGAAACCAATCCACGGTCGATGGATTGGTACTGTGACGCTCAATCATGGAACACGGGAGGTAGCAGGATGCCGGCTGGCCAAACGACGGCAGGGGGCGATCCGCATCCCGCCCACGCGATCCTGTTGGGTTTTCCCATCGCGCTTTTCAGCAGCGCCCTGGTCACCGACATTGTCTACCTCCGGACGGCCGAACTTCAGTGGACGAATTTTTCAGCGTGGCTGATCAGCGGCGCGCTGTTGTTTGGCGGGCTGGTCCTCGCCTGGGCGCTCGTCAGCCTCGCTCTCAATCTGAGAGGATCGGGCAAGGGCCGAAACCTGATCTATGTCGGCGTGCTCGCCGTCATGTGGATTCTCGGACTGATCAACGCCTTGAAGCACAGCCAGGACGGCTGGAGCTCGGTCGGCGGTTTCGGTCTGACATTGTCGATCCTGTGCACGCTGCTGGCCCTCGCCGCGGGCGTCATCGCCCACTCAAACTACTGGCCGCGGGAGGTCGCGCGATGACCCGTTCGTTGATCGCCGCCACGGCGGTCGCCCTGGCCCTCGCGGGCTGCGGCCGCGGGGACTCCGGGCTGGATCAGACAGGCCCCGCGCCGGAACTGCCCGAGATCAATCAAACACTCATCCCGGCGATGCAGATCGCCAGGCCGATCGGCTGGGGGGACCAGACGCCCACCGTTCCGGCCGGTTTCACGGTCACCGCCATGGCGACCGACCTGCAGATTCCGCGTCAGATGCTGGTCCTTCCCAATGGCGACATCCTGATCGCGGAAGGCCGCGGCGGCGGCGCGCCGCCCCTGCGCCCCAAGGATGTCATCGCCGGCGTCATCAAGAAAAAGGGCAACACCCAGGTCGAGAGCGGCGACCGCATCACCCTGCTTCGCGACGCCGACAACGACGGGCGGCCCGAGGTGCGGAGCGTCTTCATCGACAATCTGAACGCGCCATACGGCCTCGCATTCGTCGACGGCTCAATCTACGTCGCCAACCAGGACGCTCTGCTGCGCTTCCCCTATCAACCCGGCCAGACCCGGATCACCGCGCCCGGCGAGGAAGTCACCAAGCTCCCGTCGCGGCTCAACCACCACTGGACCAAGGCCCTGACCGCCAGCGCGGATGGACTGACGCTGTATGTCGGGATCGGCTCCAACAGCAACGTCGGCGAACGCGGCATGGCGGTGGAGGAGGAGCGGGCCGTGGTCTGGGCGATCGACCGGGCCACCGGGGCGCGCCGCACCGTCGCCACCGGCATCCGCAATCCCACCGCCCTCGCCATCGAGCCCCAGACCAGCGCCCTGTGGGCCGTGGTCAATGAACGCGACGAGATCGGGGCCCAGCTGGTCCCCGACTATCTGACCTCGGTGCGTGAAGGCGCCTTCTACGGCTGGCCCTACAGCTATTGGGGGCGCAACGTCGATCCTCGCGTCCGGCCTCAGAAGCCGGAGCTCGTCGCCAGGGCCATAGCGCCGGACTACGCCCTGGGGTCTCACGTCGCTGCGCTGGGATTGTCGTTCGCGACAAACGGCGGTTTTGGCGGTTCCTTCTCCCAAGGCGCTTTCATCGGCGAGCATGGCAGCTGGAACAGGCCGGATCCGTCCGGCTACAAGGTCGTGTGGGTGCCGTTCGCCAATGGACGCCCGTCCGGAGAGCCCATGGATTTCGTGACCGGCTTCCTGACTGAGGACGGTCAGGCGCGCGGGCGACCCGTCGGGGTCGTGTTCGATCCGGCCCGGCGAATCCTACTGGTCGCCGACGACCTGTCGAACACTATCTGGCGCGTGGCACCGCGAACACCCGCGCCCCAGGTTCCGACGCGACGGCCATAAACGCTCGCTACAGACCTTCCAACGTATTCAGGGGCGCGCGGGATCGGACCCGGACAAAGTCCGCTTGGAGTCAGGTCCGGTCCTATCGTGCGGCGTCGGCGATTAGCCCCGAGAGCGGACGTTTCGAACCGCCGCTATGAGTCAGAAGCGGAACCTTCATCCTTGGACGCAGTCATTTCCGGCTCGCCCGAAGGCTGGACGCCAGCAGCCGGGTTACGTTGACTGCACGGACCAGCTTTTGGGTGAGGCCCGATAAATCGGATCAGGGGATCGCCGTCGCGGGCGAAGTGATTTTCGACCCACGCGACATCCGGCGCATCCAGACAGCGACGACCGGCCGGGCGGTGGCGGTCGCGGCGGCGAGGAAGGCGGCGGCGACCCCCACATGAACGACCTCGGGATTGTTGACCCCCACCGGACCCAGGATTCTTCTACCTACGTCGCTCGCCGAGACCCCCGTATAGAACAGGGCGACATTGCTCAGCGCGGCTAATGCCTTCACGCACACGAAGACGACTGGAAGCAAAAGCGGACCCGAGGGAGCCGAACCGACCAACCGGCTCACGATCGGACCAGGCTTCGAAGCTGCGCCGCCGACGCGATGCCGGGCTAAGGCCACCAGCGCGATCATGAAGGGCAAAAGCGCGACCATGACAAGGATCGCCCGGTCGCTCGCGAGTTGGCCGATGTCGGTCTGGAACACCGGATTGGTTTCGTATCCGCCGACGCCCTGGACAAGCAGCGTGGAAAAGTGATCGGCCGATGCCGCAGCGGCATAGGCGACCGAATAGAGGACGGCGTCTACCAAGGCGTGGCGGTTCAGGATGGTCAGCATGTCATTCGGGGGCAAAGTGAATCGATGAGGATCAGCGCGCCGTCGCTCAGCCCGCCGCAGCCTCTGCCAGGCGAGCGATGTCGCCATCCGTCAGGGCGGAGGCGCCGCTGACGCCAATGGCTCCGACGGTACGGCCGTCGACGACGATCGGCACGCCGCCCTCGACCGGAATAAGACCGTCGATCGCCAAAGGCCAAAGCTGCCCGGCCGCGAGCGCATCGGCGAGGACGCGCGTCTCGCGGCCGAATCGGGCCGCTGTGCGGGCCTTGGCAAGGGCGATATCGGCGGATCCGTATCCGGCCCCCGTCATCCGCCCGAATGCGATAGGCTCTCCGGTTGGCTCCACGATCGAGATCGTCAGCCCCAGGTTGCGTCGCCGCCCCTCGTCGATCGCCGCGGCCATGACCCGCTCAGCCTGCTCGTAGCTGAGCGGCGCGCCGTGAGGCACGCCTGGCGGCGCTGGGGCGCGCGCAGGCTGGATGGTGGTCGAATTCGGCGTCTGAGCAGGCGCTGGACCGGTCTGAGCCATTGCGGACGACGTCAAAGCCAGGGCGAGGACTCCGCCGAGAAAGTGGGAAGGTCTCATGTCGCGTCTCCACGATGGGCGGTGAAAGATCGTTCGAGGGAATCGACGCCCGAACGGACGTCTCCGGGCGGTGGCCGCGTCCGGTTTGGCGGCGAGGCTCCGGGGTTTGCGCCGAAAAACGTGATAGGCCGCATCGGACGTTCATCGCCTCATCCGATCGGAGGAGGAAAAAAGGGAACTTGGACGGCCGCGAGCCCCATGCAGACGACGCTTTGCACACTGCCTCCTGACCGCTGGACGCCTCACTCATCAGCCGGCCCACTGACGGAGCGGGAAAATATCGGGTCGGCGAAAATCAACCGGACGAGATCGGTCTGTCTGTTCACCCCCGCCTTGCTGAAGAGAGCGCCGAGATGGGTTTTGACGGTCGTGATGCTCACGTTGTTAGCCTCCGCGTAGTCGGCGAGCGATGCCCCCTTGCTCAACGCATGCGCCAGCCTCGCCTCAGCCGGCGTCAGGCCGAACAGTGTCGCCAACGCTTCCGCGCTCGGCGCGCCGACGTCCCGGGGCTTCGCCAGAACAACGACGCAGACGCCCTTCTCGTGGAACAAACCCGTGCGTTGTTCTCTTAGCGGCGTGACCGAGACGCTGTACCGCCCGGCATGGCTGGACCCCGTCAGCACGAGCAGGCTTGCCTCGGGCGAGGGTTCCGCCCTCGTCGCCTTGTCGATGGCCTGCCTGAGCTTGGCGGCGTCCGTTCGACCAACGCCGCACAGCCGCCCGGCCCAGTTCGCGATCGCGACCCGCTCCTGCATCAGGCGCTCTGCCTCAACGCTCGCGAAACGGATCTCGCTGGAGCGGCTCACGACCATCAGACACTGGCCCGCGGCCTTCATCGCATCGAGGAAGCCTTGGCGGGCCAGCGCAGCCTCTTCCAATCGCATACCGATCTCGATCGCTCGCCGGAGATGCGGGAGCAGAGTTTTCAGGAGACGAAGCTCGCCGGACGAGTAGGCCCCCAGCCGGCCCTCGCGAACCAGGCCGAGATGCAAGGTTCCAGAGTCCCGGGCAAGAAGCGGGACCGTCGCAGCATGCCTGAACCCCCGTGGTTGCAGCCATGCGACATCAGATTTTGCCGGATCCAGGTCGCCTTGCGGGGAGACCCGCCCCGCGACGACGTGACAGGATGCGGTATGCAATGGGCTCGTCGCCCAGATGTCGTGAGGGTTGTCGTCGCCGTTAAACGATCGAACGAATGCCGGATCCAGGTCTGTCGCCCAAATCCGGCGGATCTCGGGATTGGGGTTCGATCGCTCGTAGATGGCCGCATGTCCGCAGAATACGCGACCCAGCTCGGCGACTACGCGGTCCCAACACGACGCGTCGGCGCCTGCGGCGTAGATATTATCGACGAGGCGATCCTTGTCGAACGATACGCCGCGCGCCAATCGCGCTCGTGCATTTGGCGTACTGCGCGACGCATGCCGCGCGGGCGCGGCCGCGGGTCTGGAATTTTCGAAGAATGCGTCAAACTCTGCAGTCATGATTTCGACCTTGGCGAGATCGCCGCGTTCAGTGCGCGCCGGCCAGCCGCCGAGAGGAACCACCGGGACGGGGAGAAACGGGCCTTGGCGCCCGGCAAGGGGGGCGGCGCGGCGTGGGGCCTAACTGTCGTGGCGGCCGGGAGCGCCGGAGGCGCGTCGGACCGCCACCATCGGCAACCTCTGGCCTCCGTGGTACAAGACCGTGCCGCACATGGTGTTCGCATTGCCTGTGAGGCGGCCCTCGAACAGCACCTCTCCTTCCCGGGACGCGACTGACATCCTGATGGCCCCGCCCACGAGCTCCAGCCGCCGCACCGCGACGGTGTTGGTCCGGTAAGGCGTGAGAGAACCGGCGTAGGCGCCATCCATCGGCCCAAGGGCCATGACGCCGGGCGACGGTTCGTCGCCGACCTGCATCAGGAAATCCCACTGACCTTGCAGATCTGGCGCATCTCCCCGGGGGACGAAGGCCGCTGCGTCGCACGATGCGAGCGTCGGCGTCGCAGGCTCCGCGCGGAGCTCCGACGAGGCGGCAAGAGCTGCCGTCAGGCTGAGAATTGCGTGCAGACGTTTCATGAATTCGGGTCCCCGGCTGCCGCGGCGCGGCGTTGAGACCTCAGCCGATGCCTGTAGTGCACCGACCTCGACAATTTGCAATTTCGCAAATAGCCTCTGACGCTTCGGAGACGCGGGTCCCATGCCATTCACGATGCGCCAACGACGTGCCTGGCCTTTCGTGGTCCGCTTCGCATCGGTGCTCGCGGTGGGCTTGCTGCTGGGATTTGCCACGCCGTTCGAAGCGGACCCCCCGCTCAGGGCGCCTGTCCGATATGCCTTCTGGGTCGGCCTGACGTGCGCGGGCTATCTGGCCGCGCTCGCTGGAGAGAGGCTGCTTTCCGAACGATTGAGGTCGCGTGTCCAGTTGCGGCTGGGCGCGGCTGCGATCGTCTCCGCCGTGCCGATGACCTTCGTCGCAGCCTGGGTGGTTCCCTTTGTGCGACCTGGCCACCACTTCACGCTCTCGCAGATCCCAAATCTGTTCAGCGTGGTCGCGACCATCCAGCTCCTGATCGCATTCACGCTATTACGATCCTCGCCCACCCCGGCGCGACCCTCCCCGGCGCCGGCCGCACCGGCCGTCGCCTATCCGCGCGCCCTGCTCTCGCGCCTGCCGGGTCGTCTGGGCGAACAGATCATCGCGCTTGAGGCCGAGGACCACTATCTGCGCGTCCACACGGCGCTCGGGTCGGATCTCGTGCTTATGCGTCTGTCCGACGCCATCGCAACGATCGAACCTGATCTGGGCCTGCAGGTGCACAGAAGCTGGTGGATCGCCCACGACGCGATCCGCGAGGTCAACAGGTCCCAGCATCGGGCGCAGTTGCAACTCAGCAACGGGCTAACCGTGCCGGTCGGGCGTACATATCTGGCGGCGGTTCGATCGCGAACGGCGCGACTGGTCCTGGACGGCTGACGTTACCCCGCCGATGCCCGGGCGAAATCGCGGCCAAGATGCGCCCTTTGAAGCGGGTCCCACGCTCGACGCGGCGGCGCTCCATTTATCCATCGGCATCGCCCCATGGTCGCACCGGCCTCAGGGGGCTCCAGGGCCGGCAGTGGTCCGTCACGCTGGCGCCAGGTCCGCAGGGAAGCCGCTCGCCGATCGATTCATGTGCGGCCGCTCAGACCGGCATCGCAGGCGGCTCACCGTCGCCCTTCCGATCTCTTTCGCCGTCGACCGAACAGGAGGGCGGGCTGCTGAAGGGCTGACGGGTCCCGTGCCCGTCCACCCCGAACTGCGAGGCTCGCTCGCGCTTGAGAATGGCCGCCACCTCGTCGCAGAACCCTGTTCCTTCCGACGTCAGGAACGCATGCCGGGAGCGGTCCTCCCTAGGGCCGCGCATCAGCTGCACCAGACCGCGCATTGGCCCCAAAGCACCAGGCATGTCAGCAGGGCCCAGGCGGCGGACGGTGCGCGACGCTTGAGCGACGTTGAATCCGCACCAGCGCGCGACGCTCGTGACGGTGATTCCAGGGTGTTCGGCGACGATCATCAACGTCATCAACTCCGCCAGGTTGATGTCGGGATGTCGACTGCGTGCGAAAACGAGTGCCCGCGCCAGATTTCCGATGGGTTTGGGATCGCAGAGGCCCTCAACCGGCATAGCGGGCACGCACGATCTCGAACTCGTCCCCGAGTTTGGGCGGCGGGGCGGCGCGCGCGGCGGTTCTCGGGCGTCTTGCCTTGATCTGCAGTTGCGCCTCTCCATGCTCAGCGCTCAGGTGCCGAACAAGAGCCGATAGAATATTGCGGCGCGCCTGGACGCCAAATGCATCGCTATCCTCGAAGTCGATGGTGATGATGGCCTGATACTTCACGATTTACTCCAGCACGGTCGTGGGTGTCGGCGAGCCAAGGGCGTCGCGCACGCATGAGCGCGACCGGCTGGCCAGGGATCTGCCGCTTGGGCTCTGTTGGGTCGGGTCCGGGTCCGAGATCCTGGGACCGGGCACGGAGCGTCACGGCAACCGGCCCGGCGACGCGCACCATGCGAGACGCCCTGCCGATCTTGGGGGAGCGCGGCGGGGGCTGACGAACTGAAGACATGCTCAAGTTATTCCTCCCCAGGCGCCCGTACTCGAAGATCGGCGACCTTGATCCTCTGCCCGGTGCAAGCGGCTCCCTTCCGTAGACCAGTGACGGCGGGTCGCGCCTCATACGTTCGGACGAGGCAAGTCGCCCTTCCGGGGGCGCGGGCTGCAGCGCGCGTGGACCCCCGATCGCCCGCGCGCGGCGTCTGCCGTTCCCGAAGCCTGCGTCATCGAAAGCGCCGTGGTCGCCGGCCCCGGCGATTGGACTGCCTACGGCTTTCGATCAAACCCCGCCCCGTTGACGTGCAATGTCCTGGGCGCGCGGCCTGGGACAAGGCCGGGAGGCAAGGCCACCATGAGACGCACCTCAAGGCCGTGATCGTAGCGGAGCTCCAGCGTTCCTCGACGAATGGCGTAGGTGCCTGTCCCCTCGCTCACCGCGCGGCTCGCGCGGGAGGCGGAATCGGAGCCGAGGTCGGCCCAGCTCAGATAGGGCAGGAGCCCCTCTTCGGAAAACCGGCCCTGTTCGGTCAGCGAGAGCGCGACGATCGGCATGGGCGCGTCGGGGTCGAAGACGCCCCAAGTCCCTTCCAACGCCATACCGTCGAGGAGATGCATCGGCCGATACCCTTGGGTCGATCCAGGACGCCTCAGAACGCCTTGTGAATCGATGGAGAAGCGCGTGTCGTCCCCGGACGCGGCGTTGTGAAAGATGACTTCGTTTCCGCGACGCCGGTAGTCTCCGCACTCCGCGAAGCGACACTCGTAGTCCCAGTCTATTTCGCGCGCCAACCCTTCGGTCGGATAGCCCCGGAAAGCGCGTCCATCGGCCAGGAAGGTATAGTGGTCGACCTTGACCTTGTTGTTCAGCTGGTCAGTCCGGAACCCATAATAGACCCCTTCAAGGGTCGGTTCCGCTGGGGCCATGGCCGCGCCCACGATCGCGGCGACGCAGGCTGCGCCAAGCATCGCCCACCTGATGACGTTCATCTTCAAATCTCCCGGTCGACGCCCGGCGCCGCGACAACGACCTTGCCGGCGCGCGCAGATCCGAGCCTCGTCCATACGAAGGAGATCGGAAGCGAACACAGCGGCGCGGTTCCCCCGCACCCGCCCTTCGATGAACTGATCTCGCCGCGCTGAACTTTGGCTTCGATGCCCGAAACGCGGATGGGTCGAGCGAGGGGCTTCATCCGAATGGACGATGCGCGCTTCGCCCCCGTCGTTAGGCTCTCGCCTCCACGTGACGGCGGGGGCGGGCGCGAGGCAGGTGAATCATGAGCGAGCAAATCGGGGCCGGCGAAGGGTTCGGTCGGATGATCGACGCCATCTATGAAGCCGCGACGGACCGAGACGGCTGGCGCGGGGCCGTAGAGACCGTAGCGGCCAGCTTCGGCGGCGTCGCGGCGGTTCGGATCGCCGCCGGGCGGGATCTGCAGGATCTCCGGTCAGCCGAAGCGACAATCGATCCGCATTACCTTGACGCCTACTACGCCCACTACGCCGGCGCCGACCCTCTGACGCAAAGGGACCGCTTCGGGCGGATGCCGTCCGTCGTCGTCGAAGAGGCCCTGATGCCGATCGACGAACTCAGACGATCGGAATTCTACGCGGACTGGATGCGCCCGCAGGATGTCGGTCGCATCATGCGCTGGAGGGTAGAAGCGCCGTCGGGCCTGCTCGACCTGATCATCCTTCGCTCCGAGCAAGTCGGCGCGTTCACGCCCGCGGAGCAGCAATCCGGTCGACTGATCGTTCCCCACCTGAAACGAGCCGTCGAGATCTCGGAGCGCGTCCAATCGCATGAGACCGCACTGGCTGGCGCCCAGGGCGCGCTGCAGACCCTGCCCGCACCGGTCCTGATAGTGGACTCCACCCGCGTCGTGCGCTTCGCCAACCAATTGGCGGAGGCCCTGTTGCGACGCTGCGACGGCCTGATCTGCCGCAGTGGACGGATCCATGGGATCGGGGAGATCGATCAACGTTTCGGCGTGCTTCTCGCCCGCGCGACCGGCGGCGGCAAGCGAGACCAGGCGCGAACCGGCGGCATTCTGGCGGTGCCGCGCAAACTCGCCGACGCGCCGTTGTCGGTCGCGGTCACGCCCGTGAGCGAGACCCAAGACGGCCCGCCGGCCCACGGCCCCCTGGCGCTTGTCGTCATCAGCGCGCCAGAACAGAGGATCGCGGTCTCGAGGGACATTCTTCGCTCGCTCTACGACCTGACGACCACGGAGGCCCGGCTGATCGCGGCGCTCTGCACCGGGCAGACGCTGTCCGGCTTCGCCCACGCCTCGGGCACGGCCCTGACCACCGTCAAAAGCCATCTGGCCGCGGCCTTCCTGAAAACCGGCGAGCGCCGCCAGACCGACCTCGTCTTGCGGGTGATGTCCGATCGCGCCGCGATCATGGCGAGCCAGACTGTCCGATAGGGAGCCGTGTCCATGCGCGGCGAAACCGGGCGCATGGCCTTCTGCGACACGCTCTCCGGCCGGCCTCAGGGCCGGGCGGCAGGCGCGCCGGTCGAAGCTGACGCCGACGTCGATGCGTAGGGCCGGGCGTAAGCCACCGTGAACTTGCCATCCTGCTCGCCGCCGATCGCCCAGCGCAGCTTCGCGCCGCCGGCAAAGGCGATCACATAGGTTTCCACGCGTCCTCCTGTTCCCTCGGCGCCTTGTTCGAACTGCAGGGACCCGATCGGACCCAGAGACGCGAGTTGAGCCGACATCTGCTGCTTTTGCTGTTCGCACGCAGCGAGAAGCGGGCCGGCCATGACATCAGCGGGGCACCGGCCCGCGGCGGTCTCCGCAAGCATGCGCTGGAGCGCGTCGGCGTACGCGCCGTCCTCGTGAGCGAAGGCGAGCGTCGCGCCCGCGGCGAGAATGGAAAACAGGTTCATTACATTCATTCCTGAAAGCGGCGCGGGCCCCGTCCGCCGACCACCGGGTCACGACGCTTTCGCGCCGGACCCGGCCGCCGGTTTCACCATGCGTAGCGAAGACCGACGCTTGCGGATTGGGAGAAGGCGTTCGAGCGCGCGCCGAAGCCGTACGAGCCGTAGAGCGACCAGCCGGTTGCGACCTCGCCCGACACCCAGGCGGCGCCGGAGATTTCAGTCTTCGCAGGCGTTACGCCCTCGACAGCGAACCGTCCACCGCCGCCAATCAGCTCGGGGCGCGCGCTCCAGCCCTCCTGAATGAGGTCTTCCGAAGCGCCGAGGTGACCACCGAAGGTCAACTGACGTCCTTCTCGGAGACCGACCGACCAGTCGGCCGCCAAACCTGCGCGCAGGGTGAGGACGCGATGCCCGGCGTCCCCGAACTTCAGACCCGCATCGCCGGCACCCGTTTCTTCAAACGGATCCTGCCGCACGTCCGCGTAGGACAGGCCGACGTACGGTCGGACCCCGTCCGCAGAAGCCGTCCGAGCCTCGCTGACGCCGAGGTCGAACACCAGGCCGGAGGCTTCGGTCTCGCCTTGCGCGATCCGTTCGGCATCGACGCCGGTCGTCAAACGACGCGTCGCATCGATGGCGTGCGCGCCGTGCGACGCGGCCACATCGATCTGGACCGGCCCCGTCGGGAAAGAGGCGTGAACCTCCATCAGGAGCGAGCGAACCTGAAGCCTGGAGCGCGTGCGATCCTGCTCCAGATCGGTCTCGGCCGTCTCCATGACGACGCCCAGACGCAGGTCTGGTCCCACCAGGCGATCAGCTCCGACCACGAGGCCGACCGCATTCCCCGTCGTCCCGGCGTGGACCCGGGTTCCGTCGACGACGTCCCGGGCTCCATAAGCATAGGCCCAGGCCCCATCGTGCAGAGCGGTCGCGCCCGTCCGCCGGGCACGGACAGACGTCTCGCGGATCAGGCGCGACTGCGCGGCCGCTGCGGCGCCCGGGGCAGCGAGGTAGGCTTCTCCCGTCAGCGAATCGAGCGCAGCGCCTGCACGCTCGGGCCCGATATCGTTCAGGTCGGCGCGGACCAGCGCGAGGTCCGACGAGAAGGCGCCCTTGCTGACGAACGCATCCCGCACAGCCGACTGGTTCGGCGTCAGCCCCATGATCACCTCCAGCATCGGCGGCGGCGGCGGCGGAGGCGGAGGAGGCGGCGGCGGCGGAGGCGGAGGAGGCGGCGGCGGAGGGGGCGGCGGAGGCGGCGGCGGCGGCGGCGGCGGAGGCGGCGGCGGCGGGGGCGGCGGCGGCGGAGGCGGAGGCGGCGGAGGGGGCGGCGGAGGCGGCGGCGGCGGGGGCGGCGGTGGCGGAGGCGGCGGCGGCGGCGGAGGGGGCGGCGGAGGCGGCGGCGTGGCCGAGCTCAGCGTGACCGACACCGAGGTCGGCGCATAGACGACGTTGTAGTTGAAGAAGAGGCCGTTGCCTTGCACGTTCGCGAAGGCGTCGCGGACGCCCGCCGCGGCGCGCAGGAAGGTATACTGGCCGGCTTCCGCCAGATCCAGGGGGATGAAGCGCACTGTTCCCGCAAGCTGGGCGAAGCCGGTCACATCCAGCACGTCATTGGCACCGAGCGCGCCCAACTCGATGTCCAGAGCGCCATTGGCCTCCTGAACATAGTCCCCTTCAATCGTCAGCCTCCCGAGCGAGGGCTGGGCGGACCCGTTGGCGAAGCGGCCCGGCGCGATCACGCCGGCGTTCCTGACCAGACTGTCGCCAAGAACGCGGCCGTCGCCGTAAAGGCCGCCGCGGACGAGAAGATCCCCGTCATGGCCGCCGTCGAGCAGATAGGCGCCGTCGAGCGTCAGAAGTCCGCCGTCGAGCGTTGAGCCTTGGGACAAATGAAGCACCCCGCCCAGGACGCTCATGCTGTTGGCGAAGCTGAAATCGCCGTTCAGGGTCAGCGTCCCCGCGGCGCCTTTGATGAACCGCTCGAATTCCAGCACGTTATCGCCAACAAGCGTCTGCGTTCCGTTGGCGCGCAGCAAATCGTCGCCATGGCCTCCGGCAATGACGGTCGTCGCACCCATCGACTGGCCTTCGCGAAGCTCCAGAGTATCATCGCCATCGCCAAGATCGGCGGCCCGAAGCAGTCGGCCGGCGAGGACGAGACGGTCGGATCCGTCTGCGAAGGAAATCGCAGCGTCGATCAAACCGCTGTTGTACAAGGTGTCGTCGCCGCCACCGAAGAAGATGTCCCCCCGGATGACGCCCGTGGTCTCGTTTTCGAGACTGTCGTTATCGCCGCCGAGGTTCACGCGACCCTCGACAGTTCCGCGGTTGGCCAGCGTGTCCTCGCCCTGACCGAGGTCCAGATCTCCGACGATTGTCCCCGACGACAGGTTGGTCACCAGGTCCCAGCCCGCCCCCGTGTCGACGTTGCCCACGATCGAACCGCCGTTGAGCAGCTGATCGTCGCCCGTGCTCAGCAGAATGTCGCCCTCGATGGCCTCTATGCCGCCCGTGAGATCGCCGGTGTCGAACGACGCCCCGTTCGCCACGAACCGCCGCCCTCCCTCGGATGACAGGTCGATGTCGCCCCAGATGCGACCGGTGTTCTCGATCACAATCTCCCCGGTGTCGCCAACCCCTGCATAGATCGCGCGCGCATCGGCGCCGCGCAACGCGTTGCCGATCGTCCCGTTGTTCACCAGCCGCGCCGAGGATGTAGTCTCCGGCGTCAGCAGGACGATCGTCGGGTCGGCCGCTCCGCCCAGACCAATATCGATGACGCCGTCGTTAAGGATTGATCCGGACCTCAGATTCACCGCGCCGGCTGCGCCGAACCCCCGGATCTGACCCGTGTTGACCAGCCGGCTGTTCGAGCCCAGTCGAACGGCCACGTAGCCAGACGTTATAAGGCCGTCGTTTTCGACAACCGCCCGTTCGTCCATGAGAACGGCGATGCTGCTGCCACCCGTCGATTCCAGCCGGCCCGAGTTGGCCAAGTAGCCGTCCGTGGTCATGCGAACGGCCCCGCCCGCGCCGCTGATCCGCGCGTTCGCGCCGTCGGAGTAGAGGCTCGAGCCCGCTCCCAGCGAGACGGCCGCGGCCAATGCGCCCGTCGACGTCATGTCACCTGTGTTGCGGACCACCGAGGCGCCGGCGATGGACAGGGCACTCGCGCCGTCGCCGGCCGCGGAGATCGAGCCGCTGTTCTCGAACGCTGCGCCCTGCCTCATGCCCTCGATCCGGACGCCGTGGGTCCCCTGGCCGAAGCCTGTGGCCCGAATAGCGCCGGAGTTCGTGACGTTGCCCGTGTTCAGGCCCAGCGTCAGCGCGACCGAAGAGGCGGACGAAATCGTTCCGTCATTCGTCAGAACATCGACGTTCGCGCCTGCGTTCGTCGGGCCGGTGGTCCCGGAACAACGGACGACCTTCTGGCCGGACGACGTATCGGTGGTGCAATCGGCCGCGGCGGGCCGGATGTCGTAGACGAACAAGGTGGTCGCAAGCGTTGTCGCAGCGAGCAGAGCGGTTTTGGCGTGCATGAACGATCGCCGTCGCGCGGCGTCCCAGGTGAAAATTCAGGGTCGGAGCGAGTTGGACCTCGCTGGAATTCAGGGAGGAGTAGTTCGAGCCGAACCGTCCGGCCTCCCCCGATCGGAGGAGAAAGGCGCAGACTCATCCTGAAGGAGAGCGGCTCTCACCGGGGCGCATCGAATCCTGACGCGGCCCTCCGGCGCGCTCGGCAGCGCTCCTCCGTTCGCATGAGGCGCTTGCGCCGGGGCCGCCTTATCCCTCGCCGCCCCGGTGCCAACTGGCACGTCCGAGCCTCGAACCGTGACGCTGCAATCCAGGACCAGCGGCGCATGACCGACGTTGCGTCGGACATGCGCCACGACGCCGAAACGCTCGGCCTCATCGACCAGATCTATCGCTCGATCACCGATTCTAGGCTTTGGTCCGAGTGGACGTCTCGCCTGGCGGACAGGATGGGCGGCCGCATTCGACTGCATGAGCCAGCGCTTGGCTCCACAAGCCTGAATGATATCTTCGGAGGGCTCGCCGGCGAGGATGACCAGGTCGCCCTCGGCTCCGAATACACTTCGCCCCCGGCGCGCTGGGTAACGGAAACGGGATTCGCGCCCCAGGGGCCGGCGAGGGCGTCCCAAGGGGCTCTTTCGCGATCAGGCTTCACCCATGCCCTCGCCCTCCAGACAACCCTCGGGGGCAAGGCCCGGACGGTGCTCTCGTTGCATCGGCGCGCGACGAGCGGCGAACTTCTTCCCCGTCAGCGGGACATGCTGGACCAACTGGCTCCGCATATGGCCCGCGCCGTTCATCTGCGCGCCCTGATCGCTCGCGCCGCCGCCGCGGGCCGCGCCGCCGGCCTTGCGCTCGACATGGCGCACCTCGGGTTTTTGATCGTCGACAGCGAACGGCGCATCGAACTCGCGAGCAACTTCGCCGAGCGCGCATTCGACGCCGGGGCCTTGTCTTCGCTGGCGGGCGCGCTGGATGCGGCGGACCCCAAGAGCACCGCCCTTCTTCAACAGGCGATCGCCGCCGCTACGCGGACGGCGCGCCCGAAGCCCTCGACCTTCTCCATTCAGGGAAGCGGCGCCCGGTACAACCTTGTCGTCTCACCTGTTTCCCGCGCCGAGGGGCCGAGCGGAATCGATGAGCGCGCCCTTGTTCTTCTATCCCCGGCCCGCAGCGTCACGCGCGACGCTCTGCAGCGGGAGTACGGACTGACCCCGAGCGAGGCCGCACTCCTGTGCGCGCTCATCAACGGCCAGCGACTCGCCGAATACGCCGTGGCCTCCGGCCTCCAACTCAGCACGGTGAAAACGCATCTGAGAGGCGTGTTCATGAAAACAGGCGAGCAACGTCAGGCCGATCTGATCCGGCGCGTCCTTTCGGACATGATGTTGAGCGATCCGGGCGCCCGCCAATGAACGGCGCCGGTCGCAACAAGGTGAGGCGAACATCATCCGTTCGGAGGAGGTCGTCGGATATTGAGCGTGTCAAAGGACCAGGTAGGATTACAAGTCCGGAACAGCGCCGGACCCCCCTGGCGCTCCGGATTCGCGAGCGCCGGAAAGACATGGGCAGGGTTGCGATGACACGCGACGAAGACGAGCTGAACGCCATCGTCGATCTGATCTACGATACTGCCGTCGCGCCGGAGCGCTGGCGCGACGTTGCTGGCCGGCTGGAGCGGCTCGCGCGCGGGCGCGTCGCCTTCCTCGCCCAAGATCAACGCCCCACAGGCTTCTTCATGCCCTGCTCCGAAGCGCAGGGGCCCGACATAGCGGAGTATCTCGAGCGACACTGGAGCACGGACCTGGCGATGCGCCATCTTCGCGGGGCTCCGGAGGGCGGCTCCATCGTCGATAGCCGTCTGGTTTCAGACGAAGGCCGCCAGCGGCTTGGCTTCTATCGCGATTACCTCGCCCCTCGCGGTCTCCACCGAGGCTATTACACCGTCGTCTGCCGCGACGACGACAGCACCGTGGTCATGGGCGTTCACCGGCCGGACAAGACGGACGACTTCGAAGCTGATTGCACCCGGGCTATCGCGTTCGTTCAACCGCATCTGAGCCGGGCCATCCGGCTGGCGAAACGCTTGATCGCCGCAGAGGCCGCAAGGGATGCGTCATTGGCGGCGATGGACGAAGCGAGCATCGGGGTGATCGTGCTGTCTCACGACGGTGTCGCCCGTTTCGTCAACCGTTTCGGCGAGGCTCAACTCGCCGCCGGACTTCTGTCGTCGCGCTGCGGTCGGTGGGCCGCCGCCGAAGGGCGGGAGGACCGCGCCCTTCAAGTGGCGCTCTCGAAAGCGACCCGCTCCATTGGAGCCGTGGCCACCACCTTCAACCTGACCGACCGACGAGGCCATGCCGTCAAGGTCACGGCCATGCCGCTTCGGCCTGCAGGCCTGATGCATCTGGGCTCGGAGCCCCTGGCGATGCTGACATTCGCGGTGCCGGCACCCGATCTGGACGTGGACGGGCTGCGCCTGACCTATGGGCTCACGACAGCGGAAGCGCGCCTCCTCGAGGCCGTGGCCGCGGGCGAGCGGGTCGGGGACTATGCCGCGAGGGTCGGCGTTCAACTGACCACGGCCAAGACGCATCTTCGCAGCGTCTTCGCCAAGACCGGCGAACAGCGACAAGCGGGTCTGGTGCGGCTCGCGCTGCGCGGCGGCGGACCAGCGCTTCGCGTCGATCAGGCCGCCTGAGCGCTGCTGCGCAAGAGTTCGCCTATGAGGACCAAGCCAGGTCCTGCGCTTTCCCATTTTTGCATGAGGCCGCCCTCCCATGGTCGACTGTTCCGACCTCTTTCTGGAATGCTTCCCGACGATGCCCGCGCCCCCCCGGATCGTGCCCGGCCGACCGGATCGCGAGTGGATGGACGCGTTCTCGGGCCGTCACCCCTATCGCTGCCTCCCCCTCACGATCGCGAACGCTTCGGGTTGGGAGATCCTCTGCCCTTTCGGCTTCGAGGCGACCTGGAACGGCGACCCCGGCGCGGATGCAATCAAGGTCACCGCCGACGCCGGGGCGACCTTCGTGGACCACTTCGTGAAGTCGCACTTCAGTCGGGGCGCGCTGACCTTCCACGCCGGCTGGCTTTTTCGGACGTCGCCGGAATGGGCCCTCAGGGCGTCGGGCATCCCCAACAGCTTCAAGCATGGCCTGGCCGCCATGGAGGGGATCGTCGAAACCGACTGGCTGCCCTACCCCTTCACGATGAACTGGCAGTTCACGGCGCCCGGTCGCGTACGTTTCGAGAAGGACGAGCCCTTCTGCTTCATCACGCCGGTGGCGCACCGGCGTCTTGAGGCTTTCAGACCCGTCCGGCGTTCCTTCGACGCTGATCCCCGCCTGGCGGAGCAGTACGCGAACTGGACGACGGCCCGAACGCGCTTCAACGACAGCATCGCCGCCGGCGACCCATCGGCCGTCAAGCAGGCGTGGCAACGCTACTACTTCAGGGGGCAGCACCCTGACCGTCAGGACCTTCCGGAGGTCCACATCAACAAACGGCGGCTTAAACCTCTGGAGAGCTGACGGCGAAACGGACGGGGCCGTCCGTCACCGCGGACAGCGAGGCTCCTCGACGCTCGCGCGTTCGCGGGGGCGGCGTTCGCTTCGCAAAAGCGGCCCTCGCGCTCGGCGACCTGTGCCCGGTCGGCCGGTCGAAGCCGACTTGCGCGCTCCTCGACGACACCGATCCCGGGCAGCGCCGAGCATCACAACATGCCGGATCAGGCAGCGGCCTGGTCGGCCCGAGCCAGGCTTCCGTCGCCAGACCAGCCGCGCACGATGACGCCGAAGTCCAAGGCGCTGCTCCGGAGGCCGTTCGAGGGTGCGCACGCCTGTGGGCCGCACCCTCCCGGCCGAGCCGTCAATATTTTTGCAGCGCCGCAGTATCCATGCTTCGGGCGAACGCGATGATGAGTTCAGGGGTCACCTCAGAGCCCTGAATGCCCACCAGGACGCGGCCGACCTTCATTTGGAGGACGCCGCCGGGACCTTGTTCATTGTATGAGAGATAGGCGTCCAGATCGTTGATCTTGACCCGTGACGTCACCATCCATGGAGCCATGGGATGCGGTCCCAAGGGCCGGTCCTCTTCCAGCCAGGACTGGAGGTCCGCAGGGCTGGGATGGGTAATGGTGATGCCCAGCACGCCTTTTGCGCCCGGTTCGCTCCGGCCGTACGAATGGTGCGCGGACGGCTCCATTCCGTTGAGGTCCTCCACCACGGCAGGCGGCATCGTATTCTCGAACCCGCTGGGAGGCGGCGGGATGAATGCGACAAGCGGCGACTGAATCGATTGCGCGCTTGCGCTCGACGCCACGATGGCGGGCGTAGCCGCGAGGGCAAGCGCCGTCCCGAACAGGACGCGCAGGAAAAGGGTCTTCATCGAATCTTCCTTGAGTTCGGGGGTTGAGGCGCCGGCGACGAAAGCGTCGCATCGCCCGCGCCGATGGGCAGGCGTGGGATCAGCCGTTCGCCTGACAGTTCAAGCGGCGCGTCTCGGACTCGATCTCGCGCAGACGGTCCCCTGGCGCGGCCGGGGTCGCCGCACGGGCATCGCTCTCCACCGAGGAGAGCCCGGAAGAGGCCCGTTCGTGCGCCTCGCCTTCGATCTCTCTCGCGGCGACCCGACCGAGCACGCTGTCGCCAAGGTCAACAGGTGGAGCATAGGCCAGGGCCCTGTTGGCCACGCCGGCAAGAAAACCTCCGAGCCTGCGCCCCGCTCCCGCATTGCGCTGCCCCCTGAGTCCTGCCGCCTCTTGGGACAGACGGGCGCATTGGGCTGCAGGATCCGCACCGGCCGCAGGGGCGGCGGGAGCCGCGGATTGCGGCTCGCTCAGGAGCGCGGCGCCAAGAAACAACAAGGCGATCATTGAAGTTCTCCAGGAATTTTACTCAGTGAATGAAAAAGCGGCGCCTCGACGGATGCCGACGGACGGCCGCCGCGAGGCTGGCGCGGCGTGTCGGTACTATTCGTCGACGCGTCCGCGCTGGCCGTCCGACTCGACCGTGTCGCCAGGCTTCATGTCGGCCGGACATGGCCCGAGATGGCGGCTCTTCATCGTGATCGTGCCAGGGGTCATGGGCGGTCCCCCGTCGACCGTGAAGCGGTTCGTCATCTTGATTTCGACGTTGCGCGCGTCGCCGGTGATCTCCGCCGAGACGCCGGTTTCCATGCCCTCGGCCTTACAGGCGATCTCATAGGCATAGCCGCCGGGAATGTTTCGCTTCTGAGGCGCCGAGCATTCGACCGCCTCGCTCGGCTCGGGGATCGGGCTCCAACGGTTCTGAAGCTCGGCGTTCAAACAGGCGCGGCTCGTGACCGGCTCAGCCTCGCCTCCGCTGACGCTGGTCGTCGTCTCCCAGAGGCCCGATGTTTTGAACAAGGGACCATCGGGGGACAAACCCGCGGACGAAGAGGCCGCGCCGGACGCCGCTGGCCCGCCGTCCTCATCGGCCCCCTGCGAACAGGCTCCGACCACCAAGGCCACGCCCAACAGTGTCGCGATCATGCGCATGATGCATTTCTCCAGAAGGCCGGCGATCAAACGCCGCCGAATAATGTCCTGGCGAGGAGCTACGAGGTCCAGGCGAGCCTTGCCTCCTCCAAACGAGGGAGGTCGACAGAGTTCGTCAGGCGGGGGCCAGGCGAAACTCCAGACGGACGATGATGGGAGAACCGTCGCGCGCCGGAAGCCGGCCTTCCGCCGTGAAGGCGTCCGCGCCGCCGGTCGGCTGGAGGCGTCGCAGGATCGCGTGCGGCCGACTGAAATTGCCGCCCGGGTCGACTTTGAAATCCGGCCCGCTTCGCTCAAGCGCTTCCAGATTGAAGGGCGCCAGCCTGCCGCCGGGGAGCAGATGAGACATCGGATCGATCTTGAGGAACGCTTCGCCCGTCTTCCGATCCAGAACCAGTTCGCTCCAGCAGATGTCGAAGCCGGCCGCTTCCGCGCCCTGCCCGGCCTGATGGGTCAGAGACGTTGATCCGCTCGGCTCGACGATCGTGGCTATTCCGCAACCGCGATCCGCATCGCCCCCCCACATCTGGAACCGATGGTCATCCACATCGCCCTGAGGTCCTGCCGCGAGCGCAGCTTCTCCCTGTTCGCGCAGTCGTTCCGCATTGGCGTTGAAGGCGTCGAACCGGGCTTTCGCGGTCGCACACGCGCTGCTGTTCTCATCGGCGACGCAAGCGTCGCCGAACGCCTCGGCCAAACGGCCGTATTGCTCCATGTCGACAGCATGGGTTTCGAAGACCCGGGCCTGATGCTGCTGGGCGTCCCGTTGGGCATCGGTCGGCGTCGGATCGAGAAGGTTCAGCAGGGTCGTCGGTTGAGAGATGACATTCATCTGAAGGATCAGCGAGCGCCCGCCGGCGCGAGAGGCTTCGAGCCGAAGGGTTGCCCGTCGCCCCCCGGGGTCAGCGCCCAGCTCGGCGGCCGAAGCGTTCGACGGGGCTCCTGACAAGAGGGACATGGCCACAACGGCGGTGACGAGCATTTTCTTCCATCCTTGAGAGGGCCATCGCGATAGCGATGTGCATCCGAACCCGGCCGCCCGGATGCGAGCGATCGATCGATGATTAGATCCGGCGATGGCGTCGCGCCTCCCCCGAACGAATGAGGCCGGGACTACCGCTGACGGGTAGACCGCCTTCGCTGCCCGTTTCCGGCAGACATCAATGGAATGGTGGAATGAGGTCCGCTCTCGCAGCACTTGCAATCGGCGTCGCTGGCGTCTTCGCGGCTCCGCACGCCGCGGCGCAGACCGGTGAACTCGAAAGCTGGATCGGCATCGGCGACATGGCGGCGGCGAGCCTCGACCGCCACCTGTCCTCGCGGCAGTTCGCCCAGGACTTGCTGGATACGGGCTCGTTCGACCCGGAGATGAACGAGTATTTCCGACGCTCCATCGAAAGTCTGGATCGCCAGGTCGCGCGTGATCGCGAACTCGTTCGCATGTCGAATGAGGCGGTCGCGCTGGAGACGGGATCGGCTTCCGACCCCAAGGCGAACGCGGTGAACGGTCCGCTTCAGGACTGGCTCGCCAACGAGAGCAAGCGGACGGCCGGGTCTGGTCCCATCAACGAATGGATCGCGGCCCACGAGGCCCGGATGGCGCGCGACAGCGCCCAGGCTGCTCACCTTGACGGGTCGTCAAACTCGGCTGCCGGACGGGCCTTTAACGAGGCTCGGGCCGCGCAGTCGTGGTCTGCGGTCCAGAGCAGCCGCGTGCTTCAGCAATTCACGACGATCGTCGTGGATTCCACCGGAGAGGTGACCGTCAACGATCCACGCGACGCCGTTGAAGCCAAGCTGATCGATATCGACTCCGAGTTGGAGCAGCTGCGCGAGCAGGCCCGCGAGGAAACCGACGTTGAGGCGCAAAAAGCCATACGGTCGCGCATCGCCGCCCTGGATCGCGAGCTCAGAAATACGATCTCCGCCCTCTCCCGCATGGTCGAGACCATCGATGCGCCGGCGCGGACGCCGGTTCGCCGCGATCCGCCGGTTTGTTCGGCGCCGGACCGGAACACCGTCAGCCTGGGCTGTGAATATTGGGCGGACGGCATGCCCATAGTGATACCGGGCGGCGATCCGATCATCATCGACAAGATCGAACTCGATATCGCTGACGATCCCCTTGGACGCCCCTTGTCCTGGAGGCTGGATTTTTACTGGCGTTACCGTAGCGACCCGAGCCGAAGCGAGGAGCCAACGACCAGCGCCAATGGCGACATCGAGGTGGATGCCGACGGCAACCTTTACCTCGCGCCGGGCAGCGATTCGTCCGGCGTCGGCGCCAGCAGCTTCAAGCTCTCCATCGACCGTGTGTCGGCTCGGGCCACAGGGGTGGACGTGCTTGACGGCAATCATCCTCTCAGCCTGACGCTGTCGCGGGATCCCGGCAATTACGTCGACCGCAGCGCAGTGGCGCCCGTACCGGGGCAACGATCCGCGGATGACGTCGAAGTGCTTCCGCTCGAAGAGCGCGAGACGCAAGATGACCTCGACGTCCTCCCGCTCGAGGAGCGAAGTCCGCAGGCAGGGGACGACGACCTCCAGGTTCTTCCGCTTGAGGAACGCAACACCGGGGCCCCAGACGATGTCGACGTTCTTCCGCTCGACGAGCGAGAGACGGATGAGGATCTCGAGGTCCTGCCGCTCGCGGAGCGAAGCCAGTCGGCCCGAGACGACGACCTCCAGGTCCTTCCGCTCGAGGAACGCCCCACCGGGGCGCCGGATGATGTCGACGTTCTCCCGCTCGAGGAGCGAGCCCGGGAGACCTCTCAGGACGATGAGGTCGATGTGCTGCCGCTGGACGGCGATGACCTGGAGCTGACGCTGCTCGACCGGCAAACCGCCGCCTCGCCGGACAGGTCTCGCGAGTCGCCCCCGAAACGCCCGAGCCGGTAAAGCAGAGGGCCTGCGCTGGTCGCCACCAGATCTCCGGCCCTGGGTGAGCCCACGCGGAATCTCGTAGTCCTGGTTGCCGGTCACCGGGTGGCGTTCAGCAGGACTGCGCCCCTTCGCCCATATCGGCGGTCGCGGATCCTGTCGCTGGGCCAGCAAATACGCCCGCCTCCTCCGTTCGGTGGAGGAGCATGAGGCGGCCACGGTGTAGTGGCCGACGCCAAACCAATCGTCGTAACGGATATCGCCTATGTTCAAAACATCGCAAGCTCGCCCGGTCCTGGCGCAGGCCGAAGACGTCAGGGTTCCGGCGCGCGTCCGCCGCGTCGGATTGATCGTCGCCGCATTGACCGTCGTTTGCGCCTCCGCCGCCGGCGCGCCCGCCTGGGCGGCGCAGCAGGACCAGGCTCAAGAGCATCCGGTCGTCAAGGCCTACCCGGGCGCCGAGGTCGAGGTCTTCGAACGGAAGGAATTCGACGTCGCCAAGATCGTGACGGGACTGAGGGGGCTTGAAGGCACCCTGGAAAACGCGGAGGGCGCGATCAGCCACTACGTCTATGTCCACGCCGACGGCACCTCGCCGATCCAGGTCGTTCGCAACTTCGGCCGCGCATTGAAGGACGCCGGCTTCATCGAAGTCCTGAGCGGTCCCGACATCGAGCGCGATGGCGGCCGACACGACTATTTCGGCGCCTATCGGCTGGACAGCAACGGCCAGCCCGCCATCCACGTGAACGTGGCCGCCGACGTTAACGGCGAGATCACCCGGTCCGACGTCCTGATCATCGATGTCGAGGGCATGGAGCAGGTCTACGCAGTGAATGCCGACGCCCTCTACGCCGGTCTGGAAGCGACCGGCCGCGTGACGTTGGACGGCGTGCAGTTCGAGACCGGTCGAGCCACCCTGCGCCCTGAATCGTTCGCCGCCCTCACCGAGGCCAGGAACCTATTGATTGCCCGTCCCGAGCTTAAGCTGGGCGTCGAAGGCCACACCGACAACGTGGGCGCGCCAGCGACCAATCAATCCCTCTCGCTCCAGCGCGCCGAAGCGGTCAAGGCCTGGCTGGTCGAAAATGGCGTCGACGCCTCGCGGCTGACCGCGGCGGGCTTCGGAGACGGGCGGCCTCAAGCAAGCAACGCCGATGACGCAGGACGGGCTCGCAACCGCAGGGTTGAGCTCGTCCGCCAGTAGACCACGCGCCGCGCACCTGAACCGAACGCGCCATGCGAGCGTCGTGCGAGGTGCCCGGTCGTCACGGGCCAAGCAGCAAGCTTGTTCCCGTGCCGCACAAGAGCGGCATCCCGAAGGTCGCCAGAGAATCAGAAGCGGGCCACCTCCATTGCCTTCGCGATCGCCTGAGGCTCTGGGCCGGAAGCGGACCTCCTGAACGTCCGCAATGAGTCATGATCGGTCGTCTGTGCAGGAATTCGAACAGGGCATGCGTGCTAGACCTCGCAGGGTCCGTTCAAGGTGACTGCTCGTAACCGCCCTAAGCGTATCAGAGCTACATACTGACAACCTGCCCCTTCCACAGCGCTGGCGGCAACGCACAATGGGCCGTGACTTATGCTGAAGGCCGAGTTCGCCGTCGCTGTAGCGGCTCCTGATCTGGCCGCTCCAGCCTGACACCCGCCCCATATTGATCGGCGGGAATGAAGAGTACGCCCGCGGATTCCAAGGTGGTGACGAGAAGCCGAGCACTGGCAGCGGTGACTTCAGCTTGGCCATTGGTCTTTTCGGCTTTTCGGATCGTGTTGATCGACAGTCCGGTTCGCTCTGAAAGGTCCAAGACGGACATGTTCAGGAGCCCTCTAGCCGCCCGCAGTTGTGCGCCGGTAACGACATCACGCACACCTCGACGCCCGTCTCCCGGCACAACTATTGACATTTAGCACCAGATTTATAATCTAACACTACCTCACAAGCGAGGTAATCCCATGCATCCTAAGCCCCGGCCCCCGGTTTGTCCGGATCACGGCGCGCCGACCAAGCGCGACGCCTGCTCCCAATGCAACGCAGCGTACATGCGGGGTTATCTACGGAGGGCCCGCCAGACCAGACCTCACCAAGCAATCTTGGAACGAGCGCGCAAGCGGGCGCGACGGCAAGGGCTCCCCTTTTCGCTGAGTGCTCAGGATATCTCCCTCCCGACGCGATGCCCGGTGCTCGGTATCCCCTTGCGCGTTGGCCAGAGCCGCTCGCCGGGCTCGCCCTCGCTGGACCGTATCGATCCAAACCGAGGTTATGTAACCGGGAATGTCCGAGTCATCAGTGACCGCGCCAACAAACTGAAGGGCAACCGCGCCTTGTCCGACATGCAGTCGCTCTGCCGGAGAGCTCCTATCCACCGTAGATCAGACTACGAGGCGGTGAGCGCCTACATGGAACGCGAAGCCCTGCTCATTCAGGTTCGACAGCGGGCAGCGCGCGAGCTGGGAGCCGACCGCCCTTGGCAGGTCATAGCTTGCTTTCTGGAGCAGCGGTTTCGTCAGTACGGCTCGGAGGCGTGACTATGGCCGAAAGCCAAACCAGACCGGTCTTTATGTATCACAGCAGCTGCCTCCAGGACGACATCAGCGCTGTGCCACCCGGTGCAGGCGCATTCGCCGTCGTCCTGAGCAACGAACTGCGAATTCACAGCCCATTTGACAGCGAGCAAATCAGCTTGCCCGCAGGGACTCCGCTGCTGGGACATGCTCAGGTCGACAGTCTCGCCGATGAAGTCGAGCGACACCTTCGCGGATCGATCATGGGATCAGACCTCCGGCTCGGCGTCATGCTGCTGTTGGGCCACGAACCTGACGCAGGTCGGAGTTCGCATCCCGATGCTGTCGTGACAGGAGCCGTCGACCATTGGTTGGGCGAGAACACAGCGTTCATTTTCTGGCCGCGGACGGGAAGCGTAACCGGCCTTACTGAGGATGGCTTGTTCGCCGGAATGGTTCGATCGCTGCTTCCTTGAACTAGCGCTTTCCGTGAACCGATCGAGTGGAGGTCAGCCTATGTCCACAGGTTCGCTGACGGTTAGCTCCGGCCAAGCGTTCTGCCGCATTCGCAGAAGTCTGGCTTTGTTGGCCGCCCCGGTGATCCTTCCGCTGTCCGCGTACTGTCGCTCACCAAGCCGATACAGATCAAACTGAGCGCGAAAATATTACAATCAAACGACCCATTTCCACATATATTCAGTCAGTTAGGTAGGTAAGCACTTCGTTGACATCGAAGGGGTCACAGGTTCAATCCCTGTCGCGTCCACCATTCTCTACCTGACAATCCGGCAGTCTGAAGTCCGGCGGCTCCTGTCCGTCCGGTCGCTCTTTGGTCGCATGGATGTCGCGCGGGTCGCGAGACGCGCCCAGATGGTCCTCCTTGTAATTTTCGAGGTTCGTCCATGCGGCCGCTGCTTGTCCTGTTCATCCTCGCCTTTGCGGCGGCCTATTCCGGCGACGCGTTCGCCCAGGCCGTGGTACCCGGATTCGGCGCCGACGAGCGCCCGCCCTCGGGCGCGCCCTTCCAGCTTCCGGCCGGGATCGAGGTCGCCGGACCCCTGCAGGGCGCGGACGACGACGGCAACTGTCCCGGAGCCCAGACCGAGGCAGCGGGGAGTGGTCTTTGGGTCAGGGCGTGCCTGCCGTTGCGGAATATGACGGGCGGACCGGTGACGGTGATCTTCCCGCCAGGCCTGACGATCGTTTCGGCCTCGGAGACCTTCCAGAACGGCCTGCTGGTCGAACGCGCCGTCGTCACCGTCCCGCCGACTGAAATCGGCGGCCCGGGCAGACTTCGCGACAAGGACGAGGAAGACGACGTCGTCCAAGTTCCCCTGCACATGTACTGCATCAACCCGGCCAAGGATCCGTCTGACTCCACGGCGAGCTTTGCCCTGGGTCCCGTGGTCAACCATCCGGGGATGGGCGCCGTCTACCGGTTGCTTGAGGGAAAGAACATCGCCAACGACCGGGACCCGGTCGAAGCCGTGCAGACGGCCGTCTACGACATTGTTCGCGATGGCGAAATTTCCGCAGACACGCAAGACGCCCTGAAGGAATACGTCATCAAGCGCGACGCGAACTGATCGGGCCGCCGCCGTTGGTGATTTCGAGGGGCGGAAACCTTTGTGCGGTTCGGGGATTGCTTCCGCATGGCCCTCAATCTCGACACCCTTCTCGAAGGTTCTCCGGCTTACGGCGTCGTCGACGCCAAGGATGGGGCCGTGCTGTTCCGACGACCCGGACATGAAACCGCGTTCGACGCCATCGCCGCCGAGGTGCTGGACGCCTCGGGCGAGGAGTTCGAGGCCATTCCGCTGAACGACGACAACGAGCGCTGCGACCGCCTGTTCGTCGCCCCGTTGTCGGAAAGCCGGTCGTTCGACCCGCGTTGACATCGCGACGGCCGAGGGCTCAATCCCGGCATGACCCAGAACCCCAAGCTTCGCCGCCTTCTCGACCTGCCGGGCGTCTCCGACCTTGAGATGAAGGCGCTGATGAAGCCGCGGCACGCCGATCCGGATGCGCGCGCTGAATTCCCCGACATCGACGCCACTGCTCAAGCCGCCTTCGGCCTGACCGTCGATGCGGCCGAAGCCGTGGCCCTGCCCGCCGACTGGGACGGCATCGAGCGTCTTGACGGCTTCGACCTGACCGACGCCTTCGCCGCCGAGGGCTGGGACGTCACCGACGACCGGCGCAAGCCCCTGCGCATGCTGGGCCATTTCGCCCTGCCGCTGGCCCTCGCCATGCGCGGCGTCGCCGGCGAACTGCCCTTCCAGCCCGAGGACACGACGCCCGAGCCCTGGGGCGCCGGCATGGCCGCCGAGGCGAAGCGTTTCCGCAAACGCTAGGGCTTGGCCGGGATCATCAGACCGCGCTGCACCGCTGGCCGGGCCAGACCACGCTCGAGCCATGCCGGGACGTTCTTCAGTTCGTCGAACCCGACGAGATCGCGGGCCTCGTAGAAGCCGATCAGATTGCGCACCCAGCCCAGCGTCGCGACGTCGGCGATCGAATAGTCGTCCATGATCCAGTCGCGGCCCTCAAGCCGCGTTTCCAGCACGCCCAGCAGACGCTTCGATTCCGAGACGTAGCGGTCCAGCGGGCGCTTGTCCTCGATCGCCTTGCCCGCGAATTTGTTGAAGAAGCCGACCTGCCCGAACATCGGACCGATGCCGCCCATCTGGAACATGACCCACTGGATGGTCTGGTATCGGGTCGCCGGATCGGCCGACAGAAGCTTGCCCGTCTTCTCGGCCAGATAGATCAGGATGGCCCCCGACTCGAACAGGGCCAGCGGCTTCCCGCCCGGACCGTCGGGATCGAGGATGGCCGGGATCTTTCCGTTCGGGTTCAGCGACAGATATTCAGGGCCCCAGGTTTCGTTCTTCGTGATGTCGACCAGATGCGGCTCATACGGCAGGCCGATCTCTTCCAGCATGATCGAGGCCTTCACCCCGTTAGGCGTGTTCAGCGAATACAGCTGCAGCCGGTCGGGATGCTGCGCAGGCCAGCGGGTGGTGATCGGGAAGGCAGAAAGGTCGGCCATGACGGGCTCCTGAGCGGATGACGCCCTGCATGTTGGAAGCCGCAAGCGGAACCGCAACACCCTGAGTGGCGGAACCGGCGTTCCGCAGGTCTGGACCGGCGCGCGCCCGCGATGCATTGGAAGCGGATGTCCGACCTGTTTCCGACCCCCTCTCCCGCAGACTGGCGCGTGCTGGCCGAAAAGGCGCTGAAGGACCGGCCGCTGGAAAGCCTCGTGCATCTGGACGCCGACGGTCTGGCTGTGCGCCCCCTGTACGCGGGCGTGAGCGGGATTACGGCCATCTCGGCCCCCCGGCTCTCGGACGCGGACGGCCGCGCGTGGGACGTGCGCACCCTGATCGAGGGCGACGACCCCGAGGAGATCAACGCCGCGGCCCTCGCGGATCTGGAAGGCGGCGCGGCGTCGATCCTGCTGAAGGGCGCGATCCTGTCGGACTCCGAGCCCCTTTCCCGCGCGCTGGACGGCGTGGCGCTGGAGCTGGCGGCCGTCGGTCTGGACGCCGGTCTCGACGGCCCCGACGCGGCCAATGCGCTGGCCGTCGCGGCCAAGGGCTCGCCGCGCGCGAAGCTGATGTTCCACATGGACCCGCTGTCCGCCTTCGCCGAAACGGGCGCCGCGCCACGGTCTATCGAGGAGCATCTGACGCTGGCCGCCAATACGGCGGCGCGCCATGCGGGGGCCTATCCCGAAGCCAGCTTCTTCCTCGCCAGCGGCCGGGTCGCGCATGAGGCCGGCGGCTCCATCGCCCAGGAACTGGGCTTCGCGGCCGCCAACGCCGTCGCCCTGATCCGCGCGGCGGTCGCGGCCGGCATGACGGCGGAAGCGACGCTCAGAGGGACCGTCCTCGGCGTCTCGGTGGATCAGGAATATTTCGACGGCCTCGCCAAGGTTCGCGCCCTGCGCCTGATCTGGCGCTCCATCGGCAAGGCGTTCGGCGTCGAGACCCCGGCGGTCATCGAGGCCCGCTCCTCGCGCCGCATGCTGGCCGCCCGCGATCCCTGGCCCAACCTGCTGCGGCTGACGGCGGCCGGTTTCGCCGGCGCGGTCGGCGGCGCCGATGCGGTGGTTCTCGACGGCCTGTCCCGCGCCAACGGCCGCTCCGACGCCTTCGCCCGGCGTCAGGCCCGCAACACCCAGGCTGTGCTTATGGAAGAGGCCCATCTCGGACGCGTCGACGACCCGGCGGCAGGGTCATGGTTCCTTGACGCCCGCACCCGCGATCTGGCCGAGGCCGGCTGGGCCGAGTTCCAGCGCATCGAGGGCGAGGGCGGCCTGATCATCGCCCTGCGCACGGGCGACATTCAGGATCGCGTCGCCGCCGCCCGCGCCGAACGCGAGGCGGCGCTCGCCGGGGGCCGCGCTCAACTGGTTGGCGTGACCAAATTTGTCGACCCCGATCCCCGCCCGGCGCCGTTCGAGGCCGAGGCCGGAGCTGAACCCCGCACCGGCGGCGACGCCTGCGAGCCCCTGATCCCCATCCGCTTCGCCGCGCCCTTCGAGACGCAGGAATGGGAGGCCGGCCAATGAGCGCCCCCGACTTCACCCCCGACTTCACCAGGGTCGCCCTCGACCTCGGAACCACCGGCGCCAGGCCCGCTCGCGACGCATGGAATACCCCCGAGGGCCTGACCGTCGAGACCGCCTATGGCCCCGGCGCCATCGACGGACTGGACTTCATCCATGGCCTGCCGGGCATCGCCCCCTATGTCCGCGGCCCCTATCCGACCATGTATGCGGGCAACCCCTGGACGATCCGCCAGTACGCCGGCTTCTCGACCGCCGAGGCGTCCAACGCCTTCTATCGCCGCAACCTCGCCGCCGGTCAGAAGGGGCTGTCGATCGCCTTCGACCTGGCCACCCACCGCGGCTACGACAGCGACCACCCGCGCGTGAAGGGCGACGTCGGCATGGCCGGCGTGGCCATCGACAGCATCTACGACATGCGGACCCTGTTCGACGGCATCCCGCTGGACCAGATGTCCGTGTCCATGACCATGAACGGCGCCGTCCTGCCGATCCTGGCCCTCTACGTCGTCGCCGCCGAGGAACAGGGCGTCGCCCACAAGGACCTGACCGGGACAATCCAGAACGACATCCTCAAGGAGTTCATGGTCCGCAACACCTACATCTACCCGCCCGGGCCCTCGATGCGGATCATCGCCGACATCTTCGCCTGGACGGCGCAGGAAACGCCGAAGTTCAACTCCATCTCCATCAGCGGCTATCACATGCAGGAGGCGGGGGCCTCGGCGGATCTGGAGCTGGCCTACACCCTCGCCGACGGCATCGAATATCTGCGCGCGGGCGTGGCGGCGGGCATGCCGATCGACCGGTTCGCGCCGCGCCTGTCCTTCTTCTGGGCCATCGGCATGAACTACTTCATGGAGGTGGCCAAGATGCGCGCCGGCCGCCTGCTGTGGGCCGAGGCCGTGCGCCGCGAGGGCGGGCTGGATCCCAAATCCCTGTCCCTGCGCGCCCACTGCCAGACCTCGGGCTGGAGCCTCGCGGCGCAGGACGTGTTCAACAACGTGCCGCGCACCATGGTCGAGGCCATGGCGGCCGCCGGCGGTCAAACCCAGAGCCTGCACACCAACGCCCTCGATGAAGCGCTGGCCCTGCCGACCGACTTCTCAGCCCGGATCGCGCGCAACACCCAGCTGCTGCTGCAGATGGAAACCGGCCTGACCAAGGTCATCGATCCGTGGGGCGGCAGCTTCTATGTCGAGCGCCTGACCCACGAACTGGCGAACAAGGCCCGCGTCCTGATGGCCGAGGTCGAGGCCCTGGGCGGCATGGCCAAGGCCATCGAGGCCGGGGTGCCGAAGATGCGGATCGAGGAGGCCTCGGCCAGAACACAGGCCCGCATCGACACCGGCCAGCAAACCGTTGTCGGCGTGAACCGCTACCTGTCCGACACCGTCGACGACATCCCCATGCTGAAGGTCGACAACGCCGCCGTCCTGGCCGCCCAGATCGACAAGCTGAAACGCCTGCGCGCCGAACGCGACGAGGCGAACACGCAGGCGGCGCTGGACGCCCTGACCGAGGGCGCGCGCGGCACGGCCAACCTTCTGGATCTGGCGGTGCAGGCCGCCCGCGCCTGTGCCACCGTCGGTGAAATCTCGGACGCGCTGGAAGCCGCTTTCGGCCGTCACGTGGCCAGCGTGAAGACCGTGTCCGGCGTCTATGCGAAGGAAGCCGGCGCCGATCCGAAGATCAGCCGCGCCCGCGACATGGTCGCCGCCTTCGTCGAGAACGACGGCGGCCCGCCGCGCATCCTGATCGCCAAACTGGGTCAGGACGGCCACGACCGGGGCCAGAAGGTCATCGCCACCGCCTATGGCGACTTGGGCCTCGAGGCGACCGCTGGCTCCCTGTTCCAGACCCCGTCGGAGGCGGCCCGGGAGGCCGTCGAACGCAATGTCCACGCCGTCGGCGCCTCTTCGCTGGCGGCGGGCCACCTGACCCTCGTTCCGGAACTGAAGGCCGAGCTGGAGAAACTGGGCCGCCCCGATATCATGATCGTGGTCGGCGGCGTCATCCCGCCGTCGGACGTCCAGACCCTGATCGACATGGGCGCCGCCGCCGTCTATCCGCCCGGCTCGGTCATCGCCGACACGGCCATCGACCTGATCGAAAAGCTGAACCAGCGGCTCGGCTACGCCCAGAAACCCTAGGGGCGCTGGCGTGAGGGCAGGGCGGCGACCTCCGCCTCCGTCAGCTGACGGCTGACACGCACGCGGCAAGTGGTCACCCGTGAGCTGGAGCCCGGCACGACGACCCGGGCCCAGTCGTTGGTGCAGATCCGTGAACCGGCCATCCCGGCGTCGGGGATCAGGGCCATCTGCTGGGCGAAGTCGATATCCGGACATCCGCCCGTCGCGCTCAGTTCATAGACGTCGCTCCGGCCGACCCGCAGAAAGACCTGGTCGGAATTGCCGCGGGTGTAGTTGCTGACCTGCTGGACGCTGAAACACTGGCGCGGTTGTGCGGGGCCGCTGTAGGCCCGGCCCGTGACGGGCTCGGTCTGCCCCCCCGTATCCGTCGGCGCGCAGGCCGCGAGGGCTAGGGCGGAAACGACGGCGCTGACGGCGAGGGGGCGCATGGCGGACTCCGGAACTGGCTTCTGATGACGGGTCAATCGTCCGCCTTGCCGATCGGTTGCGCAAGGCCGGGCGTCTTCGTCAACCGCGCCGGATCGACCCGCGCCGCAAAGTCGCGCGGCAAGGGCGAGGCGCGGCCGAGGGCGAGCGCGGCGACATGTTCGGCCAACAGGGGTGCGGCGCAAAATCCTCGCGACCCCAGTCCGCCCAGCAGGAACAGGCCCGGAAGCCCTGGAACGCCGCCAGCCAGCGGCAGACGGTCCGGCGTCGTGGCCCGGACCGCGGCGCGCGCCTGTCCCGGTTCGGCGGCCTCGACCCTTGCGGCCAGCCCTGGCAGATTTGCGACCAGCACGGCCAGATTGCGCGCGCTGTCCACGGCTCGAACCTCGGTCGAGCCCTCGCCCCGGTCATGTGTGGCGCCGAACAGCAGGCCTTCGCCTGTCGGAATCGCATAACCGCCCCAGGCGACCGGCGGCGTATCGACCGCGCTCACCCAATCGGCCTGCCCGCGCACCGGCGACAGCGGGGCTTCGGGCCACAGCGTTGCGGCGCCCCAGCCGGCGGCGATGACGACGACGTCCGCCTCCAGAATTGCGCCGCCCGCCCCGTCGATCAGCCGCCAGCGATCGCCGCAGCGCTCGACGCCCGCAACTCCGGCGGTGACCCGGTCGGCGCCCTGCAACCACTGCTCCAGCACCGGCGCGGGTCGCAGCGCGAGTGCACCGGCCATCAGAAGCCCGCCGCCCACGGCCTCGCCCAGTCGCCCGGAGGCGTCGTCGGCGTCGACGGTCGTCATCGCGCCGTCAGGCCAGACGGGCTGTGCGGAGATCTTGCCGAACCGTCCGGCGTCGCGCGGCTGCTGCTCCAGCTGCAGCACGCCATTGGCGACAATCGCCCCCGGCACGTCGGCGTACAGCGCGTTCGCCCGCTCCAGCGCTTGGGCGAACAGACCCGCGATGCCCTCGTCCCCCGCGTCCAGCCGGGGCGTGACCAGCGCGGCCGGGAACCCCGAGGCTCCGGCGCCCGCTCCTTCCGCCTCGACCACGGTCGGCCGGACCCCCAGCGCGGCGAACGCCCGCGCCAGCGAGGCGCCCGCGATCCCCGCCCCGACGATGGCCACGGACGGAATCGCCGGCTCGTCCGCCATGCCGGGCAGCCACGCCTCAAGCCGCTCGCGCTTGCGCCCGTGCCCCGGACGTTTGGCGACCTCGAAGCCGCGCTCGGCGAGCGCCCGCCGCACCGAACCCGCGACGGTGAAGGTCGCGACCCGTGCGCCCGGCGCCGACCGCGCCGCGATCCCGTCCATCACCGCATCGGACCACATGGCGGGATTGGTTGAAGGCGCGAACCCGTCCAGAAACCAGGCGTCGGCCCGACCGGTCCACTGGGCCAGCGCCCGTTCCACTTCGCCCACAGCCAGATCGAGCACGGCGTTGAACCCGGGCAGATCCAGCCGGTGATACCCCGGCGTCGGCTCGGGCCAGACCGCCAGCAGCGCCTCTGCCGCCTCCGCCAGTTCAGGCCAGGCCGACAGGGCGCGCGCCGCCTCGTTGCGCCCCAGCGGAAAGCCCTCGACCGAAAACACATGCAGCCGCCCGTCCGCCGGCCCCTCGCGCCGCCACAGCTCCAGCAGGGCGGTGATGTTCAGCCCGGTGCCGAACCCCAGCTCGGCCACGGTGAACCGGTGGCGGCCGGCCCATGCGCCCGGCAGACCGCAGCCTGTCAGAAACACAGCCCGCGTTTCGGCCAGCCCGTCCTCGCGCGAAAAATAGACGTCGTCGAACCGCCCCGAACGCGGCGCGCCGTCTTCGGTCCAGATCAGGCGGGGCGAGCGGTCTTCAGCCATGACCCCGGCCTATACGCGTCGCGGCTCCGGGCAAGAAAAAAGGGCCGCTCCCGGTCCGAAGCCCGGACGGAGGCGGCCCCTTCAACGAAGACGCGGGTCTTATTGCTGGTTGTTCTGCGGCGGGTTCAGGCGACGCTGTGTATCGGTCTCGTTGTTGCTCACGCCGGCGGCCTCGGCCTGGGCGTTGGGAGCCGTGGCCCCGCCGGAGACAGTCGAGCCGGACGAGGGGGCCATGGTCTGCCCGCCGGAGCCGGACGTCGATCCCGAGCCCGAAGCCGATCCCGAGCTGGAGCCGCCCGAGGTCCCTGCGGATGCGCTTCCGCCGGTCGAACCGTCCGCGGTCGTGGCGGCGGCGTCGACGGCGGCGCCCGAGGCCTCGGCGGCTTCGGTCGTGGCGTCGGTCGCATCCTCGGCGGGACGGTTGCAGGCGGACAGGGTGAAGGCGGCGGCTGCGGCGGCGATCAGGGCGGCGGTTCTCATCGTTTGATCCTTTGGCTGCGGGCGGTTCGGTCCCGACTATCAGGATGCCGACCGCCAAGCTTCGTGCACAAGGGAAATCCCGCCGGGCGATCGATGTTCCCGCAGACGGCCGATCGAACAGGCGAGGCAAAGAAAAAAGGGCCGCCCGTGAGGGCGACCCTTTCGTTCAACAAGGCCCGAGGGCCCGTGTCGATGTCGCTCTTAGTGAGCGGCTTTTTCTTCAGCAGCCGGGGCAGCCGGGGCCATGGCGGCGTCGGCGGCCGGAGCAGCAGCGGCGTCCGTTCTTCGGCGGCGGGTTGGCAAGCAGCCAGGGCCAGAGCGGCGGCCGAAGCGGCGATCAGAGCGGTGATGCGCATGGTTTTCTTCCTTCAGAAGGGTCACACGAGGTCATGAATCCTCGCAATGCCGGAGATAACGGGATCGTGAGCATCAGCGCAAGCGAAATTCTCACGCATTCGTGAACCGATGTAACGCAACCCGATCGAACGAAGCCGCGCGCGTGGCGCAAATCGCCGTCCGGGCGGCCTATTGCGGCGGCGGGCTGGTGGCCGGCGAGGTTGTGGATGGCTCCGTCGGAAGAGTCGGCGGCGTCTGTCCGGGCGGGGTCGTTCCGTCCGAGGGCGGCACGGGCGCCGGAGCCGGGGCGCTACCGTTGACCGGCGGCGCGGTTTCCGGCGCCGGCGTCGGCGCGGGGACTGTGGCGGCGGTATCAGCCGCGGCCTCGGCGGCGGCGTCCGTCTTGGGCGCTGCGTCCTCGTTCGAACAGGCCCCGAGGGCCAGAGCCGCGGCGGCCGCTGCGGCGGTGATGACGCGCTTCATGCGTGAACCTCCCGGCGATCGCCCGGCGAGGGACCGCCGGTCCTTACGATCGTCAGGAATATAACCGGGGGCTCTTCAAGCCGTTCCCGGGTTCGTGACAACGGGTGATCCGGCGTGACCGGTTCGTGCGTTCAGACGCCGGCCGGCATCGTCCCGGCGGTGATCGCGATCCGGCCGATCAGACCCTTCACGATCAGATCCAGCGCCGAGCCCTCGCGATAGTCGGCGGCGGCGACGAAATTGACCCGGTCCTCGGAGATCAGGCCGTAGATCTTCTTCTGGTCGCGCTCCGAGTTGCGCGGATCATAGACGGCGATCGAATAGCCGCCCTTGGTGTGCATCATCTTCATCGTCGGCACGTCGGTGTCCCCGTCGCCAAGGAAGATCATCCGCTCGAACGGCACCGGGCGGTCGTCGTCGGCCATGAAGCGGTTGATCTGTTCGTGGTCCCAGTGGTTCAGCACGCCCTTGTTGATGCGGAACAGGTACTGCGTCTTGGTCGTGTAGTTCACGCCCACCGCCGGCCAGATGGCGATGCCGTGGTCGTCGTAGACGAATTTCGACGCGAACACGTGGTGGAACTCGTCCCGGATCGGGCAGCCGTCGATCATCTCCTCGAGGCCGGCGGAGATGATGTAGTGCTCGATCTCGAGCCCGTATTTTTCCCCGACCTCATTGATGCGGTCGAACCAGCCCCGGCCGGTCAGGTCGGATTTGAGGCCGTCGAACAGCTTCACGTCCTGGCCATGCTCGGCCAGCAGCTTGCGCGTGATCGGCGCGTTGTTGTCGCGCGCCTGTTTCAGCATCAGCTGCATGTACATCAGGATGTTGTCGGCGTCGGCGTCGCGGGTCAGCTTGTCCGCCGCCCCCCAGAAGTCGCCGATCCCCATTCCGATCGACGGAATGAAGGTGACCTCCTGCATGTTGCCCCGGGCGAGGGTGCCGTCGAAGTCGTAGATCAGGGCGGTCTTGAGGCGTTTGGCCATGGCGGGAAGTCCTGAGAGATCGGCTTCATCTATACAGGGACCCGGCCCGCGTCATCCCGCAAGCCGCGCACGCCCGTCAGGGACGGGCGTAGCTGCCATAGATCGCCGCCACCAGTCCGTCCGCTTCGCCCTCCAGCGGCCATGGGGCCGTCAGCCGGGCGGCCCTCACCTGGGCGAAGGTTTCTCCCGCCTCGCGTCGCGCCTTCACCTGGTCGGCGAGGGTGCGGAGCATGTCGCGATAGGCCTGCAGCTCGGCCCGGGTCGCGATCTCGCCATGCGCCGGGACGATGCGGGTCGCGTCGTCCGACATCGCCAGGGCCATGTCGACCGCCCCGATCAACCCTTCGATGCCGCCGCCCGAGGACCGGTCGATGAAGGGAAACATGCCGTTGAAGAAGACGTCGCCCATGTGGATGACGTTGGCCCGCTCCAGCTTGACCAGGATGTCGCCATCCGTATGGGCGGAGGGCGCATGGCGCAGCGTCAGGGTTTCGCCCCCGAAATGCATTTCCATGGTCGTATCGAAAACGATTGAGGGCCATGCGATTTCCGGCGAGGCCGGAATGCGAACCCGGTAGGCGGCCATGTACTGTTCCGTGGCCAGGCGGGTCCGGACGTTGCGGTGGGCGATCAGAACCGCGCCGGCCCGGCCGAAGTCGGCGTTCGCGCCGGAATGATCCAGATGCCAGTGGGTGTTGATGACGAACCGCACCGGTCCCTCGGTCAGGGTGCGGACCGCGGCCTGCATCCGGGGCAGATCGCCGTCCCTCTGGTCGTCGACCAGAAGCGCTCCATCGGGCCCCGGAATGATGAGCACGTTTCCGTTCTGGCCCATCAGCACCGAGGCCGTGGGACCTAGGGACCGCAGGTCCATGGCCGGCGCTTCCTGCGCGACAGACGGGCAGGCGAGGAACGCTGCGGCGGACAGGGCGGCCAGACAGAGCGGCAGACACGTCGAAAAGCGCATGGTCGATAATCCTGTGGCGCGGCGGTGCGGGCGGGCGCGCCGACCCTTTGACAGGCTCTTTCCTAGCGCCCGGACGCCGGAGGATCGTCCCGGGTTTGTCGAACACTGATCGCAGGCGGCGAAGCCGGGCGGGCCTGCCTGTGTCAGCCTAGGCGCAACTCAGGCGGCGCGGCGACGCCCGCCGCTTCCAGCGGCAGGTGCAGGATGAAGGCGGCGCCCTTGCCCGGCTCGCTCTCGACCTCGGCCCAGCCGCCGTGCAGCTCGACCAGCGCCTTGACCAGCGCCAGCCCGACCCCCGGTCCGCCCCGCTCGCGCCGCACGAAGCGGTCGAAGACGTGGGCCTGCAGGTGATAGGGAATGCCCCGGCCGCTGTCCTGAACGCGGATGCGGACCTCGGATGAGGTGCCTTCGGCGGTCAGGGTCACGGCCCCGCCCTCGGACACCGAGCGGGCGGCGTTGTCCAGCAGATGTTCCAGCGCCTGACCCACCCGCTGGGCGTCGGCGCGGATCGGACGCAGGCCGGCCGGACAGGTCACGGTCAGGGTCGCCCCCCGCCCCTCGATCCGGCCCCGCGACTTCTCGGCCGCGTCGTCCAGCAGGTCGCAGACGCGCACGTCGCCCAGCGTCAGCTCCATCTCGCCGGCGTCGATCTGGGCCATGTCCAGAACGTCGTCGATCGATCCCGCCAGCTGGCTGGCGGCGACGCGGATGGCGCCCGCGTGCTGGCGGCTGCGCTCGGGCAGGTCGGCCTGCATCTCCAGCAGTTCCGAATAGCCGACGATGGTCGTCAGCGGCGTGCGCAGCTCGTAGCTGACGCTGCCCACGAACTCGCGTTTCAGCGCCGTGGATTCCTCCAGCGCCTGCGCCTTGGCGGCCAGCGCCTGCTCCAGCCCGCGCCGGGCCGTGACATCCGCAAACGCCACCAGCGTCGCCCCGTCCGGCAGCGGCCGCGTCAGCCACGAGGCGATCCGCCCGTCTACGGTGCGGCCCTCGCCTGCGATCGGCACCCGGCTTTCGGGATCGGGGTCGGCGACCCGCGCCTTCAACCCCAGCCACAGGGCCGGGTCGGGCATGGTCGACTGGCACAGGGCGGCGACGGCGTCGAAATCGCCCGCCGCGTCCAGCGCGTCCCCGGTCACGCCCCAGAAGTTGTCGAAGGCCTCGTTGTGCAGGCGGATGCGGCCGTCGGATCCGAACACGGCGACGGCGTCGTTCAGCTTGTCCAGCGTCGCCGTCTGCACCTGAATTTGCGCATTGAACCGGCTGCGCAGCTTCAGCTCATCGGTGATGTCCGAGAACAACAGCAGCACCCCGCCCAGCGGGTGCGGCTGGCGCACGACCCGCAGCGTCCGTCCGTCCGGCAGCGACCAGCTGTCGTCCGGCGCGGCTTCCGAGGCGCCGTAGAAGTCCAGCTCATTGGCCTTCCAGCCGGCGTAGTCGATGACTTCGGGCAGCAGCCGGCGCTGGCGCAGCTTGTCCAGCAGTTCGGCGTGGGTCGGCCGTTCGTCCAGCCACGCCGGATCGATGTTGAACAGCGACTGGAAGGCGGTGTTGTGGAAGGCCAGCCGCTTGGACGGGCCGAAGATGGCGACGGCGTCCGCCAGGTGGTTCAGCGTCTCGTCATGGGCCTCGACGTGGCGGCGCAGGGTGTCGCGCGTCTCTTCCGCCTCGGTCATGTCCAGCGCGAAGGCCAGCACGGCGCCGGCTCCGCCCTGCACCGGCTCGGCCACGATTCGCCACGCTCGGCGGCGACCGCCCCCCGTGGTCCAGCGAAAGCCCTCCTGCGGCTGATGTGTGCGTCCCGCCTCCGCGACAATGGCGTCGGCGCCGCGGTCGAAGGTCAGGCCCTTTTCGCGCGCCGCCTCGACGCTGTCGGCTTTCATTTCGGTCAGCCAAGCCTTGTTGGCCCAGGCCAGCCGTCCGGCCGCATCGGTGATCCAGGTCGGGGCCGGATAGGAATCGGCCAGCAGGCCCAGCCCGCTCTCGGTCGCCGTCCCGACCAGTCCCAGTCGCGAGACTTTCAACCAAGCCGCGCCGGCCGAGGATCGGCCCTCGACCGACCACGCCCCGCCCGCGCCCTCCAGCACGGTGTCGAACGCCTCGCCCTGTTCGATCAGGGCGTCCAGCCGCGGCCCCGCCGCTTCACGCACCGCATCCAGCACGATGAAGGCCGGATCGCCGTTCTCCTCGCCCGGAGGCGCCAGATCCCGGACCGCGGCGTCCCATGCGCCCGGCGCGCCCAGCCGGCGCGTCCGTCCGTCGGGCGCGAGCGCGAGTCTCACATCTTCAAAAGCGGCCAGGGCGCCGTCGCAGTCGGCCAGATCGGCGCGCGCGCGGACCAGATCGGCCTCGGCCAGCCGGTGGCGGGTCGCCAGCCGGCCGCGCAGCCGCGCCGCCCAGGCGCTGAGCGCCAGCGCCAGCCCCGCGGCGCCCGCGGTCGCGACATAGGCGATGTCGGCCTCGGCCATTCCCGTCCCTGCTCTGGAGCCCCACGCCCCACCCCCGACGGCGCTGTGCGCGTCCGGGTCTGATTCGGTAACCATAACCCGCGTCGCCGGATTTGCGAGCGGGCGTCGAAGGCCCGATATGCACCCCATGACCGACTGGACCGATCAGACCGCCCCCTCGCTCGACGACTTCGCCCGACTGGCGCGCGAGGCCTTCGACGCCCTGCCTGATCCGTTCCGGTCGCTGGCGGGCGACGTAGTCATCCGCGTCGACGAGTTCGCCGACGAGGAGACGCTGACCTTGATGGAGATCGAGGACCCGTTCGAACTGACCGGCCTCTATCACGGCGTCGATATCGGCCTGCGCGACCAGATGGGTCCGGCCGCCGAGGCCAGCCGGATCTTCCTCTACCGCCGCCCCATCCTCGACGAATGGTGCGAGCGCGGCGACGTCGGCCTGTCCGAGATCATCGCCCATGTCCTGATCCACGAGATCGGCCACCATTTCGGCCTCGACGACGATCAGATCCACCACATCGAGGACGAGGACTAGATTCTCCCTCCCCATGAAGGGGCGGGAGAACCCCTGCCTTAAATCCTTCCCGATCTGTGGTATAAGCCCCGCCTCCCTCTCCTGCAGGACTGACCCCTTGAGCCTCACGCTCGACCTTTCGCGCACGTCCGCGAACAAGCCGGCGGCCCCCGTCAACCTCTCCGGTTTGACGCGCGCGGGGCTGCGTCAGGCGCTGATCGACGCCGACATCTGCCCGCCCGAGAAGGCGAAGATGCGCGCCAGTCAGGTCTGGGGCTGGATCCACCACTACGGCGTCACCGACTTCGCCGCGATGAGCAACATCGCGAAAGACACCCAGGCGAAACTGGCCGGGGCCTTCACCCTCGCGCGCCCCGAGATCGTCGAGCGTCAGGTGTCGAAGGACGGCACCCGCAAATGGCTGATCCGCACCGCCCCGGGCATCGAGATCGAGACCGTCTACATCCCCGACGTCGGCCGCGCCGGCGCCCTGTGCGTGTCATCGCAGGTCGGCTGCACCCTGAACTGCACCTTCTGCCACACGGGCACCCAGAAGCTGGTCCGCAACCTGACCGCCGCCGAGATCGTGGCCCAGGTCCAGGTCGCCCGCGACNGGCCAGATAGATCAGGATGGCCCCCGACTCGAACAGGGCCAGCGGCTTCCCGCCCTGTGCGTGTCATCGCAGGTCGGCTGCACCCTGAACTGCACCTTCTGCCACACGGGCACCCAGAAGCTGGTCCGCAACCTGACCGCCGCCGAGATCGTGGCCCAGGTCCAGGTCGCCCGCGACGACCTCGAGGAATGGCCGTCGCCCAAGGAAGATCGCCGCCTGTCGAACATCGTCTTCATGGGCATGGGCGAGCCGCTCTACAATCTGGACCACGTCGCCGACGCCATCGACATCATCTCGGACAATGAGGGCATCGCCCTGTCGCGCCGCCGGATCACCGTCTCGACCTCGGGCGTCGTGCCGCAGCTNGACCACGTCGCCGACGCCATCGACATCATCTCGGACAATGAGGGCATCGCCCTGTCGCGCCGCCGGATCACCGTCTCGACCTCGGGCGTCGTGCCGCAGCTTGAGGCGCTGGGAACACGCACCCAGGCCATGCTGGCGATCAGCCTGCACGCCACCAACGATCCCCTGCGCGACGTGCTGGTGCCGCTGAACAAGAAGTATGATCTCGAACAGCTGATGGCCGGCATCCGCGCCTATCCGGGCATCTCCAACGCCCGCCGGGTGACCTTCGAATACGTGATGCTGAAGGGCGTCAACGACAGCCCCGAAGAGGCGCGCGCCCTGCTGAAGCTGATCGAGGGCATTCCGGCCAAGGTGAACCTGATCCCGTTCAATCCCTGGCCCGGCACCGACTATGAGTGTTCGGACTGGAAGACGATTGAGCGGTTCGCGGCCATCCTCAACAAGGCCGGCTACGCCTCCCCCATCCGCACCCCCCGCGGCCGCGACATCCTCGCCGCCTGCGGCCAGCTGAAGTCCGAGAGCGAGAAGATCCGCGCCTCCAGCCTGCGCAAGGCAGAGCAGGCTGTCGTCGAAGGCGTCGTAGCGGCCTAACCTCCGGTTACAACACGACAAGATTCGTGACCGGGTGTGGCGCCGTCGCGCTTGCGGATTGGGGCGAAAACCGGGCAATCGTCGGGGACCTTCTGCACCCGGATCGCCATGGACTCCTCGTCCCTCTCCACCCTGCTCGACAGCGCCGAGGTCCAGGCCTTCGCGACCGGCTTCCCGACCACCATGGCGCACCTCGGCGTGACCCTCGCCCTGATGCTGGCCGGGGCGGTGATCTACGCCCTGTTCACGCCGTGGAAGGAGATCACCCTGATCCGTCAGGGCAACGCCGCCGCGGCCGTGGCCTTCTCGGGCGTGCTGGTCGGACTGGCCATTCCGCTCGCGGTCAGCCTCAGCGTCTCGACCTCGATCAAGGACATCGCCCTGTGGGGCGTCGCCACGGTGGTGATCCAGCTGCTGGCCTTCCGCCTCGTCGACATGATCCTGACCGGCCTGCCCCAGCGCATTCGCGAGGGCGAGGTCGCCGCCGCCGTCCTGCTGGTGGGCGCCAAGATTTCGACCGCCCTGATCCTCGCCGCCGCCTTGACCGGCTGACGCCATGGGCTTTCCTCGCCCGCCCGACTGGCTGATCTATACGGCGGTCCTCGGGGGCCTGCTGATGCTGTCGCTGGGTCGCCGTGAGAACGCCGACGCGCCGCCGGCGCCGCCGCCGCCCGATGAAATCGAGGGCGCCCTGCTGGGACCGATCACGCCTTTCGATCCGGCCGTGACGGTCCACGCTCCCGACATCCCGTTCCAGCCCGCCTCGGGCACCGCCTTCTCCATCGCCCGGGACGGACGCTGGGTCACCGCCCGCCATGTGGTCGAGGGCTGCCGCCGACCCGCCATCCTGGTCGGCGGCGGCCGCGCCGTCGCGGCCGATGTGCGCCTGGCGCCCCGAGCCGACATTGCGCTGCTGATCACCCAGGGCGGCGCCGACGCCGTACCCGTCGCCGCGTTGCAGACCCTGCGCGCCGGCCAGCGCGCCTTCCATCCGGGCTATCCGCAGGCCCGCGCGGGCGAGGTTACGTCCCGCCTCCTGGGACGAGAGACGCTGAAGGTGCGCGGCAGGGGCCAGCGCGACGAGCCGATTCTGGCTTGGGCGGAGGTCGGCCGCACCGACGGTCTTGGGGGCACGCTCGCGGGTCTTTCGGGCGCGCCTGTGCTGGATCGTCAGGGCCGCGCCATCGGCGTCACCATCGCCGAGAGCCCGCGCCGCGGCCGGATCTACACCACCTCGCCCGACACCTTCGGCCCCGCCATCCGCGGCGTGCAGAAGGCCGACGAGCCGCTGACGGGCCGCACCGTCACCATCGACAACTACGGCCTGGTGGCGGACGACCTGCGGCGGGAGCTGCGGGTGGCGCAGGTGGTTTGTTTGTCTGCGTAATCGTTCTCCCTCCCCCTTGTGGGGAGGGATGTCGGCGCGAAGCGACGACAGGGTGGGGTACGCCTGAACCTCCCCACCCGGTCGCTGCGCGACCACCCTCCCCATGAAGGGGAGGGAGAACGTCGCGCCTTACTTCAGCGCCGCGCTGTCGAGGTTCAGGTCTGACAACGGAATCACCTCGACGTTCGGATGCTTCGCGCGCAGGGCGTCGAGGAATTTCGACGCGTCCCCGACCACCACCACGCTGGCCCGGTCGGCCGGGATGTTGCGGGCGAAGGCGGCCTGGACCCCGGCGGCGTCGACGGCCTCGACATTGTTCACATAGGCCGCCAGATCGCTCATCGGCAGGTCGTACAGCGCCAGATTGGCGACCAGCCCGCCCAGCCCGTCCACCGTCTCCAGCGAGTCGCTGAAGGCGCCGGTCAGGATCGCCTGACGGGTGGTGATTTCCGACTCCGTCGGCGCCGTCGAACCCAGACGGACGACCTCGGCCAGGATCAGGTCGACCACCTCGGGCGCCGCGTCGTTGCGCGTCTGGGCCGAGGCGACAAAGGCCCCTGCATCCCGGCGCACGCCCAGCGACGAGCGCGTGCCGTAGCTGAGGCCGCGCTTGATGCGGATCTCCTGATTGAGGCGCGAGGTGAAGCTGCCGCCCAGCAGGGTGTTGCCCAGCGTCAGCGGGAAATAGTCCGCCGTCGCGCGCGGCACGCTGCGCATGGCCACGGCCACCGCCGCCTGCCCGGCGCCCGGCTGGTCGATGACGATGACGCGCGGGGCCACGGTCTGACCGGCCGGCGATGCGGTCGGGGCCGCGGCCGAACCGGCCGGCGCCCAGTCGCCGAACGCTTCCTGCGCCAGCCGCCGCGCGTCCGCCTCGGTGATGTCGCCCGAGAACACCAGCGTCGCCGCCTCGGGTCGATAGCGGGCGGCGTGGAAGCCGACGATGTCGTCGCGCGTGATCGACGGCAGCGAGGTCACCGTGCCGATGCCCGGCGAGCCATAGGGCGCGTTGCCATAGACGACGCGGCCCACAGCCTGGCTCAGCACCTGACCCGGCGTGCTCAGCGCCACCTTCAGACCGTCGAGGGTCTGGGTCCGCTGACGGTCCAGCTCCTCCTCGGCGAAGGCGGGATTGCGCACCAGATCGGCCATCAGGGCGACGGCCTGCGGGAAGACGTTCGCCGGCGCATTGGCGAAGACGTTGGTGAAGTCCGGACCCGCCCCGGCGCCGACATTGGCGCCCAGCTGTTCGATCTCGGTGGCGATCTGCGGCGCCGAGCGCGTCGCCGTGCCCTGCGTCAGCAGATTGGCCGTCAGGCTGGCCGCGCCGGTCTTGCCCGCCGCCTCGTCCGCCGAACCGGCGTCGAAGCTCAGACGGGCCGAAACCAGCGGCAGGCCGCTCTTGGGCGCCACCAGCACGCGCAGGCCGTTGTCGAGGCGGAAGTCGGCGATGGCCGGCGTCGAGGGCGACACCGATGCGGCGATCTCCGGCATGCGGGCGCGATCGGCCTCGGGCAGCAGGGTGAAGATCTCGCCCACCGGCGCCAGATCGGCCACCCGCACCGGTGCGTCGACGGCGGTGTTCTGCGCCGTCGTCGGATGGGCGTCGTCGGCGGCCAGATAACGGATGGTCGCCGCGCGCTGCGGGGTCAGATAGCGGCGCGCCACCCGCTGCACGTCGGCGGCGGTCACGGCCTGGATGTCGGCGATCTCGCGGTCGGCGGCCGAGGCGTCGCCATTGGTCCCGATCAGGGCCGAACCCAGCACATTGGCGCGGTCGTCGATGGTCTCGCGGTTGCGCAGGGCGTCGGCGACCAGCTCGTTCTTGGCCTCGGCCAGTTCGGCGTCGGTGACCGGTTCGTCGCGGAAACGGGCGATCTCGGCGTTCAGGGCGGCGACGCCCTCGTCCGCCGTATGGCCGTCGGCCATGATGGCGAAGGCGGTCAGGTGACCGGCCTGCTGCTTCATGTCGGGCGAGCTGCCGATCTGGGCCGCGATCTCCTTTTCATAGACCAGCGACCGGTACAGCCGCGAGCTCTCGCCGGTCGACAGGATGCCGTCCAGCACCGTCAGGGCGGCGCGATCGGGGTCGGCGTATTTGACCGTCGGCCAGGCCAGCATCACCGCCGGCAGCGGCACGTTCGGCGCATGGAAGGTCAGGTCGCGCGGACCCGCCGGTTCCGGCTCGACCACATTGTTGGCCGGCAGCGGACGGTCGGGATTGGCGATCGGCGCGAAATACCGGTCGATCCAGGCGTCCAGCTGCGCCTGATCGAAATTGCCCGCCACGATCAGGTAGGTGGCGTGGAACCGCCGCACGTCCTCCAGCGTCGCCGCGTCCAGATCCTCGATCGAGCCGATGGTCGTCCGGCGATAGGGGCTTTCCTGATAGATGGTGGCGGGTTCGAAGACGCCGAAAAGCCGGCCATAGGGGCTGGCCAGAATGCCTTGACGATACTCCTCCTGCACCACCGCGCGCTCGGACCGGAACACGTCCTCGCCCACGACCAGCGAGCTCATCCGGTCGGCCTCTGCGAACAGCAGCCGCTGCAGGTGGTTGGCCGGAATGGTCTCGTGATAGGCCGTTACATCGTCCGAGGTGAAGGCGTTGTTGTTGCCGCCCACGTCCTCGGTCAGACGGTCGAAGGTCTCGTCGGGGAAATTCTTGGTCGCCTTGAACATCAGGTGTTCGAACAGGTGGGCGAAGCCCGAACGCCCGGCCGGATCGTCCTTGGACCCGACCTTGTACCAGACCTGCACCGTGACATTGGCGGTCGAGGCGTCGCGCGCCGTATAGACCTTCAGCCCGTTCGGCAGGGTGCGTTCGACGAAGCCCAGCGGCGGTACGGCCACCACGGCGGTCTGTGACAGCACCGGCGCCGTCTGGGCGGCGGCGGTCGCAGCCGGCAGGCCGAGCAGAAGGGCGGAAGCGGCGGCAGTCAGGATCAGGCGGGACTTCATGGACACGGGCTCCGAAAGCCCGTCGCATGCGGGCCCCCGGACCCTATCAGCGGCCCGCCCGCGCGCACCTTACGGAGTCGTAATGTGCCGGATCAGTCCAGCGTCAGCGCCTCGGCCAGCAGCTTCGCCTCCGCCGCCCGGCTCGAGCCCGTCCGCCACGCCACCACGATCTCGCGCCGGGGGGCCTTGGCCGCGATCGGTCGCACCACCACGCCCGGCATGTCGGCCAGTCCGGCCCGCACCGCCATCTCGGGCAGGAAGCTGACGCCCAGTCCCGCCGACACCATCTGCACCAGCGTATGCAGGCTGGTCGCCGCGAACACGTCGTCGCCCTTGGGGGGATCGATGTCGAAGGCCGCCAGCGCCTGATCGCGCAGGCAGTGGCCGTCCTCCAGCAGGATCAGGTCCTCGGCCTTCAGCGACCCGGCCGGGATCGGTCCCGTCCCGGCCAGCGCGTGGCCCAACGGAGCCGCCGCCAGGATTTCGTCATCGCCGATGCGCGCGTGGTCCACGCCGTGCGAGTTGTAGGGCAGGGCGATCACCGCCGCGTCCAGCTGCCCCGCCTTCAGCCCCGCGATCAGCCGCGGCGTCAGGTCCTCGCGGATGAACAGCCGCAGGGCCGGATAGGCCAGCTTGATCCCCGGCAGCTTGGTCGGCAGCAGGAAGGGCGCGACCGTCGGGATGACGCCCAGCCGGAACCGCCCCGACAGCGGCTTGCCGGCGTTCTTCGCCGCCTCGACCAGATCCTCGGTGCGGGCCAGCACATCCTCGGCCCGGCGCACGGCCTCGGCCCCGACGGCGGTCAGCTGGACGTTGCCGCGCGTCCGCTCGACCACCGGCGCGCCGAGGATCTTCTCCAGCTCCTGCACGCCCGCCGACAGCGCCGGCTGGCTTACATGCGCCGCCTCCGCCGCGCGGCTGAACGAGGCGTGTTCAGCCAGGAGCTTGAGATACTGGAGCTGTCGCAGGGTCGGGAGCATCCGCCCGACATAGGCCGTCGCTATGGCGAAAGCCATGCCGATCCACCCGACCTATGCGACGCCGCTCACACGTTCGCCACGCCGAACTCTTCGTCCAGGGTGATGTCGTAGCGGTCGGCGTTCATCACCTTGGTCCAGGCGGCGACGAAGTCCTTCACGAACTTCTGCCCCGCATCGGCCGAGGCGTAGACCTCCGACAGCGCCCGCAGCTGGGAGTTGGAGCCGAACACCAGATCGGTGCGCGTCGCGGTCCATAGCCGTTCGCCGCTGATCCGGTCCGTGCCGACAAAGGTCTCGTCGCCGCTGTCGTCGACCTCCTTCCACGCCGTCCGCATGTCCAGCAGATTGACGAAGAAGTCGTTGGTCAGCTGGCCCGGCCGATCGGTGAAGACGCCATGCTTCGACGCCCCGTGATTGGCGCCCAGCACCCGCAGCCCGCCGACCAGCACCGTCATCTCCGGCGCCGTCAGCCCCAGCAGCTGCGCCCGGTCGACCAGCAGCTCCTCGGTCGGCACGTTGAACCGCACCGACAGATAGTTGCGGAAGCCGTCCGCCTTGGGCTCCAGCACCGCGAAGCCCTCGACGTCGGTCTGGTCCTGCGAGGCGTCGGTGCGGCCCGGCTTGAACGGAACGCCGATCGACTGGCCCGCCGCGCGCGCCGCCTTTTCGATGCCGACCGAGCCGCCCAGAACGATCAGGTCGGCGATCGAGACATTGGTCCCGGACGCCGCCTTGATGTCCTCATAGACCTTCAGCACCCGCGCCAGCTTCTCCGGCTCGTTGACGTCCCAGCTGCGCTGCGGCTCCAGCCGCAGTCGGCCGCCGTTGGCTCCGCCGCGATGGTCCGAGCCGCGATAGGTCACCGCCGACGCCCAAGCCGTCGTCACCAGTTCGGCCACCGACAGGCCCGATGACGCGATCGCATCCTTCAGCGCCCCGATGTCGGCGGCGCTGATGACCGGCCCCTGTCGTTTCGGGATCGGATCCTGCCAGATCAGGTCCTCGGCCGGCACTTCCGGCCCGAGGTAGCGGACCTTCGGACCCATGTCGCGGTGGCACAGCTTGAACCAGGCGCGGGCGAAGGCGTCGGCGAAATAGTCCGGATCGGCCCGGAATTTCTCCATGATCGCGCGGTATCCGGGATCGACCTTCAGCGCCATGTCGGCGGTCGTCATCATCGTCGGCACCTTCCGATGCGGACTGTGGGCTCCCGGCGCCAGCGTCTCGTCCGGATTGCCGACGGGCTGCCACTGTTTCGCGCCGGCCGGGCTGCGGACCAGTTCGTATTCGTGGTCCAGAAGCATGTCGAAGAAGGTCATGTCCCACTTCGTCGGCGTCGGCGTCCAGGCGCCTTCCAGACCCGAGGTGATGGTGTGGTCGCCCATGCCGCTCTCGTGGCCGGACTGCCAGCCCAGACCCTGCTGGGCGATGTCGGCGCCCTCGGGGTCGGCGCCGACCTTGGACGCGTCGCCCGCGCCGTGCGCCTTGCCGAAGGTGTGGCCGCCCGCCGTCAGGGCCGCGGTCTCCTCGTCGTTCATGCCCATGCGCGAGAAGGTCTCGCGCATGTCGCGCGCCGACTGCAGCGCCTGGGCGTTGCCGCCCGGCCCCTCTGGATTGACGTAGATCAGCCCCATCTGGATCGCCGCCAGCGGGCTCTCCAGCGCCTTGCCCGCCTCCTCATCGATGCGGGTGGCGCCCAGCCACTCCTCCTCGGTGCCCCAGTAGACGTCCTTCTCGGGCTCCCAGACGTCGGCCCGGCCGCCGCCGAAGCCGAACACCGGCCCGCCCATGCTCTCGATGGCGACGTTTCCCGCCAGGATCATCAGATCGGCCCAGCTCAGGCTGGCCCCGTATTTCGCCTTGATCGGCCACAGCAGCCGCCGCGCCTTGTCGAGGTTGCCGTTGTCCGGCCAGCTGTTCAGCGGCGCGAACCTTTGCTGCCCCGCATTGGCCCCGCCACGCCCGTCGCCGGTGCGATAGGTGCCGGCCGAATGCCAGGCCATGCGGATGAAGAAGGGCCCGTAGTAGCCATAGTCCGCCGGCCACCACGGCTGGCTGTCCGTCATCAGCGCCGTCAGGTCGCGCTTCACCGCCGCGTAGTCGAGCTTCTTGAACGCCTCGGCGTAGTTGAAGCCGTCGCCCATCGGATCGCCCGACCGGCCCTGCTGATGCAGGATGTCCATGGTCAGGTGGTTGGGCCACCAGTCGCGATTGTTCCGCCCAAGCAGGGTCCGCAGCGCCGCGGGTTCCTTCTTCGGATCGTTCAGGGGAGTGGGGCCGCCGGCTTGTCCGTCCATGATTTCCTCCTGCGCTCCGGGCGCGATTGGAGGGACGGTATGCCTGGCAGGGCGGGAAGGAAAATCGATAAACTTTGTGGTCAGGAACAGCTGAAGTTATCGAGAAGGGCCGCCCGGGCTCGAAAACAACGGACATTCGGGCGCATCGGACTATCGCCCCCTGGGCCAGACTGGAGTTGGGGTCAAAACAGTTTTCTTCAAGAATGGCCGAACGCGTTTTTATGCGCAGACTGCGGGGCCCTTGAACGAAGGAGGGCTCCCCATGCGTATCCTGTTGTCGACCTATGGCTCGCGCGGCGATGTCGAGCCTCTGGTCGGGCTGGCCGTCGCGCTGAAATCGCTCGGCGCCGAGGCGATCGTGAGCGCGCCTCCGGATCAGGAGTTTGTCGATCTGCTGGCCCGCGCCGGCGTCCCCTTCGCCCCCGCCTTCACGCCCGTCCGCGATTGGATCGAGGCGGCGAAGAAGCGGCCGACCGACGGCATCCCCCAGCACGCGGCCCGGATGATCGGGGCGCAGTACAAGGCCATCGGCGCCGCCGCCGACGGCTGCGACCTTATCGTCGCCACGGGCCTGACGCCCTCCGCCGCCGCCGCGCAATGCGTCGCGGAAAAGCGGGGCGTTCCTTACCGGCACGTGACCTTCTGCCCCCTGTTCCTGCCGTCCGACCACCATCGGCCCTTCCCCTATCCGGGCCATCCGCACCCGCCGGGAGTGACCGATCCGCGCGCTCTGTGGATGTTGAATATCGGGACGATGAACGCCCTGTTCGGCGAGGCTGTGAACGGTCAACGCGCCGCCGTCGGCCTGCCGCCGGTCGTCAACGTCCGCGACCACGTCTTCACCGATCGCCCGCTTCTGGCCTCGGACCCTGTCCTGTGGCCGTGGGCCCCGACGGACCTCACCGCCGCCACCCAGACCGGCGCATGGATCCTGCCGGACGCGCGTCCGTTAGCCGCCGATCTGGAAGCCTTCCTCGAAGCTGGCGCCCCGCCCGTCTATGTCGGCTTCGGCAGCATCGCCCTGCCGTCCACGCGCGAGGCCGCCCGCATCGCGGTCGAGGCGGCGCGGGCGCAGGGCCGGCGCGTGGTCCTGGCCCGCGGCTGGGTCGAGGCCGAACCGATCGACGACGGCGCCGACGTCTTCCTGACCGGCGACGTCAACCAGCAGGCCCTGTTCCGCCGCGTAGCCGCCGTTGTCCACCATGGCGGTGCGGGCACCACGACCACCGCCGCGCGCGCCGGGGCGCCCCAAGCCATCATCCCCCAGATCGTGGACCAGCCGTACTGGGCCGCTTGCGTGGCCGGTCTGGGCGTCGGCGTGGCCCACGACGGCGCGACCCCGACGCTGGAGTCCCTCTCCGCGGCACTCTCCAAGGCGCTCTCACCCGCAACGTGCGAGCGCGCCGCCGCCGTTGCGCCCAGCCTCCGCACCGACGGCGCAATGACCGCCGCCCGGCTTCTGCTCGACGGCCTCTAGCCCGCTTCCGCCATCCACCGCATCCGGCAGGCCATCATCGCCGTCTCGCCCAGCCGGTCGACCAGCCGCCAGTTGACCACCGCTCCGATCGGCGCGCCGACGACGGGGATCAGCTGGGCCATCTTGGCCAGGTCGATGTAGTCCCGATACTCGATCTGGAACTTTCGCCAGTCGTAGTCCGTCACCGCCTGCGGCTGGTCCACGCCCGCGATCCACCGCTCCAGCTCGGCAAGGGCCTCGGGCCGCCGTTTGGCGCTGGCGAAGGCCAGATGGAAGATGTGCAGCACGAACAGCCGCTCGCGCACCGTATCGCCGCCCCATCCATAGGCGCCGACCACGTCGCCCAGCATCCGCACCTTGATCGCCATCAGGGCCGGGAAATCTGCCGCCGCCAGCACAAAGCCGCCGGCGCCCGCCACGCCGCCCTCGACGCTGGCGGTATTGCGGTAGACCTTGATCATCGCCCGCGCCCTCAGCTCGCGCGCCGCCAGCGAACCCTCGGCCCGCGGCCGGGTCTGGATCAGGTCCGAGCCGAACAATATGCCCTTGGTCATCGCCTCGACGCCCGCAGTGATGATGGCGTGCACTCGCTCGGGGATGATCTTGTTGATCCGCTCCTGCGTTCCGCGCGTCGCCCGGTCCCACAGCCCCGGCCGCTTCAGCACCTTCGCCCGCCACGCCTCGACCTCGGCGCGCACCGTCGTCTCGTCGACGACCGTGATGAGGTCCGCGGGCGTGTCCCCGGCGGCGATGATTTCGGGCAGGCTGGCCATGACGGCTCCGGATGACGCGGCGTCACGGTTGCAGGCGAAAGCGCGCGGGTCTAGACCGCCGCCAACCCTTTCCTCCCCACAGACAGCCCGGCCTCAACCAGCGCAACGCGCAGGCGGCCCCCAACAAACGGCCTCAAGTAGCGCGAAGCGCGATAGGCCAACGGAGAATGATATGGCTCGCGCGAAGATCGCCCTTATCGGCGCCGGCATGATCGGCGGCACCTTGGCCCACGTCGCGGCGCGTGAAGCGCTGGGCGACGTCATCCTGTTCGACATCGCGGAAGGCACCCCCCAGGGCAAGGCGCTCGACATCGCCGAGGCCACCGCTGTGATCGGCACGGATGTCTGGCGCCGACGTCTGCATCGTCACCGCCGGCGTGCCGCGCAAGCCGGGCATGAGCCGCGACGACCTGATCGGCATCAATCTGAAGGTCATGAAGGCCGTCGGCGAGGGCATCAAGGCGCACGCCCCGAACGCCTTCGTCATCTGCATCACCAACCCGCTGGACGCCATGGTCTGGGCCCTGCAGAAATTCTCGGGCCTGCCGAAGGAGAAGGTCGTCGGCATGGCCGGCGTGCTCGACTCGGCCCGCTTCGCCTACTTCCTCGCCGAGAAGACCGGCGTCTCGGTGCAGGACATCCACGCCTGGACCCTGGGCGGCCACCTGCCCGACGCGGTCAAGGCCGGCTTCCTGTCGCAGGCCGAGCTGGACGCCATCGTCGACCGCACCCGCAAGGGCGGCGGCGAGATCGTCGCCCTGCTGAAGACCGGCTCGGCCTTCTACGCCCCGGCGGAATCGGCCATCGCCATGGCCAAGTCCTACCTTCTGGACCAGAAGCGCGTCCTGCCCTGCGCCGTCTGGCTGTCGGGCGAATACGGCCTGAAAGACCTCTATGTCGGCGTGCCGGCGATGATCGGCGCCGCCGGCGTCGAGAAGGTGGTCGAGTTCACCACCAACGACGACGAAAAGGCGATGTTCGCCAAATCGGTCGAGTCCGTGAACGGCCTGATCCAGGCCTGCAAGGACATCGACGGAAGCCTCGCCTAGGCCTGCTGTCTCCTCCCTGTCGCGAAGCGATGGGGAGGGGGACCGCGAAGCGGTGGAGGGGTAAGGCGGCGCGGCTCCCCTCCGTCACGGCGCGAAGATGCGCCGCGACACCTCCCCATCAGGGATGGGGAGGAGACAAAAGGCCCCGGATCGATCCGGGGCCTTTTTTCATTCGGGGGCGGTCTCGACCATGAGCGGCTCGGGATGGTCCAGGAGCGCGGGGCCGTCGTCCCGGACGAGGAAAAACGTCCACAGATAGAGGGTCCGCTCCTGCGTCAGCCCCTTCCGACAGTCCTGCGCGAGATAGTGGGACGCATCCCGGGCCAGGCCGCAGGCCGTGTCGGCATAGGCTTCCCACTGCGTCTGGCTCTCCGCCAGGGCCGCGGCGAAATCCCCGCCGGACCCGGATGTGCGGCCTTCGAGGGTCGCGCTCGCCGCCGCCAGATACCGGTCCATACGCGCCGTCTCCGCGTTCAGCAGCATTTCGGTGCAGGCGCTGACGTCCAGCCCGTTCATGGGGTTGGCGCAGCGATTGGCGGGGTCGTTGTAGTCCTGACCCGAGAGCAGGGCGGCGATGAGAAGCGTGATCATGTTTCGACGCTAGCACGCCGAACGCCGGTAGGCGGCCTTATTGCGCCGGCGGAGCCCCGTTCGCCGCCTGCGCCAGACTCTGCGCGAACTGGCGCAGCATCTGCAGCCAGATCACCGTCGGCTCCTGCAGATGCTCGGTGCCCACGCCGGTCAGCACCACGTCGTACTGGGCGATGGCGCCGGCCGCGTCCGGCGTCTCGCCGGGCACGAAGAAGGCCTTCAGATAGCGGTTCTCGCGGTTCCAGTTGTTGATCTGCTCGGCCGTGATCGGGCCCGTGAAGACAGCGCTGTACTGCATGTCGTCGCACAGGGACGCGCCGGCGCAGTTGTAGAAGGTCAGGGTCCAGGGCAGCGGCTGGTCGGCAACGGTCAGGACCTGCGCCCCGCCCTCCGACGCCGGCTCGGCCACTGAGCCGCCCAGTCCGATCAGCCAGGTACGGGCGTCGGCGACGACCACGCCCTTGGTCGTGGCCACAGGCGCGGCGGGCGCGGGCGTCTGGGCGAGGGCCGGGGAGGCGGCGCCGAGGGCGAGGACGGCGAACAGGAGGGGCAGGCGCATGGGAAATCTCCGGGATGGCGAACTGTGGACCGGGGGTCCCAGCGAAATTGTGGCGGCCACCTTACGACGTTCTTTCGCGCGCCAGCCACTCCGCCCCCGACATTTCGTTGAGGCGCGACACCGTCCGCTCGAATTCGAAGGCGCCGACGCCCTTCTGGTACAGGGCCTCGGGCGCCGCCTCGGCCAGAACGACCAGCCGCGTCCCGGCCTCGTACAGGGCGTCGATCAGGGTCACGAACCGCCGCGCCTCATGGTGGTTGGCCGGGCCCAGCACAGGCGCGTCCTCGACGAACAGGGTGTGGAACCGCTCGGCGATCGCCAGATAGTCCTGCGGTCCCAGAGCCGTCCCGCACAGCTGGGCGAAGGTCGCGCGCGCCAGCCCGCCGTCGGTGCGCTCGATGACCACGTCGCGGCCCTGCACTTTCAGATGCGCCGGACATTCCTGCTGATCGCCCTTGAGGTCCGACCACAGCGCCTCGAACGCGGCGCGGCAGGCCTCATCCGCAGGCGAGAACCAGACCTTGTCGCCCATCAGCCGGTCCAGCCGCCAGTCGTGCGTGCCCGACACGCTGACGACGACGCATTTCTCCTCGATCATGTCGATGAAGGGGACGAACAGTTCGCGGTTGATCCCGTTCAGATACAGCTGATCCGGCGCCCGGTTCGAGGTCACGGCCAGCACCACATTCTGCTCGAACAGCGCCTCGAACAGCCGGCCCAAAATCAGGGCGTCGGCGATGTCGGTAACCTGCAGCTCGTCGAAACACAGCAACCGGGCCTCCGACGCGATCAGCTCGGCCACCGGCCTTGCGCGTCTTCGCATCGCCCTTGCGCCACTGGCCGATCAGGTCGTGGACCCGGGCCATGAAGGCGTGGAAGTGGGCCCGCGTCTTCCGCGGCTCGGGCGCGCAGGCGTAGAACAGGTCCATCAGTATGGATTTGCCCCGCCCCGGCGGCCCCCACAGATAGACGCCGCGCACCTCGGTCTGGCCGAACAACCCGCCCAGCGGCGCCTTTTTCCGCAGATCCTTCTCCAGCCGCGACAGGGCCTCGACGACCACGACCTGCGACGGATCGGGGGTCAGCCGGCCGTCGGCCAAACGACGGTCATAAGCGGTGCGTATGCGTGAGGGCATCGTTCTCGGGCTTAGCCGGGCCGGCTCTCGCTGAAAAGCGATTGCTTCGCGCACGCGAAAGCCCACATAGACGCCACGCTCCGGCTCGCCGGAACCCAACACCACCCTGCGCTCAAGCAGCGAGGCTCCGCGAGCCGAGCGTTAGCGCGTCCGAAGGACCACCCCATGGGCTATAAAGTCGCCGTCGTAGGCGCCACCGGCAACGTCGGCCGGGAAATGCTGAACATCCTCGAGGAACTGAATTTCCCCGTCGAGGAGATGCACGCCGTCGCCTCGCGCAAGTCGAAGGGCGTCGAGGTTTCCTTCGGCGACAAGACGATCAAATGCGAGGACATCGAACTGTTCGATTTCTCCCAGGTCGATCTGGTGCTGATGAGCGCCGGCGGCGACGCCTCGCGCGCCTGGTCGGAAAAGATCGGCGCGGCCGGCCCCATGGTCAGACGCCATCAAGCTGGCGTCGAAGAAGAACATCATCGCCAACCCCAACTGCTCGACCGCCCAGCTGGTCGTGGCCCTCAAGCCCCTGCATGACGCGGCGAAGATCAAACGCGCCGTGGTCTCGACCTATCAATCGGTCTCGGGCGCCGGCAAGGCGGGCATGGACGAGCTGTGGAACCAGACCAAGGCCATCTACGGCCTGGGCGACGCGCGTCCCAAGCTGTTCCCGAAACAGATCGCCTTCAACGTCATCCCCTTCATCGGGTCCTTCCTCGACGACGGCTACACCGACGAGGAAGCCAAGATGTGGAAGGAGACGCACAAGATCCTCGATCCCGACATCAAGCTGACGGTCACCTGCGTGCGCGTGCCCGTCTTCGTCGGCCATTCGGAATCCGTGAACCTCGAGTTCCCCCGGCGTCATGGTCATCGATAAGCAGGAGCACGACGGCTACATCACCCCCGTCGACGCCGCCGGCGAACACGCCGTCTACGTCAGCCGCATCCGCAAGGACCCGACCGTCGAGAACGGCCTGTCGCTGTGGGTCGTCTCCGACAACCTGCGCAAGGGCGCGGCCCTGAACGCCGTCCAGATCGCCCAGCTGCTGGACGAGACGGGCATGATCAAGCCGTCGTCGGGGTATCGAAGCATCACGGTCTAGGGCTCCCACAACCGTCACAACAACACCGCCGTCATCCTCGGGCTTGTCCCGAGGACCCATCCATCCGTCGCACGAACCGTCAGCGGTTCACGCCTATCGCCGCCCGTGGCCTCCCCGCCATGGGTCCTCGGGACAAGCCCGAGGATGACGGTGTGAAAGGATCAGGGGATGACGCAAACGCCGTCCGCCCCCCGCGCCGCCCTGCTGTCCGCCTTCGGCTGCTATGTCATGTGGGGCTTCATGCCCCTGCTGTTCATGGGCCAGCACGCGGCCGGTTTCGACGCCTTCGAGATCCTCGCCCACCGCGCCCTGTGGGCCGTGGCGGTCGCGGGCCTGCTGGTCGTTCTGGCCGGTCAGGGCGGTCAGGTCCGCGCCGTCTTCGCCTCGCCGAAGACGCTCGGCTGGCTGACGGTCTCCACCCTGCTGATCGGGGTCAACTGGGGCCTCTACGTCTGGGCCACGACGCACCACGCCACGCTGGAAGCCAGCCTCGGCTACTATATCAACCCGCTGCTCAACATGGTCGTGGGCCTGTGGCTGTTCCGCGAGAAGATCGACAAATGGGGCTGGGTCGCCATCGGCCTGGCCGCCGTCGGCGTCGCCTTCCAGACCGCGGCGCTCGGTCGTCCGCCGTGGATCTCCATCGTCCTGGCGCTCAGCTTCGCCAGCTACGGCGTCATCCGCAAACGCGCGCCCGTCGACGCCCAAGCCGGCCTGCTGGTCGAATGCCTGCTGCTGGTCCCGTTCGGTCTGGCATGGGTGCTGTGGCTCCAGCACACCGGCGCCGGTGTGGCCTTCGACAGCCCGGTCAACACCGTGTGGGCCCTCGCCAACGGCCCGGCCACGGTCCTGCCGCTGGCCCTGTTCGCATGGTCGGCGCGTCGCCTGCCCCTGTCGACGATCGGCTTCATCCAGTTCCTCGCCCCCACCCTCCAGTTCGCCGTCGGCGTCTGGGCCGGCGAGGCGTTGACGCCCCTGCGCATCATCAGCTTCGTCTTCATCTGGGGCGGCGCGGGCGTCTTCGCGGCCGCGGCCTTCTTCCGCCACCGCGCCGCGCGCGAGGCCTTGAAGCGTTCGGCGGAACCGGCCTAGCGTCGGGCTCCACGCGGAGCGCGCCATGGCCGGTCAATCATTGTCGCCCGCCCGCAAGCGCTGGATCCTCGCCGCCACCGTCCTCGGCTCCAGCCTGACCTTCATCGACGGCTCGGCGCTGGGCGTGGCGCTGCCGTCGATCCAGAGCGACCTCGGCGCCGGACCCGCCGCCGTGCAGTGGGTGTCCAACGCCTATCTGCTGACCTTGGGGGCCCTGGTCCTGATCGGCGGGGCGGCGGGGGACCGGTTCGGCCGGCGGCGCGTCTTCCTGATCGGCGTCGGCGTCTTCTCCCTCGCCTCCATCGCCTGCGGTCTGGCCCCGACCGTCCAGCTTCTGATCGCCGGCCGCGCGCTACAGGGCGTCGGCGCGGCCCTGCTGACGCCCGGCGCCCTCGCCGTCATCGGCGCCGCCTTCCCGCCCGAGGAACGCGGCAAGGCCTTCGGGACCTGGGCCGGGGCGGGCGCCATCTTCGGCATGGTCGGGCCGCTGGTCGGGGGCTGGCTGGCCGATCAGGCAGACTGGCGCTTCATCTTCTGGATCAACGTCCCGCTGGCCCTCCTCACCGTCATCGTCACTCTCAAGGCCGTGCCCGAAAGCCGGGACGAGGGCGCGCGCGGTCTCGACTGGCCCGGCGCCCTTCTGGCCATGACCGGCCTCGGCGCCCTGACCTGGAGCCTGACCGCCGCCCCCGATCTCGGCTGGGCCCATACCGGAATCCTCGGCGGCCTGATCGTCGGCGTTCTCGGCCTCGCCGCCTTCCTCTGGGCCGAGGCCCGCGAGACACACCCGATGATGCCGCTGGGCATGTTCCGATCATCCGTGTTCAGCGGAATCAACCTGTTGACGCTGCTGCTCTATTTCGCGCTGGGCGGAGCCATGTTCTTCCTGCCCTATGACCTGATCCGGGTGCAGGGCTTCAGCGCCACCATGGCCGGCGCCGCCATGCTGCCCTTCGCCGTCGTCATGGGTCTGTTTTCGGGCTTCGCCGGCAAGCTGGCCGACCGCTTCGGCGCCCGGCTGTCGCTCAGCCTCGGCCCGATCCTCGCCGGCGTCGGCCTCGCCCTTCTGGCCCTGCCCGGACCCGGCGCCGGCTATGTCGACGGGCCGCTGGCGGGGATGACGGTGATGGCGATCGGCATGACCCTGGCCGTCGGCCCCCTGACCGCCGCCGTCATGGGCGCGGTCCCGCCGGGCCATACGGGCATAGCCTCGGGCGTCAACAACGCCGTGGCCCGCGTCGCCGGCCTGCTGGCTGTCGCCTTGCTGGGGGTGATCCTCTCCGCCGTCTTCGTCGCCCGCGCCGACAGCCCCGACGCTCGCGAACTTCTCGGTCGGGTCATGGCCGGCGCCGACCTGGAGGCCGCCGCCGCAGACGCCTTCCACGCCGCCTTCCGCGTGGTCATCCTGACCTGCGCCGCGATGGCCTTTCTGGCGGGGGTCATCGGCGGCCTGACAGCGCCGAAACGAGGCGCCTAAAGCCCCTCGTACAGCGCCCCGATCAACCGTTGCGCCCGCGGGTCGCCGACCAGATAGGGCGACTGCCGCGTCATCACATAGGCCCCGGACACCCCCGCGTCCGCATCGGCGAAGGCGCAGCTTCCGCCCCAGCCGCAATGGCCCACCGCCGTCGGATTGGGTCCGAAAATGTGCAGCCCCTCATTGCGCATCAGTCCCGCCGCCCAGCTGACGTCGAAGGGGACCACCTTGTCCCGGCCGTGGATCCGCTCGCGCGTCATCTCGGCCAGCACGCCGGGCGACAACACCGCCTGCCCGTCCAGCATCCCGCCGTTGGCCAGCACCCCCATGATCCGCGCCAGATCCAGCGCCGTGCCGTGCAGATTGGCTGAGGGCATCTCCATCGTCCGCCACTCAGTCGAGCCGCGTCCGCCCGGCGCCGATCCCTTGTCGAGGAAGGCCGAGGTCTTGATCGCATCGATGGTCCCCAGATCGGGCGCCGAGGCCGGCTTGCGCAGCGCCGCCACCCGCCCGTGCTCCGACTCGGGCAGGCCGATCCACAGGTCGAGCCCGAACGGCCCGGCGAAATCCTCGCGCAGGGCCGCGCCCATGCTGCGCCCGTCCGCCAGCCGGAACAGCTCGCCGGCCAGGAAGCCGATGGTGATCGGGTGATAGCCGGACGCCGTGCCCGGCGGCCACATCGGCGCCTGCGCCGCCAGCCGCTCCAGCACCGCCGCCCGGTCGAACCAGATCGACGGATCGACCGTCTCCGAGAAGCCCGGCAGCCCCGCCTGATGGCTCATCATCTGGGCCACCGTCACCCGGTCCTTGCCGGCCTGGCCGAAGGCGGGCCACAGGGTCGAGACCGGCTCGTCATACGACAGCTTGCCGCGCTCCACCGCCGTGGCGATCAGCAGCGACATCACCGCCTTGCCGGTCGAGAACACCGGCGTCAGCGTCTCGGGGCCGTACGGAACCGCCTGTTCGTTCAGCCCCTCGGGCGCCTCGGTGAAATTGGCGGCGAAGGCGTCCTTCACGGCGGCGAAGCGCGGCGGGCAGACGCCGTGGATGTCGGGGAGGGTGGTCATGCCCCATGTCCTACCGGCGCCTGCCCGATCCGTCACCCCGGCGGAACGGCGGCCCCCGTCAGGATTTCCGTCAGGAGCGACTGAAACCGCCGCCGCGAAGGAACACCCCCATGACCAGACACAAGATCGCAATCGTCGTCGGCAGCCTTCGCAAGGACAGTATCAACCGCAAGATCGCGCGCTCGATCTGCGCCTTCTCCTCGGACATGCTGGACTGCAATCTGGTCGAAATCGGCGACCTGCCGCTCTACGATCAGGACAGCGACGCCGGCCCGCCCCCGCCCGCCTTCGTCCGCTTCCGGCAGGAGATCGCCGCCGCCGACGGCGTCCTGTTCTGCACCCCCGAATACAACCGCGGCGTCCCCGGCGTGCTCAAGAACGCCATCGACGTCGGCTCCCGCCCATGGGGCCAGAGCGTCTGGGACAAGAAGCCCGCCGCCATCGTCAGCGCCTCGCCGGGCGCCATCGGCGGCTTCGGCGCCAACCACCAGCTGCGTCAGGCCTGCGTGTTTCTGAACATGCCGCTGATGCAGCAGCCCGAGGCCTATCTGGGCGGGGTGACGGACGACAAGTTCGACGCGGACGGCTGCCTCCACGACGGTCCGCTCAAGGACGTCGTCATCACCCTGGCCGGCGCCTTCTCCAACTGGGTCGACATCATCGTCCGCGGCCGCCGTCTGCTGGCCGAGGATTCCGCGCACGCCGGCGGGGCGAAGGGCGGCTAGCCCCCTACTGCCGGCGCGGCGCCGACGACGCCCGCGCCGCCTCGAACTCCGCCCCCGCGTTCCACTCCGGCCAGTCGCCGCTGTCGGCCAGATCGCGGCCCACGGCGTACAGCAGGTCGACGTCCACGGCCGCCGCGTCCATCACCCACTCGCTCGTCCATTCGTCCGACGGCTTGTGATAGCGGTTCGCCACATAGTCGCGGCTGGCCTCATTGTGCCCGGTGAAGCCCGCCGCCCCGAACAGGGCCGGCACGCCCTTCTTCGCCAGCGGGAAATGGTCGGACCGATAGAAGCCGCCGGCCTGGGGCGCCGGGTCGGGGATCAACGTCCGCCCCTGTTCCGTCGCCCGCCGCTCCAGCCACGTATCCGTCTGGCTCTTGCCCGCCCCCATGACGACGATCTGCGGTGAGACCTCGGTGCCGGGCAGGAAGCTGTCCATATTGATATTGGCCACCGTCGTCTCCAGCGGCCACACCGGGTTGGCGGCGTAGTATTCCGCCCCCAGCAGCCCGGCCTCCTCGGCCGTCCATGCCGCGAATACCACCGACCGCTCGGGCGGCGTCCCCGCCTTGAACAGCCGCGCCAGCTCGATCAGTCCGGCCACGCCCGTCGCATTGTCGACGGCGCCGTTATAGATGTCGTCGTCCCCCACCGGCGTCGCGCGGCCGTAGGCGTCCCAGTGGGCGCCGTACAGCACCGTCTCTTCCGGGTGCAGCGCCCCCGGGATCCGCGCCAGAATATTCCGGCTCTCGATCCGGTCGGCGGTCTGGCCGAAGTCGATCGACATCGTCACCCCGTCCAGCGTCACCGGCGAGAACTCGGGCGTCCGCGCCGCCTCGCGCAGGGCGGCGTAATCCAGCCCCGCATCGGCGAACAGCTGCTCGGCCACGGGCCCCTGAATCCACCCCTGCGCCGGCACGCGCTCGGCGTCCGGGGTCGCCCGCACGATGTCGAACTTCGGCGCCGTCGACGACCCCTCCAGCACGCTCCAGCCATAGCCGGCGCCCGCCGTGTCGTGGATCACCAGCACCGCCGCCGCCCCCTGCCGCGCCGCCTCCTGGAATTTATAGGTCCAGCGGCCGTAGAAGGTCATGGCGTTGCCGTCGAACCGCCCCGCCACCGGATGCCCCTCGGGCGCGCCGAAGTCCGGGTCGTTGACGATGACCAGCAGCACCTTGCCTTTCAGGTCCACGCCCTTGAAGTCGTCCCACTGCCGCTCGGGCGCGTCGACGCCATAGCCGGCGAAGACCACCGGCGCGTCCGTCACCGTGATGTGGTTCACCGGACGGTCGCTGGACACCAGCACGTCCGGCCCCCGCTGCAGCGCCCGCGTCTGACCTCCGCTCGAGACCGTGATCGTCGCCGGCCCGTCCTGCCGCGTCCGACCCAGCTGCGCCGCCTGCACCCACGACCCGTCCGGCCCGCCCGGCTCCAGCCCCAACGCCTGGAACCGCCCGACCACATAGTCGACCGTCTTCTGCTCGCCAGGCGTCGCCACGCCTCGTCCCTCGAATTCGTCGGACGCCAGCACCCGCACATGCTCGTTCAGCCGCGCCCCCTCGGCCTGCTGCGCGAGGGCCGGGGAGGCGGACAGGAGGGCCGCGACGGCGGCGGCGAGGATCAAACGATGCTGGGTCATGCGACCGTTCTAGCCCCTTCGATCAGGAACGGTCACTCCCTGCCGGTCGTCACCTCCGCGTGACCCGTGCGTCACGGCAAGGTCTGGCGGAGCCACGGAGCCTGCACACTGGCGGGCCGCCAGCAGGGTTCGAGCGCCGACGCGAATTCGACCGCCCATGCCGCCGGCGACCCTTCGGCGATCCAGCCCTGGTAGCTGGCCAGCCTCGCATACTGCTTGAATTCGACCTGGACGATATCGGCGTGCAAGACCATCCCGGACAGTTCGTCGCCGGGGCGGGGGTTGGCGATGGCTTCCGGCACCCAGGTCGCGTCTGCGGACCGGGCCAGCGCCTGCACCGCCCCGGGGCAGTCTCGCAGATCCGCCTCGACCCACTCGACCCCCATACCCTGCAACGACGCCTGAATTTGCGCCGGCGACGTCGATCCGTCTTCCATCAACCGCGCGATGAGACGCGACCCTCTGTGCCGGGGGCTGGACGGGGCGTCCACTGCGGGCGCCCGCACCATCCGGGCTCTCAGGCGAGACGCGCAATGGTCGCGCGGAATGTTTTCACCGTCGACGCAGCCTTCCGCCACGGCGATCGCGTAGACCGGCCATGCGTAGTCATCGCCGGTGTAGGCGATCCTCACGACCGCGTGGTCCTTGATGTGCGGCGAGGGGAAGAACGTCCCCGGATCGAAGGCCAGCCGCTGCACGATCTCCCGAACGTCTCTCGTGGGGGCGGCCCCCGCGTCCTGTCCATGAACGGATTGGGACGAGGCGCTCAGACAGAGCGAGGCGATCAGGAGGCGAACGGCGCGGCGCATGCCTGTCAGCCTGCGCTGCCTGCCCGATGTCCGCAATGGCTCGAACGCTTCCCCGGTGTTTCACCGCGCCGCCAGCCACCTCACCACACCCTCCGCCGCCGCCGCCCCCGACGCCATTGACGCCTGGAGCAGATAGCCCCCCGTCGGCGCCTCCCAGTCCAGCATCTCGCCGGCCGCGAACACGCCCGGCATGGTCGTCAACATCAGCCCGTCGTCCAGTTGGTCCAGCCTCACCCCGCCCGCCGACGAGATCGCCCGCGCCAGCCCCTGCACCCCGGTCAGCGTCAGCCGCACCGCCTTGATCCGTTTCGCCAGCTTGTCCGACCCCGCCGGCAGCTCGCCCGGTATCTCGCGCAACAGCCCGACCGCCGGCGCCGACAGCCCGCCCGCCTTGCGCAGCCAGTTGGTCACGCTGTCCTTGCCGCGCGGCTTCGCCAACCGTCCCGCCAGCGCCTCGACCGACAGATCAGGCCTCAGGTCCACGGTCAGCACAGCTGTCCCGTCGCGCTCGATCGCGTCCCTCAGCCCCGCCGACAGCGCATAGACAGCGCCGCCCTCGATTCCGTAGCGCGTCAGCATGGCCTCGCCGCGCACTGTCTGGTCTCCATGGGTCATCGCCACAGGCTTCAACGGTTCACCGGCGAACCGCCCCGCGAACACCTCGGACCATTCCACGTCGAAACCCACATTCGAGGGCCGGAACGGCGCCGTCTCCACGCCCTCCAGCATTGCGGCCCAGGCCCCGTCCGACCCCAGCCTCGGCCAGCTTGCCCCGCCCATGGCCAACACGACCGCATCGGGCCGCTCGAGGACCTCGCCCTCCGGTGTCCCGAACACCCAGGCCCCGTCCCTCCGACCGACCCAGCGCGACCGCGTCCGCACCTCGACCCCCAGCCCGTCCAGCCGCGCCAGCCAGGCCCGAAGCAGCGGCGACGCCTTCATCGCCCGCGGAAACACCCGCCCGGACGAGCCCGTGAACGTCGCCTGCCCCAGCCCCTCGGCCCAGCCGATCAGATGCGTGGGCGAGAACCGCTCCAACCACGCGCCCACCACGCCGGTCGCCGGCCCATACCGCCCGACGAACCCCTCCATCCCCTCCGAATGCGTCAGGTTCAGTCCGCCCCGCCCGGCCATCAGGAATTTGCGCGCGACCGATGGCATGGCCTCATGCACCACGACGCGCACTCCCGCCTGCGCCAGCCGCTCGGCCGCCATCAGCCCGGCGGGCCCGGCGCCGATCACATGGACTGTCTTCATCTCGCTCATCGCGCAGTCCCTACGCCCTTCCGTGCATCCCGGCGACCCGCACCACCCCCTTGCCGTCATCCCGGCGAAGGCCGGGACCCAGCGGCGCGCGAGAGCGCGAACCTGTCAGGTGCGCATCAGCCCGACACAGCTTGCGAGAGCAGGTCGCCTTCGGCGCCGCTGGGTCCCGGCCTTCGCCGGGATGACGACAGAAGGGAGACACAAAAAACCTGTCCGGGAACACCCGTATCGCGCATACGCTCATCTCCCATGAGCGTCGCCTTCACCCGCGAGGAGGATCTGGAGGCCACGGCCGCCGATCTTCCCGACCGTCCGATTTCCCCGCACCCCAACCTCGTCACGCCCTCCGGCATGGCCGCGATCGAGTCCGCCCTGGCCTCGGCCCGCGCCGCCTACAGCGCCGCCCAGTCGAAGGGCGACATCGAGGCCGACCGCACCGCCATGGCCCGCGCCACCCGCGACCTGCGCTACTGGTCCGCCCGTAGGGCCACCGCCCAGCTGGTCGAGACCGAGCCCGACGGCCGCGTCCGCTTCGGCGGCTCCGTCACCATCGAACGCGAGGACGGCCGGGCCCAGACCTGGCGCATCACCGGCGAGGACGAGGCCGATCCGGCCGCCGGTTCGGTCAGCCACGTCTCGCCCCTCGCGGTCGCCCTGATCGGCAAGACCGTGGGCGACGAGGCCGTCGTCGCCGGCCAGTCGGTTGAGATCGTCGCCGTCGATTGACCGTCAATGGTTGCCCCGGGCGCCCGCTTGCCCCACCTTGGGGAACATAAGGCGCTCCTGCGGCGCTTCCCGCGCTCAAGCAGCGCGCAGCGCGCCAGCGCAGAAAAAGAAAGAAGCCGCCCATGGCCCGTAAACCCAACTACAGTTTCGAGCGTCAGGAACGCGAGCGCGCCGACGCCAAGAAGGCCGCCGAAAAGGCCGCCGCCAAGGCTGAAAAGAAAGCCGCCGCCGCCGCCCGCAAGGAAGCCGGCCTGCCTCCGCTCGAGGACGAGTAGACTTCCCGGGCCTCAGGCCGCCGCGGCGCCCGCCAGCGTCCGCGACAGCTTGCGGGCCAGCTCGGCCTGGGTGAACGGCTTGTGCACGATCAGCCCCTCGCTGATACCGGTCAGGGCCTCGGCGTCGACATAGCCGGTGGCGAACAGGATCGGCGCGGTCGGACAGCGCATCCGCAGCTCGCGCGCCAGATCGGCCCCGTTCATCCCGGGCATGGCGAAATCCAGCACCATGGCGTCGATCTTCCGGTGCTGGTCCAGCTGATCCAGCGCCGCCCCGCCGCTGCCCGCCTCGACGACCTCATAGCCGAGATCGCTCAGGAATCCGGCTGTCACCTCCCGCACGGCGTCATCGTCGTCGACGACCAGAACGACCAGACCGGCTTCGCGCGCGGTCAGCAGTTCATGGCTGGCCTCCCGCTCGCGCACCGGCGCCGAACCGGCACGCGGCAGGAAGATGCGGATCGTCGTGCCCCGGCCGACCTCGGTGTCGATGCTCACCCCGCCGCCCGACTGTTTGGCCAGACCGAACACCTGGCTCAGCCCCAGACCCGACCCCTTGCCGACTTCCTTGGTGGTGAAGAAGGGCTCGAACACCCGCGCCAGAACCGCGTCGGTCATGCCCGATCCGGTATCGGTCACCGACACCACCACATGATCCCCGGCCGGCGGCTCCTCGGGCCGGGCCGGCTCGCCCGTCGTCACATTCTCGGTGCGGATCAGCAGGGACCCGCCCACGGCCATGGCGTCGCGCGCATTGATGGCCAGGTTCAGGATCACAAGCTCGATCTGCGTCGGATCGATCATCGCCGGCCACAGGTCGGGGGCCAGTTGCGGCGGCTCGATGTGCACGCTGCCGCCGATCGCGCTCTGCAACATGTCGCCCATGCTGCGCACCGTCTCGTTCAGATCGACCGCCCGCGGCTCCAGCTTCTGCCGGCGCGAGAAGGCCAGCATCTGGGCCGTCAGCCGCGCGCCCCGCGCCGAGGCCTCGCTCATCATGTCCAGCCGGCGCATCACCCTGGGATCGGTCTCGCCCTTCCTCATCTGCTCGACATTGCCCATGACCACGGTCAGCAGATTGTTGAAGTCGTGGGCCACGCCGCTGGTCAGCTGGCCGACAGCCTCCAGCCGCTGCGCCTGCCGCAGGGCCGATTCCGCCCGCTCGCGTTCGGCGATCTGCGCGGCCAGCTGGCGGTTGGCCGCCTCCAGCTCGGCCGTGCGCTCGGCCACCCGCCGCTCCAGCAGGCTCTCGGCCCGGCGGATTTCCTCGATCCGTTCGCGCGCCTCGTACTGACGGTTCCGGCCGCGCAGGGCGGTGCGCACGGCGCTGACCAGGGTGGTCGGATGGAAGGGCCGCTCCAGAAAGCCGACATTGCCCAGCGTCACCGACAGCCGTTTGGCCATCGGATTGCGCTCCACGCTGCCCCCCCGGTGCGTCAGCACCAGAAACGGAAAGTCCGACCACGACGGCTGGCTGTCGATCCATTGCGACAGACCCGACAGGTCGCTGTCCCTCAGCGCCTCCTCGACCAGCACCGCCATGCCGGCGCCCGCGCGCATCTCGTCCAGCAGTTCGGCCAGACCGGCGCAGATCCGGGTCGGCGCCCGCGCCTCGCCCAGGATGGCGGCCGCGATCGCGGCGTCGCGCCCGGTCGGCGCCAGCACCAGCACCCGTTCCGACAGTTGCCCGCCCCGGCTCATGCCGAGGCGTCGCCCATCAGTCCCGATCCCTGGCCGACGAAGTTCGGCACCCCGCGAAGCACGCCCTGGAAGCCGCTCAACGGCTCGCCCAGCGTCAGCCCATCCTCGCCGATCTCGAACTCGCGGATGGTCTTCTCGTGGCCGCCGGCGCGTTTCTTGATCACCGACACGGCCCGCCGGACATTGCCCAGCGCCTCGAAATAGCGCAGCAGGATCACGGTGTCGGCCAGATAGGTCACATCGACCGGCGCCTTCATGTCCCCGACCAGCCCGTGCTGGGCCACGGTCAGATAGGTCGAGGCGCCCTGCCGGTTCAGATACTGCAGCAGCTCGTGGATGTGCAGCACCAGGAACTGCTCCTGCGGCATGGCCGCCTGATAGCCGTTCAGGCTGTCGATCACGACCGTCTTGATCTGCTGCTCGCCCACGCAATGCCGCACCCGCGCCGCGAACTCGCCGGGGGACAGCTCCGCCGCGTCGATCTGTTCGACGATCAGGTTCCCGCTCGCCTGCATGGCCTCCAGATCGATGCCGAGGCTCTTCATCCGGTCGTAGAGCAGGCCCAGTTCCTCGTCGAAGATGAACAGCGCCGCCTTCTCGCCGCGCGCGATCGCCGCCACCGCGAAATTGATCGCGAACAGCGACTTGCCCGTCCCCGCCGGCCCCAGGATCAGAGCGCTTGAGCCCCGCTCCACGCCCCCGCCCAGCAGGGCGTCCAGCCCCGGCACGCCGCTCGACATCGCCGTGCGCTCGAAGCTGGTCCGGTGCTCCGACGCCACGATGCGCGGATAGACCTCCAGCCCGCCGGTCTTGATGGTGAAGTCGTGGAAGCCGCCGCGGAACCGCCGCCCGCGGTATTTGATCACCCGCACCCGCCGCCGCTCGGCGCCGTATTCAGGCGCAAGCTCCTGCAGCTGGATAACGCCGTGCGCGACGCTATGAACCGTCTTGTCGTTGATGTCGGTGGTCAGGTCGTCCAGCAGCAGCACCGTCGTCCCGCGCCGCGCGAAATAGTGTTTCAGCGCCAGCACCTGGCGCCGGTAGCGCAGCGAGCCCTGAGCCAGCAGGCGGATCTCCGACAGGCTGTCGATCACCACCCGTTTCGGCCCAACCCTGTCCACGGCGTCGATGATCATCCGCGTGGTCTCGCCCAGTTCCAGGTCGGAGGAATACAGCAGGCTCTGCTGCTGCTGTTCGTCCAGCAGGCTCTCGGGCGGAACCAGCTCGAAGATGTCGATCCCCTCCAGCGACCATTCGTGCGAACGGGCGGTGTCGCGCAGCTCTTCCTCGGTCTCTGACAGGGTGATGTACAGGCAGGTCTCACCCTGCGCCGCGCCCGCCATAAGGAAGCTCATCGCCGCCGTGGTCTTGCCGGTCCCCGGATTGCCCTCCAGCAGATAGAGCCGGTCACGCGCCAGCCCCCCGGCGAGGATGTCGTCCAGTCCGGTGATTCCGAACACGGCCTGCATGGCCGGGGTTTTCGCGTTTTTCGTCATGGCCCTCTCATGGCTCTAGCTAAGCCGTAACGCACGGATATGGATAAGGTTACAGGCGACGAGGGGCAAAAAAAGAGGGGCCTCTCCCGCCCTTCCCGGGACGTCGGAAGGCACTGCGCGGGGATCGAACACGGCGTTTCCCCCTATCGATTCCCCCCCGTATCGCGGGTTTTCCCCGATAGCCCCCGGCCCGGGCCAATGAACTATTCCGGGTGGGATCACGGGCTCTTGGAGTCCGTGGATGGAGGCTGCTGTGGACTCTCAGGGTTCAACTCCGAAAACCAGCGCCGACGGCGGCCTGAGCGGGGGTTCTGAGGGCGCCAGGAGCCTCGCCGAGCGGCCGATGATTCCGCGCGACGTCAAGGCGCCGACGGTCTCCATCCCGTTCCACAAGATGCTCAAGGTCGTGGCCTTCGTTGATCGGGACAATCGCCAGATCAAGGAGGTTCTCGACCAGATCACAGCCGAGGGCTTTGAGGTCGAGGTCCGCGACGGCTTCACGCGCGATGTCTGGGAGGACGCCTCCGTCGGCGCCTATATCGGCAGTATTGACGGCGTCGTCGAAGAAGCACGGACCTTCGCCCGCGCCGTTCGGGGACTGGGCTTCCGCACCCCGCTGTGGGCTCTGGCTGATGCGCGCGGCATCTCCGACATCGACGTGGTGGCCCTGACCGGCGACGTCGACGGCTACATCTATCTGGGCCAGCAGACCCCCGGCTTCTACGCCAAACAGGTCATCGGCAGCCTGGTGAACTACGGCAAGACGCTGCTTCCCCCGTTCTTCGGCGGCCTGGTCGCCTATGACGGCGAGGCCAACATCGCCTTCGACTGTCCCGGCCACCAGGGCGGACAATTCTACCGCAAATCCCCCGCCGGCCAGCTGTTCTACAAGCATTTCGGCGAGGCCATCTTCCGCAACGACCTGTGCAACGCCGACGTCGATCTGGGCGACCTGCTGATCCACGAGGGGCCGGCGGTCGAGGCGCAGAAGGCGGCCGCGAAGATCTTCGGCGCCGACCGCACCTATTTCGTCCTCAACGGCACCAGCACCTCGAACAAGGTGGTCACCAACGCCCTGCTCCGGCCCGGCGACCTGGTCCTGTTCGACCGCAACAATCACAAATCCCTGCACCAGGGCGCCTTGGTCCAGGCCGGCGCCATCCCGATCTTCCTGCCCACCGCGCGCAATCCGTTCGGCATGATCGGCGCCGTCGACTGGGAGGCGTGGGACGAGGACACCCTGCGCAAACGCATCGCCGAACACCCGCTGATCAAGGACACGGACCGGGCCAAGGCCGAGCGGCCGTTCCGCATGGCCTGCATCCAGCTCGCGACCTACGACGGCACGATCTACAATGTGAACAAGGTGCTCGAGAAGATCGGCCACCTCTGCGACTACGTCCTCTGGGACGAGGCCTGGATCGGCTACAACGCCTTCCACCCCCTGTTCGAGGGCCACAGCCCGATGCGGCTGAAGGACCTGAGCCCGGACATGCCGGGCCTGTTCTCGACCCAGTCGGTGCACAAACAGGGCGCGGGCTTCTCGCAGGCCTCGCAGATCCACAAGCGCGACGAGCACATCGCCGGCCAGCGCCGCTACGTCGAGCACAAGCGGTTCAACGAGTCGCTTCTGATGGCCGTCTCGACCTCGCCCTTCTATCCTCTGTTCGCCTCGCTGGACGTCAACGCCAAGGTCCATGAGGGCAAGGCGGGCGAGATGCTGTGGGACCGCTGCATCGAGCTGGGCGTCGATGCGCGCAAGAAGTTCCGCGAGTTCAAGGACTACTACGAGCGCACCGGCGCGGGTCCCGAAGAGAAATGGTTCTTCGACCCCTTCGTCCCCGATGTCGTGACCATCAAGGATTCGAAACACACGAAGGACGTCGTCGACGCACCTTGGGAGAGCCTGCCCACCGAGGTGATCAAGCACGAGCAGCAATGCTGGGCCTTCCACCCGGAATCGGAATGGCACGGCTATCAGGGCTACGCCGAAGGCTACGCCATGGCCGATCCCAACAAGCTGGTGCTCATCACCCCCGGGATCGATCGCAAGACCGGCGAATACGGCGAGTTCGGCGTGCCGGCGACGGTCGTGGCCAACTATCTGCGCGAGATGCGGGTGGTCCCCGAGAAATGCGACCTGAACAGCATCCTGTTCCTGATGACCCCCGCCGAGGACGAGAGCAAGCTCAACACCCTCATCGCCAAACTGGTCCACTTCAAGAACCTGTGGGACCGCGACGCGCCCCTCCAGGAGGTGCTGCCGACCGTCTTCGCGGCCAACCGCGACCGCTACGCCGGCTACACCATCCGGCAGGTCTGCAAGGAGATGCACGACTTCTATCGCGGGGCGAACGTCAAGGAACTGCAGCGCCAGTGCTTCCGCGCCACCAGCTTCCCCGAACCGGCGATCACCTCGAAAGAGGCCTATGCGGCGCTGGTCGGCAACGAGGTCGACTATGTCTCCCTCGAAGAGGCGCACGGCCGCATCTCCGCGACCCTCGCCCTGATCTATCCGCCCGGCATCGGCGTCATCGTCCCCGGCGAGCGCTGGGACGACGCGGCCCACGCCATGCGCGACTACTTCCTCACCTTCCAGGAGTCGTTCAACCGATTCCCCGGCTTCAACTACGAGGTCCAGGGCGTCTTCCAGGAGCGTGTCGTCACGCCCGGCGGAGACCCGGCGGGGGAAATCAAATTCCACACCTACGTCGTCCGTGAGTGACGAGACCCACAACGAGAAGGACCGGTTTCATGGCTGAACTCTCAGCAACCGCGACGGGCGGGGCGGCTGCGGCGCCCGTCGGCAAGAAGAAGATGAGTCTCATCCAGCTCACCTTCCTGGTGGCGGTGAACATGATGGGCTCGGGCATCATCATGCTGCCCACCAACATGGCGCAGGTGGGAGCGATCTCGCTGCTCTCCTGGCTGGTGACGGCGGTGGGCTCGATGGCCATCGCCTACGGCTTCGCCCAATGTGGCCTGTACAATCACCGGCCGGGCGGCATGGCCGCCTACGCCGAGGACGCCTACGGGCGGTCCGGCTACTTCCTGGTCTTCTTCCTGTATTTCCTGTCGCTGCTGATCGCCAATGTGGCCATCGGCATCTCGGCGATCGGCTATCTGGCGGGCTTCTTCCCCATCCTCACCTCGACGCCGTTCATCACCTGCATGGGGCTGATCGGCCTGCTGTGGCTGACCTCGGCCGCCAATTTCGGCGGGCCCAAGATCACCGGCCGCATCGGCGCCGTCACCGTCTGGGGCATCATCCTGCCCGTTGGCTTCCTGTCTTTGTTCGGCTGGTTCTGGTTCAGCCCGGACACCTTTTCCGCCGCCTGGAATCCGAACGATCTGACCCTTCGCGAAGGCATGCGCTCCAGCATCTCGCTGACGCTCTGGGCGTTCCTGGGCATGGAGTCCGCGGCCCAGAACTCGGACGCGGTCGAGAACCCCAAGCGCGACGTGCCCCTGGCCTGCATGTTCGGCACGCTCGGAGCCGCCTTCATCTACATCCTGTCGACTGCGGTCATCCAGGGCATTGTGCCCAACGCCGACCTGGCCGCCTCGACCGGACCCTTCGCCCTGGCCTTCGCCCAGATGTTCAACCCGATGGTCGGCAGCATCGTCATGGCCCTCGCCGTCCTGGCCTGCCTCGGTTCTCTGCTGGGCTGGCAGTTCACCATCGCCTCGACCGCCAAGTCCGCGTCCCTGGACCGCATGATGCCGCCCATCTTCTCGAAGGTGAACGGCATGGGCGCGCCAGTGATCGGCATGATCATCCTGGCCGCCGCCCAGTCGGGTCTGGCCTTGATGACCATGTCGCCGTCGCTAAGCGAGCAGTTCTCGGCCCTGGTCAATCTGGCGGTGGTCACCAACGTCATCCCCTACGTCATGGCCCTGTCGGCCCTGCTGGTGATGATGAGGACGGCCAAGGTGTCTTCCGGAAAGTTCCGCACGACCACGGCGATCGCCTTCCTGGGCATGGCCTACAGCGTCTACGCCATCGCCCTGTCCGGCAAGGATGCGGTCTTCGGCGGTACGATGGTCATGTGCGTCGGCTTCGTCATCTGGGCCTGGATTTCCCCGCGCTTCATGACCGCCGCCCGGGCGCCCGCGACCTGACACAAACGGGTCGCTACGGACGGTCGTAAAAACCAGAAAGGGCGGGCCCGTCTCCGGACCCGCCCTCTTCCGTTTCAGCTGGCTGCTGAACGACCGGATCAGAAGTCCATGTCGCTCGGCCACGGCCGCTTCCGTCGTGATCAGGATGCCGGCCACCGAGGCGGCGTCCTGCAGGGCCGTGCGCACGACCTTGGCGGGGTCGATGACGCCGGCCTGGATCATGTCGACATACTCTTCCGTCTGGGCGTTGAAGCCCCAGGTGGCCGAGGCGTTTTCAAGCACCTTGCCGACGACGATCGAGCCTTCGACGCCCGCGTTCTCGACGATCTGACGGATCGGGGCCTGGATGGCGCGGCGGATGATGGCGATGCCGGCCGTCTGGTCGGCGTTGTCGCCCTTCAGGCCTTCAAGCGCCTTGGTCGCCTTCAGCAGGGCGATGCCGCCGCCGGGGACGATGCCTTCCTCGACCGCCGCGCGGGTGGCGTTGAGGGCGTCGTCGACGCGGTCCTTCTTCTCTTTCACTTCGACTTCGGTCGAGCCGCCGACGCGGATGACCGCGACGCCGCCGGCCAGTTTGGCCAGACGTTCCTGCAGCTTCTCCTTGTCGTAGTCCGAGGTGGTCGCCTCGATCTGGGTCTTGATCTGGCCGATGCGGGCCTCGATCGCGTCCTTCTCACCGACGCCGTCAACGATGGTGGTGTCGTCCTTGGTGATGGTGACCTTCTTGGCCTTGCCCAGCATGTCCAGGGTGACGTTTTCCAGCTTGATGCCGAGGTCTTCCGAGATGACCTGGCCGCCGGTCAGGACGGCGATGTCTTCCAGCATGGCCTTGCGGCGGTCGCCGAAGCCCGGAGCCTTGACGGCGGCGACGCGCAGGCCGCCGCGCAGCTTGTTGACGACGAGCGTGGCCAGGGCCTCGCCCTCGATGTCCTCGGCGATGATCAGGAGGGGGCGGCCCGACTGGACCACGGCTTCCAGGATCGGCAGCATCGACTGCAGCGACGAGAGTTTCTTCTCGTGCAGCATGATGAGCGGCTCCTCGAGCTGGACCTCCATCTTGTCGGCGTTGGTGATGAAGTAGGGCGACAGGTAGCCGCGGTCGAACTGCATGCCTTCGACGACGTCCAGCTCGGTCTCGGCGGTCTTGGCTTCCTCAACCGTGATGACGCCTTCGTTGCCGACCTTTTCCATGGCCTTGGCGATCATGTCGCCGACTTCGCTGTCGCCGTTGGCCGAGATGGTGCCGACCTGGGCGATCTCGGAGTTGGCGCTGACCTTGCGGCTGGAGGCCTTGATGTCGGCCAGGACGACGGTCACGGCCTTGTCGATGCCGCGCTTCAGATCCATCGGGTTCATGNTCGGAGTTGGCGCTGACCTTGCGGCTGGAGGCCTTGATGTCGGCCAGGACGACGGTCACGGCCTTGTCGATGCCGCGCTTCAGATCCATCGGGTTCATGCCGGCGGCCACGGCCTTGAGGCCTTCCTGGACGATCGACTGGGCCAGGACGGTGGCGGTGGTGGTGCCGTCGCCGGCCTTGTCATTGGTCTTGGAGGCGACCTCGCGGATCATCTGGGCGCCCATGTTCTCGAAGGCGTCNGACTGGGCCAGGACGGTGGCGGTGGTGGTGCCGTCGCCGGCCTTGTCATTGGTCTTGGAGGCGACCTCGCGGATCATCTGGGCGCCCATGTTCTCGAAGGCGTCTTCCAGCTCGATTTCCTTGGCCACCGAGACGCCGTCCTTGGTCGAGCGCGGGGCGCCGAAGGACTTCTGGATCACGACGTTGCGGCCCTTGGGGCCCAGGGTCACCTTGACCGCATTGGCCAGGATGTTGACGCCCCGCAGCATCTTCTCGCGGGCGTCGGTGGAGAACTGAACTTGTTTCGCGGCCATGTGAGGCTGCTCCTGTTTCTAATTATCGAGGGGGAAGGATCAGGCGTCGGGTGCTCAGAGCACGCCCAGGACGTCGGATTCCTTCATGATGATCAGGTCGACGCCTTCCAGCTTGACCTCGGTGCCCGACCATTTGCCGAACAGGATGCGGTCGCCGGCTTTCAGTTCGAGGGCGTTGACGGTGCCGCGCTCGTCACGGACGCCGGGTCCGACGGCGACGACTTCGCCTTCCTGGGGCTTTTCCTTGGCCGAATCGGGGATGATGATCCCGCCCTTGGTTTTGGACTCTTCCTCAACGCGCTTCACGAGCACGCGGTCGCCGAGCGGACGAAACGCCATCTGATTGTCTCCAAACTTCTTCGATTGAGTCCCGAACGCGGGCGCTTTTGGCAGCCATGACGCCCGAGTGCTAACGCGAGCGGCAAGTAGGGTTGCGGGGCCGCTCCGTCAAGCGCGGCCGCATCCGAATTCCGGCGATCACACGGCGGGGACCTGACTGCAACCTGAACAGACTGCTCCGGCTCCGTACATGCGCGCGCGGATAGATTGCCCTCAATGCCGACCCGTCGGCGTACCAGCGAGGAGCAATCCGATGCGTAGTTTCATCAATCTGAAGACCGTCGGCGCCGGCGCAGCCGCCGCCCTGGCTGTGGGCCTTGCTTCGGCCACCCCCGCCGCCGCACAGTCGTATGGCGATCCCCTGATCGACGCCGCGGTCCGTGCGGTCCTCGGCGTATCGACGCAGGACCGTTACTACGGCCAGCAGGGGACCTATCGCGGCCCGGACTGTCAGTATTACCGCGACGGCCGCTGCTACCGGAACCTCGGCCACTGGGAGCGTGAACACGGCATCAACAGCCGCGACGGCTCCTACGGCTATGGCAACGCCTACGGGAACGGCTACGGCGCCTATGTCGAAGGCCGGACCTATTCGGGCCGCGGCTACTATCGCGACGGCCGCTTCTGGCGGAACCACGGCGAGTGGCGCAGCTGGCAGAACCACCGCGCGCGCGACTACCGCTACGACCGCCGTTGGTGATCAAGGTTTTCGTCCGGCCGCGTAAGTAGGGTCGGGCGAGGGCAGGAGAGGCGGGCGTTTCGGCGCCCGCCTTTTTTGCGTTCAGACCATCAGTCGTTTCATCAACTCGGCGGTCGAGGGATCCAGACCCGTCGAGGGCTCGCCCCCGGCGACATCCTTCAGGATCGCCTTCGCCAGCACCTTGCCCAGCTCTACGCCCCACTGGTCGAAGCTGTTAATGTCCCAGATCACGCCCTCGACGAAGGTCTTGTGCTCATACAGGGCCAGCAGGGCGCCGACGGCCTCGGGCGTCAGGGCGTCCATCAGTATGGTCGTCGAAGGCCGGTCGCCGGGGAAGGCCTTGTGCGGCGCCAGCCGGTCGGCCTCCTCTGCGCTGGCGCCGGACGCCAGCAGCTCCGCCCGCGCCTCCGCTTCGGTCTTGCCCACCATCAGCGCCTGCGCCTGGGCCAGGGCGTTGGACCAAAGGGGCGCATCGCCCTCGCGCGCATCCATGGCGCCATCCGAGGTGTGACCCACCACGACGAACTCGGCCGGCACGATTTGCGGCCCCTGATGAATCTGCTGGAAGAAGGCGTGCTGGCCGTTGGTCCCGGGCTCGCCGAACACCACGGGACCGGTCGCCGTATCGACCGCCGAGCCGTCGCGCTTCACCCGCTTGCCGTTCGACTCCATCTCAAGCTGCTGCAGGAAGGCCGGCAGACGGCGCAGGCCGTGGGCGTAGGGCGCCACGGTCCGCGCCGGCCGCCCCATACCCTCGACGTTATAGACCTGGGCCATGGCCAGCAGGATCGGCGCGTTCATCTCCAGCGCCGCCTCGCGGAAATGCTCGTCCATCGCCCGGGCGCCGTCCAGCACCCGCTCGAACACATCCCAGCCCAAGGCCACGGCCACCGACAGGCTGACCGCCGACCACAGCGAATAGCGGCCGCCCACCCAGTCGCGGAAGCCGAAGGTGCGGCCGCAGCCCCAGGCTTCGGCCTTGTCGGGCGCAGCGGTGACACCGATCAGGTGTTTGACCATCCGCCGCGGCGACAGGCTTTCCGCCAGCCACGCCTTGGCCAGATCGGCATTGGCCAGCGTCTCCTGCGTCGTGAAGGTCTTGGACACCACCACCACCAGCGTCGTCTCCGGATCCAGTCCGGCCAGGGCCTCGCCCATGTCGCGCGGATCGATATTGGCCACGAACCTCAGATCGATCGTCGGCTCCAGCGGACGCAGCGCATCCCACAACAGGCGCGGGCCCAGATCCGAACCGCCGATTCCGATGTGGACGATGGCCGTGAACGGCTGTTTCGTCCCGCCGGTCTCGGCGCCCGAGCGGATGTCGCCGGCGAACTCCGCCATGGCGGCGCGCACCGTGTCGACCTCTGCCGAGACGGCTTCGCCCAGAGCCTTGAAGTCGGCGCCCTCGCTCGCGCGCAGGGCCGGGTGCAGAACAGCGCGCCCTTCGGTGTTGTTGACCGCCTCGCCGCGGAACAGGCCGTCGCGGCGGCCCTCGACGTCGCAGGTCCGGGCCAGATCCAGAGCGGCCTCGAACCCCTCGGCGCTCCACGACTGTTTCGACAGGTCCAGATACAGGCCCGCGGCCTCGACCCCCATCCGCTCCATACGACCGGGATCGGTGGCGAACCGGTGCACGATGCGCCCGCCCGCGTCCTTGCGCGCAACGGCGCGGAGCATGTTGAGGGCCTGGGTGCGGGCGGTCATCGGCGGGACTCGCAGAGCGGCGGGGTAAGTCCCCGTTTACGGGTGTGGCGTAAGCCGGTTCAACGCTGAATCGTTGATTCGGCCCAGATTTAAGAGGTTCGCCATGTCCTGCGGCGTCGCCCTGGCGGTTTCCCTGCTTCTCTACGACCCCAATGTCGCGCTGGCAGCCGCCCAGCCGCCGGCGCCCGTCGCGACGCCGGTCTCGGTCGCCGGCGAGCCCCTGTTCGCCGACATCGTGGCCCGATCGGGTGCGCTGAAGGGCGTGGTCCAGGGCTGGATCGAGGCCGGGGTGATGAACCAGCCCGACTTCGCAGCCGGCCCCGCCTTCACCGGCTTCAAGGCCCAGGCCGCCGAACTGGCCGCCAGCGACATGCAGGGTCACCTGATCCTCAAGGAACGCGGCACGGACGGCGATCTGAAATGCATCCTGCGCGGCATCTCGGAAGACATGCCCAAGAAGGTCGCAGCCGTCGAAGCCGCCGCCACGCCCGCCGAACGCCGCGTGGCGCTGGACGAGCTGGCCTATCTGCTGAACGACAACGCCGAGGTCATCACGGCCCCGCCGCAGCCGGAAGTCTGACACTCCTGTCGTCATCCCCCGGTCTCGCTTCGCTCGCCGGAGGATGACGAAAGGGGTTAAGTCCCCACCGTCTCCGGATACTTCACCGAACAGCCGTAGGGCGTGGCGAAGGCCGTCTGCACAGGCCGGCCCGCCTTCATGTCCGCCAGCGCGGCGCGGACGTAGTTGTTGGCCCCTTCCAGATCCTCGGGCTTGTTGGTCGGCCGGTCGTCGATGCCGCCCACGAACCTCAGCGTCCCTTCGGGGTCGATCACCCGCATGTCGGGCGTGGTCTTCGCGTCGTACAGCTTGCCGACCTGACCGGTCGGATCGAGCAGCAGATGCGTCGCCGCGCCATTGGTCCGCGTGCGCCACTCCCGCGCCGCCTGACCCTCGACATGGCCCTGCGTCCCCGGCGCGGACGAGATGATGGTCAGCCACACCACGCCGTCGCCGGTCGCCTCGCGCTGCAGGGCCTGCATCGCGCCGGTGTAGTGTTTCTTCACATAGGGGCAGCCCTCGTTGGTCCATTCCAGAACCACCGTCTTGCCGCGGAAGTCCGCCAGCGACCGCTGCGCGCCTTCGGCATCGACGAGCGTGAAGGCAGGCGCGGCCTGTCCTGCCGTCGGCGGCCCGGTTACGGGCTGCACGGCCGGCGTAGCGGGCGCTTCAGTCTTCGTCTCTGCGGATTGAGGCTGGCATCCGGCCAGCAGCAGGGCGGCCAGGGATGCGGCTGCGATCAGGCGGACCATGGGTCGACTCCTTCGCGGGCGGCGCCAGCCGGCGCCGGACGGCCCGAAACTAGGCCGCCCTCGCCGGGGCGTCGACCGGGAAGAATGTCGCGGTCGGCCTATTCCTCGCGGACGCGCTTCTTGCGGAACGAGGGGTTCAGCACGGCCTTGCGCAGGCGGATCGACTTCGGCGTGACTTCCACCAGCTCGTCTTCCTCGATGTAGGCGATGGCCTGCTCCAGCGAGGGACGGCGCGGCGGAGTCAGGCGAACGGCCTCATCCTTGCCGGCGGCGCGGATGTTGTTCAGCTGCTTGGCTTTCATCGGGTTGACGTCGAGGTCGTCCCAGCGGGCGTTCTCGCCGATGATCATGCCCTGGTAGGTCTTCTCGNACGGCCTCATCCTTGCCGGCGGCGCGGATGTTGTTCAGCTGCTTGGCTTTCATCGGGTTGACGTCGAGGTCGTCCCAGCGGGCGTTCTCGCCGATGATCATGCCCTGGTAGGTCTTCTCGCCGCCGCCGACGAACATGACGCCGCGGTCCTCGAGGTTCCACAGCGCGAAGGCCTGGGTCTCGCCGTCGCCGTTCGAGACCAGCACGCCCTTCAGGCGGCCTTCGATGGCGCCCTTGTGCGGCTCATAGTGGCTGAACACGCGGTTCAGCACGCCCGAACCGCGTGTGTCGGTCAGGAACTCGCCCTGGTAGCCGATCAGCGANCCCAGCGGGCGTTCTCGCCGATGATCATGCCCTGGTAGGTCTTCTCGCCGCCGCCGACGAACATGACGCCGCGGTCCTCGAGGTTCCACAGGGCGAAGGCGGCGGTCTCGCCGTCGCCGTTCGAGACCAGAACGCCCTTCAGGCGGCCCTCGATGGCGCCCTTGTGCGGCTCATAGTGGCTGAACACGCGGTTCAGCACGCCCGAACCGCGTGTGTCGGTCAGGAACTCGCCCTGGTAGCCGATCAGCGAGCGCGACGGCGACTTCAGCGTCAGGCGCGTCTTGCCGGCGCCCGACGGGCCCATGTCCTTCAGCTCGGCCTTGCGGGCCGACAGCTTCTCGATGACCACGCCGGTGTATTCGTCGTCGACATCGATGACCACGTCCTCGATGGGCTCCAGACGTTCGCCGTTCTCGCCGGTCTGATAGACCACGCGCGGGCGGCTGATCGACAGTTCGAAGCCCTCGCGGCGCATGTTCTCGATCAGAACGCCCAGTTGCAGTTCGCCGCGGCCGGCGACCTCGAAGGCGTCCTTGCCGCCCGTCTCGGTGACGCGGATGGCGACGTTGGCCTCGGCTTCCTTCAGCAGGCGGTCGCGGATGACGCGCGACTGGACCTTGTCGCCTTCGCGGCCGGCCAGCGGGCTGTCGTTGACCGAGACGGTCATGGAGATGGTCGGCGGATCGATCGGCTGGGCGGGCAGCGCCTCGGTGACTTCCAGCGCGCACAGGGTGTCGGCCACGGTGGCCTTGGACATGCCGGCGATCGCGACGATGTCGCCTGCCTCGGCGCTGTCCACCGGCTGACGCTTCAGGCCGCGGAAGGCCAGAACCTTGGTGATGCGGCCCTGTTCCAGGATCTTGCCGTCGCGCGACAGGGCCTTGATGGCCATGCCCGGAACGGCCTTGCCGCTTTCGATGCGGCCGGTCAGCAGGCGGCCCAGGAAGGGGTCGCTCTCGATCAGCACGTTCAGGATCTGGAACGGCTCGTCCTTCTTGGCGACCTGTTTCGGCTCCGGCACATGGTCGACGATCAGGTCGAACAGCGGGCCCAGGTTGTCGCTCGGCTGGTTGAGATCCAGCGTCGCCCAGCCGGCCCGGCCCGAGGCATAGATGTGCGGGAAGTCCAGCTGCTCGTCGGTCGCGCCGATGGCGGCGAACAGATCGAAGGCGGCGTTGTGGACCCGATCCGGGTCAGCGTGGGCGCGGTCGACCTTGTTGATGCACAGGATCGGACGCAGACCCATCTTCAGGGCCTTGGTCAGCACGAATTTCGTTTGGGGCATGACGCCTTCCTCGGCGTCGACCAGCAGGACGCAGCCGTCCACCATGCCCAGGATGCGTTCGACTTCGCCGCCGAAGTCGGCGTGGCCGGGGGTGTCGATGATGTTGATCCGGGTCTCGCCCGCCTTGCCGTTCCAGAGCACGCTCGTGCACTTGGCAAGGATGGTGATCCCCCGCTCCTTCTCCTGATCGTTAGAGTCCATGGCGCGCTCGGTCGTCGCCTCATTGGCTCGGAACACGCCCGACTGGGCCAGAAGCTGGTCCACCAGCGTGGTCTTGCCGTGGTCGACGTGGGCGATGATGGCGACGTTGCGCAGGTTCATTTGACTATCAGACGTGCAAGGCGGCCGTGCGAGAGCGGGCCGCGAGATTTTGGCGACGGTGCGGGGAGCGCGCGCCTCATACAGCCGCGCACGCGGAAACGCCAGTGCGCGACAAGCACGCACTGGCGTTCTTCCGGGCTTATGCGCCCGGAAAGCGGCGATCAGAGGGCGGTCAGACCTTCGCCGACCGTCCGCGCACCCAGCCGTAGAGGACAAAGGTGAGCACAGCGAAGACCGCGAGCCCCGCCAGCATGGCCGGCCAGGTCGAACCCTCGGGCAGCATCGCGAAAGGCGCGTCGTTGCCGCTGGAGACGATGACGCCCGCGGTCATGACCAGGAACAGGCTCTCGCCCACGATCAGGCCCGAGGCCAGCAGAACGCCCATGCGGCGGCCGACGTCGGCGTACCGGGTGTTCCTGATCGCCTTGTCGTAGAACCAGCCGCAGATCGCCCCGATGACCAGCATCGTCGTCACGGCGGCCGGCAGGTAGAAGCCGATGCCGACGGCCAGCGGCGGCAGTTTCATCCGGTCCTTGGTCGCGCCCCGCAGGACGGCGTCCAGGACGATGACTGCCACGCCGATCACGGCGCCCAGACCGATCAGGTCCCAGCGCAGGCCACCCTCGATCACGCCCTTGGCCAGCGCCGAGATCAGGGTCGCCTGCGGAGCCGCCAGCGGTTCGTCGGCGATGCCCTTGGGCCCGCCCTCGAAGCCGAAGGCCTGGTTCAGCAGGTTCAGGATCAACGGAATGACGATGGCGCCGGCGATAACGCCGACGATCAGCGCCGTCTGCTGGCGCCAGGGCGTGGCCTCGACCAGCTGGCCGGTCTTGAGGTCCTGCAGGTTGTCGTTGGCGATCACGGCCACGGCGAAGACCACGGCGGTCACGATCAGGGCGAAGGCCACCACCGACGGATCGGCGGGCAGGCCCGCCAGCGCCAGCACGCCCAGCATCAGCACCGAGGCGATGACGATGGCCAGAATGCCCACGCCCGACACCGGACTGTTCGACGAGCCGATCAGCCCGGCCATGTAGCCGCAGATGGCCGCCACGGCGAAGCCGATGAAGACGACATAGATCAGGCCGCCGCCGACCAGCAGGGCGGTCGAGCTCGCCAGCGTCGGATTGCCGTTGGCGAACCAGGCGAGGATGAAGCCGATGCCGATCAGGCAGGCGACCGACAGGCCGGCGACGATGTTGATCGGAATGTCCTGCTCGGTGCGCGCCAGCACCTCGCCGCTCTGACGGCGGCGGTTGGCCGCCAGCGCCGAGGTCAGGCCGCCGATCAGCGGACCGGCCAGCTTGATCAGGGTCCAGATGGCCGCGACGCCGATGACGCCCGCGCCCATGAAGCGCACCTCCCGCCGCCAGACAGTGCTGGCCAGCTCCTCGGCGCCCACGCCTGCGGGCAGGGTGGTGGCGATCGAGGGAATGCCGTTGGCCGTCAGCCAGGCGATGGTCTCGGGACTGGTCAGGATCGGCACGGCGATGCACCAGGCCAGGATCAGGCCGAACAGCTGCGCCAGACCCACGCTCAGCCCGATCAGGTGTCCCGCGCCCAGCAGGGCGAACTGCATGCCGAAGCCGATGCCCGTGGCCCCGCCGCCAAGCGCCGCCGGAAGCTTGACGAACCGCGCCGCCTCGCCCGCGAACACCCGGCCCGCGACCAGTAGGGCGTAGCCCGCCGAGACGATGGCCCCGGTGATCACCACCCACAGTCCGGCGGCGTTCTCGCGCACCGCGCTTTCGGTCTGTTCCGCCCCGCGCGAGCCGACGGTCAGCACCTCGGCCGCCGCGACGCCTTCGGGATAGGGCAGGCCCGCATCGACCACCAGCGCGCGACGCAGCGGGATGGAGAAGGTCACCCCCAGAATCCCGCCGAAGACGCAGATCAGCACCGACTCCCAGAACGGGAACTCCAGCCACCAGCCGACCATGACCACTCATGGCCCCGCCGACCGAGGCCACGGTCTGGACGGTCATGTTTTCCCAGATGGTCGAGGTCTTGAACATCCGCAGGATGGCCATCGAGATGACCGCCGCCGGAATGGCCGAGGCGAAGGTCAGCCCGACCTTCAGACCCAGATAGGTGTTCGCGGCGGTGAAGATCACCGCCAGGATGCAGCCCAGAAACAGGGCGCGCAGCGTCAGTTCGATACGCTTGCCGCCGCTGACGGGCGCGCTCGCGGGTGTGTCGGTCATTGGGGTTCCTCTCCCTCGTTGACCGGACCTAAGCCGGAAATGCCCCGGTCGTCGAGAGGCCTGGATCAGAACGGGACGGCGGATCCCGTCATTGACTCCGGCGGCCCGCCGATCGAGCCTCCATGCAAAGGGGAGAGACGACGATGCGGAAATGGATCACGGCGGCGGTGCTGGGCCTGTTGTGCGTCGGCGGCGCGGCCAATGCCCAGGGAGACGGTCCGGAAGGCGTCATCCAGGGTCGTCAGGCGGCGATGCTGCTGTCCGGCGTGGCCATGGGATCGATCAAGGCGTCGATCGACGCCGGTCAGGATCCTGCGACACAGCGCTTCAACACCCGCGCCCTCGCGCGCTGGGCCCACGCCGTGCCCGGCGTGTTCCCGGCCGGGACGGGTCCCGAGGCCGGCGTTCCCACAAAGGCGAAGGCCGAGGTCTGGAGCGACCGCGCGGGCTTTGAGGCAAGCGCCGCCCGATACGCCGCCGCGGCCGACCGTCTGGCGGAACTGGCCCCCGGCGAGGACGCCGACGCCTTCGCCGCCCAGTGGACCGTGGTGCGCCAGAGCTGCAACGCCTGCCACACGGCCTACAAGGCCGACTGAAGCCCTGTCACTGGGCGGTCATGCCGCCGTCGATGCGGAACTCGGTCCCGGTGACGAATTTCGACTCGTCCGAGGCGAGGTAGAGGACGCAGTAGGCCACGTCGTCCGGCTCGCCGATGCGCTTCAGCGGAATGCCCCGCGACAACCGCTCGTGCGCCTTGGCCTCGTCGCCGCCGGCCATGGCGACGAACGGATCGAGGATCGGCGTCTTGATGAAGACCGGATGCACCGAGTTGCAGCGCACGTTCCAGTCCTGCTTGGCGGCCTCCAGGGCGATGGTCTTGGTGTACATCCACACCGCCGCCTTGGTGGCGTTGTAGGGCCCCATGCCCGGGGCGGCCGCCAGTCCCGCGATCGACGAAATGTTGATGATCGAGGCCGGGGCGGCGTCGCGCAGGTGCGGCATGGCGTGCTTGCAGCCCAGCATTACCGACTTGAGATTGATGTCGTACTGGCGCTGCCAGTTCTCGACCGTGTCGGCCTCGACGAAGGTCAGGGGGCCCCCGACGCCGGCGTTGTTGACCAGAATGGAGAGCCCGCCCATCGCCGCGACGGCGGCCTCGATCACCGAAACCCACTGCGCCTCGTCAGCGACATCGTGGGCGAAGGCGAAGGCGGCGCCGGGATGGTCGGCATTGATGGCGGCCGCCAGCGCCTGCGCCCGCGGCCCGTCGATATCCGTGACCGCGACCTTCGCCCCCTCGCGAACCAGCATCCAGGCCATGGCCTCGCCCAGACCCCCGGCCGCGCCGGTGATCAGCGCCTTTTTCCCGTCAACGCGTCCCATCAGCGGCCTCCCATGGCGGCGGCCGTCTCGTCGATGAACTTCGCCATATCGACGTCCTTGCCCGTCACCCCGCCGGCGTCATGCGTCGTCAGCAGGATTTCGACGCGGTTGTAGACGTTCGACCATTCCGGATGGTGATCGACCTTGTCCGCCTTCAGGGCGACGCGGGTCATGAAACCGAAGGCGGCGTTGAAGTCGGCGAACACGATCTTGCGTGCGATCGCGGGCCGGTCGCCGGCGTCCTCACGCCACAGGGGCAGGCCCTTCAAGGCTTCCGCAACGTCAATCCGGTCGGTCATCTCATCCTCCGCGTCCTCTTCGCCCTATCCCGCCCCGCGCAGTGTCACAAGCGCGCGGAACACACGGCGAAGCTTTGACGTTAACGAGCGTCGCTATTCAGGGAACGGGAGCCTGCCATGGACAATATGTGGATCGCCGCACTGGATCCCGCGGACCGCAAACGGATCGAACCGCACCTGCACGAACGCCCGTTCGCCCAGGGCCAGATGCTGTACGACGCCGGTGAGGCGGTCGAGGAAGTCTGGTTCCCCATGAGCGGGGTGGTCTCGCTGATGACCATTCTGGACGGCGACCGCATGATCGAAACCGCCGCCATCGGGCGCGAGGGGCTGGTCGGCGTGACCTGCGGCCCGCTGAACGCCCGCGCCGCCAGCCGCGCCATCGCCCAGGTCGACGGCGTCTCGGCCTGCTGCCCCTCCGATGTCTTCGCCGACGCCCTGGGCAAGAGCGAAGCCATGCGCACGGCCCTCGCCAAATTCACCGAAAGCCTGTTCGCCCAGGTTCAGCAGGCCGCCGCCTGCAACGCCCAGCACCGGCTGGACGAGCGGCTCGCCCGCTGGCTGCTGACCATCCACGACCGCGCCGACAGCGACCGCTTCGGCCTCACCCAGGCGGATGTCGCCGGCATGCTGGGCGTGCGTCGCGCCACCGTGTCCGAGGTCGGGGCCGAGCTGGAGGACAAGGGATTGATCCGCCGGGGCCGCGGCTGGATCGAGATCACCGACCGTCCCGCCCTCGAGAAAGCGTCCTGCGGCTGCTACGGCGCCATGCGCGGTTTGATGAAGGACCTTGGCGTGCCCCGGCCTACCACCGGGGCGGACGCCTGAACACCGCGACCACGCGGCCCGGTGACGGCGGCGCGGCGACGCGCTAGACCGCCAGAATGACCGATACGGCCCAGCCTGCAGGAAAGACCTCGTCCTTCGGCTTTCGCGACGTTGACGCGAAAGAGAAGGTCCGGATGGTGCGCGGCGTGTTCGACAGCGTGGCCTCGAACTACGACCTGATGAACGACCTGATGAGCGCGGGCGTGCACCGGCTCTGGAAGGACGCGGCGGCGGCGAAGCTGAACCCCCGTCCGGGCGAGACCATTCTCGATGTGGCGGGCGGCACGGGCGACATGGCCCGGCGCTATGCGAAGATGGCTCGGGCGGCGCAGGAGCGGCGCGGCGGGGCAGACGCTTCGGTCATCGTGCTGGACTACAACGCCGAAATGATCATGGCCGGCGTCGAAAAGGGCGGCGAGCCCGAAATGAGCTGGAGCGTCGGCGACGCCATGGCCCTGCCGCTGCCGGACGCCTCCGTCGACGCCTATTCGATCAGCTTCGGCATCCGCAATGTGGCCGACATTCCGCAGGCGCTGGCCGAGGCCCGGCGCGTGCTGAAGCCGGGCGGGCGGTTCCTGTGCCTGGAGTTCTCGCGCCCGACCGCCTCGGCGATCCGCAAGGCCTATGACGCCTGGTCCTTCCACGCCATTCCGCGCATCGGCGGCTGGGTCGCGGGCGACCGCGACAGCTACCAGTATCTGGTCGAGAGCATCCGCCGCTTCCCGGATCAGACGACCTTCAAGTCCATGATCGAGGCCGCCGGCTTCAGCCGCGTGACCGTGACCAACCTGTCCGGCGGTGTGGCCGCCATCCATCACGGGTGGGCGATCTGACCAGCCGGATCGATCCCGCGACCCCGCCGCCCCCGCCGGCGACCGTGCCGGTGCGCCATCCGGTCGAGGCCTGGCTGCGCCTGATGGGTTGGGGCTGGGTGCTGGTCCGCTATGACGCCCTTGCGCCGCGCGAGATCACGCCCCTGCTGCCTGTCTGGATCCGCTGGCTGGCCCATCTGCTGCACGCCTTCGCCGGCAGGGAAGGCCGCGAGGGCCGTCCGGGTCAGCGGCTGGGCAAGGCGTTCGAACACCTCGGTCCCGTGGCCATCAAACTCGGTCAGGTCCTCGCCACCCGGGCCGATATCTTCGGCGTCGAGTTCGCCCGCGATCTGGGCCGGCTGAAGGACGCGCTCGAACCCTTCCCGCTCGAACAGGCGCGGCGCGAGGTCGAACGCTCGCTGGGCCGCCCGGTCGAAAGCCTGTTCACCGATTTCGGTCCACCGGTCGCCGCCGCCTCGCTGGCGCAGGCGCATCCGGCGTGGCTGGCCGATGGCCGCAAGGTGGCGGTCAAGGTGCTGAGGCCCGGCGTCGAGCGCCGCGTGGCCCAAGGCCTCGATTCCATGCGTCTGGCCGCCCGGCTGGCCGTGCGCTTCGTGGCTCCGGCTCGACGGCTGGAGCCCTCCGCCTTCGTCGAAACCATCGCGCGGGCCCTGCAGCTGGAACTGGACATGCGGCTGGAGGCCGCCGCGGCCTCGGAGCTGAAGGACATTCTCGACAAGGTCCGCGAGGGCGGCGGCGGCCACATGTCGGCCCCGGCCGTGATCTGGGACGGTGTCGGCAAGCGGGTGCTGACGCTGGAATGGGCCACGGGCGTGGCCATGACCGATCCGGCGGCGGTGGATCAGCCCGGGCTGGACCGCAACGGTCTGGCCGACAATCTGGTCCGCGCCTTCCTGACCCAGGCGCTGGACTACGGCACCTTCCACGCCGACCTGCACGAGGGAAACCTGTTCTGCCACGCTCCGGCTGAACTGACCGCCATCGACTTCGGCATTGTGGGCCGCCTCGGCCATGGCGAGCGCCGCTATCTGGCCGAAATCCTCTGGGGCTTCCTGAGCCGCGACTACGACCGCATCAGCCGCGTGCATTTCGAGGCCGGCTATGTCCCGCCCGAGCACTCGGTCGAGGCCTTCGCCCAGGCCCTCCGCGCGGTCGGCGAGCCGGTGATCGGCAAACAGGCGTCGCAGGTCTCCATGGGCCGGCTGCTCGGCCAGTTGTTCGAGATCACCGCCCTGTTCGACATGCATCTGCGGCCCGAGCTGATCCTGCTGCAGAAGACCATGGTCTCGGTCGAGGGCGTGGCCCGACGGCTCAATCCCGACCACGACCTGTGGGAGGCGGCCCGTCCGGTGGTCGAACGCTGGATCCGCCGCGAACTGGGCCCGCACGCCCAGGTCCGCGACGCGCTGGAAGAACTTCGCGCCACGCTGAAGGCCCTGTCGAAACTGGCGCAGAACCCGCCGCAGGCTCAAACCGTTGTCATACGCGAGACCCGGACCCCGGCGTGGATGATCGTGGGGGTCACGCTGGCCGCGGCCGCTTCGGCCGCTGCCCTCGTTCTGTCGCTTTGGCCCGCCATCGTCTGACTTCAGTTCTGGAGACGACCCCATGAAGACGCTTCTGATCGCCGCCGCCTTCCTGCTCGCTCCCGCCGCCGCCCAGGCGCAGGTCGCCGCCGCCACCGTGCCCAACAGCTTCGACCGGCCGGCCTCTCAGGCGCCTCGCGCGGCTACGCCCGCCCCGGCCGCACCGGCCGCCGCCGCAGTTCCGGCGATGTCGACCACCCCCGCCAACGCTCGCTCCGAGGAGCTTCTGCGCGAGATCATCGCGGGCGGTCAGGCCGGCGCCCTTCCCTACGCCCTGATGACCGACGACCTCGCTGGCAAGGTGCGCGCCCAGGAGGCCGGCATTCTCCCGCTTCTGCAGGGCTTCGGCGCGATCCAGGCCCTCGACTTTGTCGGCAGCCGCGACGGCGCTGACCTGTTCGCCGTGACCTTCGCCACCGCCGCGACCCAGTGGATCGTGGGCATCGACGAAAGCGGCAAGGTCGCCGCCCTTCTGTTCCGCCCGGCCGAATAGTCTCAGTCGTCCGAGCCCGGCCGTCCCCGCCCGCTCTTGATCGTCGACCGTTTCGCCTTGCCCTCCAGCCGCCGCTCCTTCGAGGCCCGGGTCGGCTTCGTCGGCACGCGATAGACCGGCGCGATCGAGGCCTTGTCGACCAGCTCCTGCAGCCGCTCCATGGCGTCGGCGCGGTTCCGCTCCTGCGTCCGATAGCGCACCGCGGTGATCAGGATCACCCCGTCAAGCGTCAGCCGGCTGCCCGCCAGCTTCATCAGCCGGGCCCGCACCGGCTCGGTCAGCGACGGCGAATTGCGCGCGTCGAACCGCATCTGCACCGCGGTCGAGACCTTGTTGACGTTCTGCCCGCCCGGCCCGCCCGCGCGGAAGAAGCGGAACTCCAGCTCGCCTTCGGGGATGACGGTCATCGGACCACCCGTTTGGCCCGCACCACGGCCTGATCCAGCGCCTGCAGGAAGGCCGAGCGGTCCTTCGGCCCGAACGGCGGCGGTCCCGAGGTCGCCACCCCCATCGATCGCAGATGCTCGCCCACCATCCGCCCCGCCAGCGCCGAGCCGATCGAGTCCGGCGTGAACGGCTGGCCGTTCGATTTCAGCGCCTGCGCCCCCGCCTTCAGGCAGCGGTCGGCCAGCGGGATGTCGGCAGTGATGACGATGTCGCCCTTCCCGCCCCGCTCGGCGATCCAGTCGTCGGCGATGTCAGGGCCGGCGTCGACGACGACCTGCTCGATCCACTTTTCGCGCGGCGTATTGATCCAGCTGTTGGACACCACGAACACATGCAGGCCGTACCGCGCCGCCACGCGATAGACCTCGTCCTTCACCGGACAGGCGTCGGCGTCGATGAAGATGCGGGGAAGACTCATGCGCGGCACACTATCTCTCCCTCCCCCTTGTGGGGAGGGTGGTCGCGCAGCGACCGCGTGGGGACTGTCAGACGCACCCCACCCTGTCGTCGCTTCGCGGCGACATCCCTCCCCATGAAGGGGAGGGAGAACGCCTACCTCGGATAAGCCGGCGGCATCGCCCCTTCGCCACCGCTGCGATAGCGGTCGCGCAGCAGGAACTGCCGGCTGGTCGGCGCCTGCTCGGCCCCGTCGATGAAGATGGTCTCGGCGATGCTCAGCGGCTCCAGCGGATCGCCGGACCAGACGACCACATCGGCCGCCGCCCCCGCGCGCAGCTCGCCGATCTCGCCGGCCATGCCGAAGATCTTCGCCGGATTGACCGTGATCGCCTCGATGGCGGACTCATAGGACAGGCCATGCGAAACGGCGTTGCCGGCGTTGTAGCGGGTCTCGCGGGCGCGGTGGATCGAGCCCTCATTGCCCTTGATGGCGATCGTCACACCCGCGGCGTCCAGTACGGCCGCATTCTGCATCCGCACGGCGCGGGTCTCGAGATTGCCCGGCAGGTTGGAAATCGGGTTCAGCAGCACGGGCACGCCCGCCGCCGCGATCTGCCCGGCCACCAGCCAGCCTTCCTCGACGCCGTCGAGGATGACCTTCACCCCCTCCTCGCGCGCCAGCCGCAGCACCTGCTGGATGTCCGCCGCGCGGTGCACGGTGACGATCAGCGGCATGCTGCCGTTGGCGACCGGGATCAGCGCCTCCAGATCGGCCCGCGACAGGCTGAGATCGCGCAGGCCGGCGCGATCGTAGGCGGCCTTGTTGCGCGCATACAGGCGCACCTCGGCCAGGGTTTCCTTGAACTGGGTGAACTCGGCTCCGCGCGCGCCGCCGGCCACGCCGGCTCCGGCCTCGCCGAACGGCGCGACCATGGCCACGCGCGGCTTGACCAGAATGTCGGTCCCCTGCGCCAGATGGATGACGGCGGCCTGACCGGCGAACAGGCTGGGCGCCTGATAGCCGCCCTCGCCGACGCCTGCGAAGTCGCTGTCGTCCTGGTGGTTGTGCCCGCCGGATCCGCCCGGATGGCTGGGCACCACGATGGCGCGGGTGATGCCGCCCAGCCGCGCGACCGGCAGGGTGAAGGACCACGGATCGAGGCCGTAGCTGACATCGAACGAGGCGCTGATCGAGTTGGCCCCGTTGGACTGGTCATCCGACCCGCCGACCGACGAGATTTCCGAGGCGCCCAGACCGCTGTCCACGGCCACGAAGCCGGGCGCGACCACCTTGCCGCGGGCGTCGATGATCCGGGCGCCCGACGGCGCGGCGCCGGTCCCGACCGAGACGACCCGGCCGTTCTGGATCACGACGGTGCCGTTTTCGATGACGGAGGTTCCGGTCAGCACCCGTCCGCCGGTGATGGCGGTGAGGGACTGGGCGAAGGCGGGACTGGTCAGCGCGGCCGCGCAGGCCGCGCCGAGGATAAGGCTCTTGAGGCGCATCAGCGGGCTCCCTGCGGGACGTGATAGGCCGGGTTCATGCGGTCGAAGCTCAGGCCGCCGTCGATGAAGACCTGATCGGCGCGGGCGTAGACGCTGAACGGATTGGCGCTCCAGATCACCACATCGGCGCGTTTGCCGGCCTCCAGCGATCCCGTCTGGTCGGCGATGCCCAGCGAACGGGCCGGGTTCAGGGTGATCCAGCTGATCGCCCGCTCCTCGGGGATGTTCATCCCCATGCGCCGGCCGGCGGCCAGACCGGCGGCGGCTTCCTGATTGAGGCGCTGGGTCAGCTCGGCGTCGTCCGAGTGGATCACCGCGCACGACCCCTGCGGCGCATCCACTAGGGCGGCGTTGGCCTCGACTGCGTCCAGGGCCTCCATCTTGAAGCCCCACCAGCCGGTCCACATGTCGGCGCAGATGCCTTCGCGGGCGAGGGTCGGGGCCAGTTTGTAGGCCTCGATCGCATGGTGGAAGGCGGTGATCTTGAAGCCGAACTCTTTCGACAGGTCGATCATCATCGCCATCTCGTCGGCGCGGTAGCAGTGGTTCTGCACCAGGATCGAACCGTCCAGCACCCCGGCGATGGTCTCGTTCTGCAGGTTGCGGGTCGGGGGCGAGCCCTCGCCGTCCTCGCGCCACTTGTCCCATTTGGCGCGATAGTCCTGGGCGGCGATGAAGGCGGCGCGATAGCCGGCCATATTACCCATGCCCGTCGCCGGCGACTGGTTGCGCCCGCCATAGACGCGCGACGGATTCTCGCCACAGGCCATCTTCAGCCCATATGGCGCGCCGGGCATCTTCATGCCCTGCATGGTCACCGACGGCACATTGCGCACGGTCACGCCGCGGCCGCCGAACAGATTGGCCGAGCCGGGCAGGATCTGGAGCGTGGTCACCCCGCCCGCGCGGGCGGCGTTGAAACCGGGGTCCTGCGGCCACAGCGAATGCTCGGCCCAGACCTGCGCCGTGTTCGGGCTGGTCGCCTCGTTGCCGTCGCTCATCCCCTGCACGCCCGGCGAGGGATAGACGCCGAGGTGGCTGTGCACGTCGATGATGCCCGGGGTCACGAACCGGCCGCGCGCGTCCACCACGCGGTGGCCGTCGGGAACCGGGGTCGAGGCGTCGCCGACCGCGGCCACCTTGCCGTCGGTGACGATGACCACGCCGTTCTCGATCTTGCCACCCGCGCCGTCGAAGACCGTACCGCCGACGATGGCCATGTTCTCGCGCGGCAGGCCGCGATAGGTCGAGGGGAAAGGATCGGGATTGGCGGCATAGTCCAGCCCCCGGGGCATCGGCTCGCGCGCTTCGGCAGACGCGTTGCCCGCCGCGGGCTTGTCGTCGCCCCCGTTGGTGGCGCAGGCCGACAGGGCCAGAGAGCCCGCCAGCACGCAGGCGAGGACGGCGAGGCTGGAACCCCGCAAGGCGTGAAGTCTCATCGAACGCTCCCCTTGTACGCCCGCTGGCGTACGTCGGGGCGGATTACAAAAGGGTCCGGCGCGTCCCGTCAAAGCCGGAAACATTACAAACCCGTAAGGCGGCGGCGCCGGGACGGGCCTGCGCTGGCGTTCGCCCTCGATCGGGGTGATGCTCGAGACGATTACGGTCGAGCATTCATCGGAGGTCTGATGAAATCCGGATACAGGGCGACCGTCATCGTCGCCGCGGCCGCCGCGCTGGCCGCCTGCTTGCCTTTGACCACCGGATCCGACGGCCCGGGGGGTCGGACGATGGTGATTCCGCTGAGCGGCGCGGCGGAAGGACCGGGGTTGGGAGACCCCGACGGCAGCGGGACGGCCGAGTTGCTGATCGACCCCGTCCGCAGCCGGTTCTGCTATCTCCTGGAGGTGGACGGCATAGCGCCCGCGCAGCTCGCCCACATTCACAGGTCGCCGGCCGGCGAGTCGGGCGGACCGATTGTCGTCCACCTTGAGGCCCCGACGGATGGCGACAGCGAACGCTGCATCGCCATCGATCCCGCAGTGGCGCGGTCGCTGCTTCAGTCGCCCGCCGACTACTATGTCAACGTCCACAACGCCGAACACCCCGGCGGCGCCGTGCGCGGCCAGCTGGACCAGCGCCTGTAAGTCTGTCGCGGACCGGCATGCCAGGCCTGTGCCTCCGCCCATGAAAAAGGGCGCGGGCCCGAAGGCGCCGCGCCCTGTCTCGGTCCGCCCGTGGGCTTTAGCCCAGCGCCTTCATCAGCTCCGGGACCACGACCTTGTAGTCGCCGACGATGCCATAGTCCGCGACCTGGAAGATCGGGGCGTCGGCGTCCTTGTTGATCGCCACGATGACCTTGGAGTCCTTCATCCCGGCCAGATGCTGGATGGCGCCCGAGATGCCGATGGCGATGTAGAGGGCCGGGGCAACGACCTTGCCGGTCTGGCCGACCTGATAGTCGTTGGGCGCATAGCCGGCGTCCACGGCGGCGCGCGAGGCGCCCACGGCGGCGCCCAGCTTGTCGGCCAGCGGGTCCATCACGGCGTGGAACTCCTCGGCCGAACCGAGGGCCCGGCCGCCCGAGACGACGATCTTGGCGGCGCCCAGTTCAGGGCGGTCCGACTTGACCATTTCCTCGCTGACGAAGGCCGCCTTGCCGGCGTCCGCGCCCGCCACGGTCTCGACCTTGGCCGAGCCGCCTTCAGCCGCGGCGTCGAAGCTGGTCGGGCGCACGGTGATGACCTTCTTGCCGTCGCCCGACTGCACCGTCTCCAGCGCATTGCCGGCGTAGATCGGGCGCACGAAGGTGTCGTTGGACACGACCTCGATGATGTCAGAGATCGGGGCGACATCCAGCTTGGCGGCGATGCGCGGCATGAAATTCTTGCCGTCGGTGGTGGCCGGCGAAAGGATGGCGTCATAGCCGCCCGCCAGACCAACCACGGTCGCCTCGACCGCCTCGGCCAGCTGGTGGCCCAGACCGGCGCTTTCGGCCAGCAGGACCTTGCGCACGCCGGCGATCTTCGCGGCGGCGTCGGCCGCGGCCTTCGAGCCCTGGCCGATGACCAGCACGTCCACATCGCCCGACAGCTTCAGGGCGGCGGTGACGGTCTTGTTGGTGGTGTCGCGGACGGTGTCGCCGTCGCGGTCGGCGATAACGAGAACGGCCATTACAGGACCCCCGCGGTCTTGAGTTTCGCAACCAGTTCGGCGGCGTCGNGGTGGTGTCGCGGACGGTGTCGCCGTCGCGGTCGGCGATAACGAGAACGGCCATTACAGGACCCCCGCGGTCTTGAGTTTCGCAACCAGTTCGGCGGCGTCAGCCACCTTGATGCCCGCCGAACGCTGCGGCGGGGCGGTGACCTTGACCACTTTCAGGCGTGCCGCCGTGTCGACGCCATAGTCGGCGACCGCCTTGACCGCGATCTCCTTCTTCTTGGCCTTCATGATGTTGGGCAGGCTGGCGTAGCGCGGCGTGTTCAGCCGCAGGTCCACCGACACCACCGCCGGCAGGGTCGCCGACAGGGTCTGCATCTTGCCGGCGAAGGTGGCCTGGGGCCAGTCCAGCAGGGCGGCCAGCATCTGGCCGACCGCATTGTTGTCGCCGTCGATCGACTGCTTGCCCAGCAGCACCATGTCCGGCTTCTCCTCGTCGACCACGGCCTTCAGCAGTTTGGCGACCGCCAGCGGCTCCAGATCGGCGTCCGACTGGATCAGCAGACCCCGGTCCGCGCCCATGGCCAGGGCGGTGCGGATGGTTTCCTGGGCCTGGGTGACGCCGATGGAGACGACCACGATCTCGCTGACCGTTCCGGCCGCGTGATGCTCCTTGCCTTCCTTCATGCGGACGGCCTCCTCGACGGCGATTTCGTCGAAGGGATTCATGCTCATTTTGACGTTGGCGAGATCAACGCCGGTCTGGTCCGCCTTGACGCGGGCCTTGACGTTATAGTCGATCACCCGTTTGACGGGGACGAGAACCTTCATTGTGCTATCCACGAAAGCGCCGGAATGTTGGGTCACGGAATGGTACGCCGCATCCGGCCTGTCAACGTAACGCCGCGTCAACGACCTCGTTCGTTTGTCCTTGAAGCCACGGGAATCCCCAGATGAACCGCCTCCTGACCATGAAACGGCTGAGCATCCTGTTTCTCTCGACCTTCGCCGTCCTGATCGCGGGCATGTTCGCCTACGAGAATCTGGTCGTGGCGCCGGGCGACCGCTGCGAGGCGGGCGGCAAATGGTGGGATCCGGAAGGCCGCACCTGCGCCCAGCCCATCTCCATCGCCGAAATCACCGGCCGTCCCCTGCCGGGCCAGCGCGCCGCCGCCTCGGCCGAAAAGAACCGCGAACTGGTGGCGATCGAGGATTCCCTGACGGCCCAGCAAAAGGCCCGCGACGCCGAGGCCGACCGTCAGCGCGCGGCCCTGGCGGCGCAATAGACAAGTCCTGTCCTGGCCTGCGTCCGTTTTTGACGCACGGGCGTGCTTCATTGACCGACGCCCGTTCGGGCGCGGTCTTTGAAAATCGAATCCTGATGCGACGGCGTCCGGGATGAGACTCATGAGACTCATGAGACTGTTTTTTTGGCGACCGGTCAGGTCTGGCGGGTCGCCCCGGGCTTCCACTTCACGTCGTCCGCGCCATTGGCGTTGGCCCGGCGGGCGGCGACGAACAGATGGTCGGACAGCCGGTTCAGATAGCGGATCGAGGCCGGCGTCATCGCCTCGCCCGCCTCGACCAGACGCACGGCCTCGCGCTCGGCCCGGCGCGCCACCGTGCGGGCCAGATGCAGCACGGCCGACAGCGGCGACCCGCCCGGAAGGATGAAGCTGTCCAGCGGCTTCAGGCTCTCGTTCATCCAGTCGATCTCCGCCTCCAGCCGTTCGACCTGGCTGTCGAGGATGCGCAGCGCCTCCCATTTGGGCGCAGGCTCCAGCGGCGTGGCCAGATCGGCCCCGAGGTCGAACAGTTCGTTCTGGATCCGGCCCAGCATGGCGTCGATGCGGTCGTGCTGACCCGAATGCTGGCGCGCCACGCCGATGACGGCGTTCAGCTCGTCCACCGCCCCGTAGGCCTCGACCCGGGGATCGCTCTTGGACACCGTCGCGCCCGAGGCCAGCCGCGTCTGCCCGCCGTCGCCCGTCTTCGTATAGATGCGGTTCAGGACGACCATGGCGTCTAGGCCCCGTGCGTGGATTTCCACCACATGCCGACGACCAGCAACACGATCGCCAGCGCCTGCAGCGCGACCCTCAGCCGCATCAGCTTGTTGGAATGCGACCGCGCGAAATCGCCGCCCCGATACAGCGAATAGATGCCGAAGCCGAGAGTGATGGCCACCGCCGCGATGGCCAGCAGGATCAGGATGTTCAGAACGTCGCCCATGGCCGCAGTCTAGGCGCCCCGCCTCCGCGAAGCCAGCGATGCGCAGCAAAAAGGGCCCGCGCCATATGACGCGGGCCCCTTCCGGTCTTTTGCTCCAGGTCGCCCTAGTAGCGGTAGTGTTCCGGCTTGAACGGGCCCTCGGAGGTGCTTGGGCAGGGTGTAGACCTGGTTCTCGTAGGACTTGGCGTTGGTCCACAGCTCGATCTGGGCCAGCGTCTGGTTGGTGAAGGACGCCGACATCACGAACGACGGGTGACCCGTGGCGTTGCCCAGGTTCACCAGACGGCCTTCCGACAGCAGGATGATCTTCTTGCCGTCCGGGAACTCGACGTGGTGCACCTGCGGCTTGATCTCGTCCCACTTGAAGTTCTTCAGGCCCGCGACCTGAATCTCGGAATCGAAGTGGCCGATGTTGCAGACGATGGCGTTGTTCTTCATCGCCCGCATGTGTTCGACGGTCAGGACGTCCTTGTTGCCCGTGGCGGTGACGAAGATGTCGGCCTCGCCGGCCACGTCCTCGACGGTGACGACCTCATAGCCTTCCATCGCCGCCTGCAGGGCGCAGATCGGATCGACTTCGGTGACCTTCACGCGGGCGCCGCCCTGGCGCAGCGAGGCGGCCGAGCCCTTGCCCACGTCGCCATAGCCGCAGACCACGGCGACCTTGCCCGACAGCATGACGTCGGTGCCGCGGCGGATCGCGTCGACCAGCGATTCACGGCAGCCGTACAGGTTGTCGAACTTGGACTTGGTGACGCTGTCATTGACGTTGATGGCGGGGAACGGCAGATCGCCCTTCTTGGCCATTTCGTACAGGCGGTGAACGCCCGTGGTCGTCTCTTCCGACACGCCGCCGATGGCGTCGCGGATCGCCGAATAGAAGCCGGGCTTCTCGGCGATGTAGCGCTTCATCACCTTGTAGAGGGCTTCCTCTTCCTCGTTCTGCGGGTTGTCCAGCAGCGTGCCGTCCTTCTCAGCCTTCGGGCCGAGCACGCACAGCAGGGTGGCGTCGCCGCCGTCGTCGAGGATCAGGTTCGGATAGCCGCCGTCGGCCCATTCGAAGATCTTGTGGGCGTAGTCCCAGTACTCTTCCAGCGTCTCGCCCTTGGTGGCGAACACCGGCGTGCCGTTGGCGGCGATGGCGGCTGCGGCGTGGTCCTGGGTCGAGAAGATGTTGCACGAGGCCCAGCGGACGTCGGCGCCCAGCGCTTCGAGCGTCTGGATCAGGACGGCGGTCTGGATCGTCATGTGCAGGCTGCCGGCGATGCGGGCGCCCTTCAGGATCTGCTGGCCGCCGAACTCTTCGCGCAGGGCCATCAGCCCGGGCATTTCGGTTTCGGCGATGGCGATTTCCTTGTTGCCGAACGGGGCAAGCGAGATGTCGCGGACGATGTAGTCGGTCATGAAGGGGGCTTTCCGGGAGATTGTTCGCGCGCCCTATAGACCGGGACGGTCCCCGGAGCAAGAAACACATAAGGATATCTTTATGTGTTTGTCGTGTTGGCCTCTCTGGCGGAACGGCGTCGAGTGCGCGCAACATGGCGGATGATCCGGGGAGGGTGACGATGAACAGATGGATGGCGAGCCTTGGCGGCGTGGCGCTGCTGGGTCTGGGTGCGGCAACGGCGCAGGCCCAGACCGCACCTCCGGTGACGGTCGAACAGGGTCCTGTCACCCTGATCCAGGCCGGCCGGCTGCTGGACCGCCCCGGCCAGGCGCCGCGAGGACCCTCGACCGTGGTGGTGCGTGACGGACGGGTCGTCGAGATCCGCGACGGCTTCGTGGACGCCGCCGCCTTTCCCGGCGCGACCATCATCGATCAGCGCGATCGTTTCGTCCTGCCCGGCCTGATCGACAGCCACGTGCATCTGGTTTCTGACCTCGGCGGCCAGGCCGGCTTCCTGTCCGGGATCACCGAAAACCTGCCGACACACGCCTACCGCGCGGCCGAGAATGCCCGGAAGACCCTGATGGCCGGCTTCACCACCGTGCGAAATCTGGGCGACGACGGCGGGGTCACCATGGCCCTGCGCGACGCCACGGCCGCTCATAGCCTGCCCGGTCCGCGCATCGTCGATTCCGGGAACAGCATCTCGACGACGTCGGGACATATGGACGGGCGGCTGGGCTTCAACGACGAGCTCCGCGACGACATTCCGCACGACAACGTCTGCAACGGTCCCGAAAGCTGCCGCGAGGCGGTGCGCGTCCAGGTCGGACGCGGCGCCAATGTCATCAAGATCGCCACCACGGGCGGCGTGAACAGCCGCATCGGCGCCGGGCTCGGCGCCCAGATGTTCGAGGACGAGGCCCGCGCCCTCATCGACACGGCGCATCTGTACGGCCTTAAGGTTGCGGTCCACGCCCACGGTGCGGACGGCATCAATCTGGCGCTGCGGATGGGGGCGGACTCGATCGAGCACGGCACCATTTTCGACGACGAAACGATCCGCCTCTTCCGTCAGTCCGGCGCCTATTATGTGCCGACCCTGTCGACGGTGAACGGCTATATCGAGCGGCTGGCCGCCGATCCGAACGCCTATTCGCCCGAGGTCCTGCCCAAGATCCGCTGGCGCATCTCGATCACCGGCCAGTCCCTGCAACGGGCGGTTCCGGCAGGCGTGAAGATCGCCTTCGGCACCGACGCGGGCGTGTCGAAGCATGGCCGCAACGCCGACGAGTTCGCCCTGATGGTCCAGCACGGCATGACGCCGATGGGCGCGATCCAGGCGGCTACCGTCAACGCCGCCGACCTGCTGGGCCTGTCATCCGAGATCGGCACGCTGGAGCCGGGCAAGCGGGCGGATATCGTCGCGGTAGACGGCGATCCGCTGACGGACGTCACCGTGCTGACTTCGATGGATTTCGTGATGCGCGACGGCCGGGTCTACCGCGACGAGGAGTAAGGCGGCTTGGCGGGGGCGTGGGGTGGAGCTAAGCAGGCTCGCATGACCCAGGACCTCGCCGCCCCCCGCCACGACTGGACGTTGACCGAGGTGGAGGCGCTGTTCGCCCGGCCCTTCATGGAACTGGTGTTCGAGGCCGCGACCGTCCACCGCCGCTGGTTCGATCCGTCGGAACTGCAAAAGAGCCAGCTGCTGTCGATCAAGACCGGCGGCTGCGCCGAGAACTGCGGCTACTGCTCCCAGTCGGCCAGTTTCCAGACCGGTCTGAAGGCCGAAAAGCTGATGGACGCCACCGCCGTTCTCGCCGAGGCCATGGCGGCCAAGGCCGGTGGGGCCAGCCGCTTCTGCATGGGCGCGGCCTGGCGCGAGCTGAAGGACCGGGACACGCCGAAGCTGGCCACCATGATCGCCGGCGTGAAGGCGCTGGGGCTCGAGACCTGCGCCACCCTCGGCATGCTGACCGCCGATCAGGCGCGGCAGCTGAAGGACGCCGGGCTCGATTATTACAACCACAATCTTGATACCGGCCCGGAATACTACGCCCAGGTCGTGACGACCCGGACGTATCAGGACCGGCTCGACACCCTGCAGCACGTGCGGGACGCAGGGATGGCGACCTGCTGCGGCGGCATCGTCGGCATGGGCGAGGCGCGGCGGGATCGGGCCAGCCTGCTGCATGCGCTCGCGACCCTGCCGGAGCATCCCGACAGCCTGCCGGTCAATGCGCTGGTGCCGGTCACCGGCACGCCGTTGGGCGAGCGGATGCTGGCCGAGGGCCAGATCGATCCGATCGAGTTTGTCCGCACCGTCGCGGTCGCCCGTCTGGTCTGTCCGAAGGCGATGGTGCGCCTGTCGGCGGGCCGCGAGACCATGAGCGCCGAGATGCAGGCGCTGTGCTTCCTCGCCGGGGCCAATTCCATCTTCGTCGGCGGCAAGCTGCTGACCACGCCCAATCCCGAACAGGACGAGGACGCCGCACTGTTCGCCCTGCTGGATCTGAAACCGATGGAGCCGAGGGGATTGGAGGCGGCGGCGTAACCACGCCTTAAGCGCCGTGTGTCAGGGTCGGCCCATGGAACGCCGCGCCCTTCTCGGACTGAAGTCCCGGACATCGAAAACCAGTGGCGGCTCCGGCGCGCCACAGGCCAGCTATCTGCGGCTGCCGACCATCACCGCCAACGTTATCCGCTCGGGCGGCCGGCGCGGCGTGATGACGGTCGAACTCGGCCTCGATACCGCGGACGCCGCCCTGCGGACCCGCGTGGCCCAGTCGGCGCCGCGACTGCGCGCCGCCTACGCCGTCGTGGTTCAGCAGGCGGCCAGCGCCTTGCTGCCCGGCGCCCCGCCGGACGTCGAGCGGCTGGTCGCCCAGCTTCAGGCGGCGACCAACACCGCCATGGGCCGCGCGGGCGCGCGACTGCTCATCGGCACGGTGATGGTGATCTAGTCCTTCGTCGGACTGACCTGGCTGGCGTCGCCATAGGTCAGCGCCAGGAAGACATCTTCCAGATCAGGATCCTCGGTGGTGATGTCGGCGATGGTCACGCCGGCCGCCCGTACGGCCGCCAGCACCTGCTCCACTGACGACTGGCCCTTGCGGTAGGTGACGACGAAGGCCCCGTTCGGGCGCGCCACGGCCTCGAAGCCCTTCAGGGCAGGCAGGCCGTTGAGCTCGCCCTCGGGCGTCACCACGACGTTGCGGGTGTCCAGCCGGCGCAGCAGCTGCGGGGTGGGCTCGCAGGCCACCACCTCGCCCCGGTTCATGATGGCGATGGTGTCGCAGAGCTCCTGCGCCTCCTCCAGATAGTGGGTGGTCAGCAGGACGGTCACGCCCTCGGCGTTGATGCGCCGTACGTACTCCCACAGCTGGCGGCGCAGCTCGACGTCGACCCCGGCGGTGGGCTCGTCGAGGATCAGGATCGGGGGGTTATGCACCAGCGCCTTGGCCACCATCAGGCGGCGCTTCATGCCGCCCGAGAGGGCGCGGACATAGGCGTGGGCCTTGTCGGACAGGCCAAGCGCCGCAAGCAGTTCATCGGAGCGGCGCTCATTGGCGGGCACGCCGTAGAAGCCGGCCTGCACCTCCAGCGCCTCGCGCGGGGTGAAGAAGACGTCGGCGACGATTTCCTGCGGCACCACGCCGAGGGCCGCCCGGGCGTCGCGCGGCTGTTTGTCGATGTCGCGGTCCCAGATCGAGGCCGTGCCGCCGGTCTTGTTCACCACGCCCGCGAGGATGTTGATCAGGGTCGACTTGCCGGCGCCGTTGGGACCCAGCAGGCCGAACATCGAGCCCCGCGGAATGACCAGATCGACGCCCCGCAGCGCCGTCTTGGGCGGCGCCTTCTTCGTCCCGGCGTAGGTCTTTTCCAGTCCGCGCACCTCGATGGCGTTGACGGGCAGGGCGGTCGCTTCGGGCATGCAGGCTTTCCGTTGGGCTGGCCGGCCTAGGTAGGCTTGCCGGGCGGCGTCGCCAAGGCCGCGCGCGATCTGCCGATCATCTGTGTCAATGACGCTTGACATATCGCGATCAAATGTCAAGTATCCTTGTCATTATGAACAGCACGCTTGACGGAACGTCTACAATGACCCGCACCAAAATGATCGGCTGGACGGCCTTTGCCTTCTGCCTCCTCGGCTACGGCGCCTTCACGGCCATCGTCATCCTGAACCGGACGGGCCAGCTGGATATGCGCGAAGCCCTGATGTTCGGCGGCCCGGCCGCTGTCGTCGGCGAGATCGGCCTGTGGGTCGCCGCGGGTTCACTGGGCTGGTCGCTGTTCAAGCGGCGCAAGGCGCTGTTCGACCGGGTCTTCCGCAAACGCTCGCAGACGGTTTGACGCAGAACCCGCTCACGCCTAGGGAATCGGTCCCGCCGCTTATGCAGTTCCGAGATCGCGCCATGCCGCCCCGTCACCCCGACGCCATCATCCCGCCGCCGGAAGACATTGTGGTCCCGACCAAACGGGTCGCGTGCGATGGCGGCGGCGGAGCCCTGGGCCACCCGCTGGTCTATATGGACATGGGCGGGGACGATTTCGTCGAATGCGCCTATTGCGACCGCCGTTTCGTCCTGAGCGCCCATCCGAAGCCCGAAGACGAATACTTCAGCCCCGCCGCCCGACCGCCCGAGGCGCACTAGTCGTCGCGGGCCGGCGGCGCCGGCATCAGATCGCCGAACGGGGCCGCGTCCTCCAGCGCCCGGACGAATGACGGCCGCGCCATCAACCGCCGGTGCCATGCCTTCAGCAGGGGCCGGTCGCCGAACGGAACCAGCCGCCGGGCATAGGTCAGGATCGGCGCGGCGCAGCAGTCCGCCAAGGTGAAGGTTTCGCCCGCGCCCCAGGTCCGACCGTCGGACAGGCGGTCCTCCAGCCAGTCCCATCCGCTCGCCAGAACGGCCTCGTCCTGGGCGTCGCCGTAGGGGTCTTCGTTGCCTGCGGGCCGGAATTTGCGCGGGATGATGCGGTTCATGGGGCCGCCGATGTAGATGTCGACGATGCGGTCGATCAGCCGCGCCTCCAGCGCCGCATCGGGATCCGCCGGGATGAGCCGGCCGCCGCCGGCGAGCCCGTCCAAGTATTCGATGGCGATGCTGGATTCGACGAGGCGGCGTTCGCCGTCGACGAGAACCGGCATTTTGCCGAAGGGCGAGACTTCCCGGAACGCGGCCATGCTCGCCTCGTCATTGGCGTCAACCAGCCGAAGCTCGAACGGCAGGCCCAGCTCGTACAGGGCGACGGACGCCTTCTGGCCATAGGCGGCGTAGGGATGGGAGTAGAGCTGCAGGGCCATGGTCAGCGCTCGTCCTTTGCGACGCGGTTCAGGATCAGATGGGTGGCCCGTTCGCCCGCCGTGCTGGATGCGACCTCGTAGCCGAGGGCCGGAAGATCGAGGCCCTCCCAGAAGGGTTCGCCCCGGCCGAGCACCACAGGCGAGACAGCCACATGCAGTTCGTCGATCAGCCCGAGCCGCAGATACTGGCGGATGGTTTCGGCGCCGCCGCCGATGCGGATGTCCCTGTCGCCCGCGAAGGCTCGCGCCCTTGCCAGCGCCGCCTCGACGCCCCCCGTTTCAAAGTGGAAGACCGTGCCGCCCTCCATCTCGAGCGGATCGCGGGCGTGGTGGGTCAGGACCAGGACGGGCACGTGATAGGGCGGCTCTTCGCCCCACCAGCCCTTCCAGTCGTCATCGGGCCAGTCGCCGCGGCTCGGCGCGAACATGTTGCGACCGAGGATCCACGCGCCCAGCCCCTCCATGCTGCGCCGGGAAAAGCCGTCATCCACGCCCGTCTCGCCATTGGACTGGCCAAAGCGGGTTCTGAAGCTGTCGGTCGGGAAGACCCATTGGTGCAGCCGTTCGCCGCCGACGCCGAGGGGGTGTTCCAGGCTCTGATCAGGGCCCGCGCTGAAGCCGTCGATGGAGACGCTGTAAGCGCTGACGCGCACCTTGCCGGCCGGGGTCAGGCCTCCAGCGAGGCTGGTTGCAGCGGTCATTTCGGAAACTCCTCTTCGGCAGGCGGATCGGACAGGAACTGACCCCGGCGTGGGCGCGGGTGTCAAATCGCGCGCGGGCCGGGGCAGGCGGGAAAACAGGGCTAACGGGGCGTTAATCGACGCGGCGCACGCTTGGGATCGGACCTTTTCCGGAGGCGTCATGTCCACGATCCAGACCGGCGGCTATCGCCGCCAGCGCGATCATTTCGAGCCCCAGGACGCCGATCCGGCGGAACAGCGGCGCGTCCGCGGCCTGCTGGAACGGATCGACTATTCGGCCTTCATCGCCAACCGCGAGATCATCGGCCAGATGCTGCCGAAGCTCGACGCGCCGACCTTCCAGAAGCTGGCGATCATGACGGCCACGGCGCGGGGCAAATGGGTGGCCGAGAGCCTGCGGCAGTCGGAATCGGGCGCGCCCTCGACCCCGGACCAGATCGCCCGGCTGACCTCGGCCCGCATCGCCTATGAAGAGCTGGCAGAAGCCTATGAAGGGCTGCGCCGCATGGTCGAGCGCGGCTACGTCGCCATCCGCTAGCGGCGGGTCCGGGACGAAAAAAACAGTCTCATGAGTCTCATGAGTCTCATGCGCCGCCACCACGGGGACGGTGCAGAGAACCGTGCGAAGCATAGGTACTGCGGAGGCGTCTCGCCAGAATTCAGCTTTCAAAGACCTGACCCGGGACGGGTCCGGTGATGAAAGCATGGGCCTGCGTCAGATTTGGTCGTAGGCCCGGCGAGCGTGCGGTTTTCTATCCGACAGGCTGGGGTCGGGTCGCGATCGGGGCGTCAGGATCGGACGGGGGGCGTTCCGCCTCGGTCGGCGGAGGGCCGGCGGGCTGAGCGGGCGCGATCTCGATCAGGGGCGCGGTGGTGATCGCGGGCGGCGGAGTCGCTGCGGGCGGCGGCGTCACGCGGGCGGGCGTAGCGGCGGCGGGACGGGGCGTCTCCCCTCGCGCCGCGACGGGCGCGGGGCGGGTCGCCGGCGTGGTAGAGGCCGGGACCGGAGCGGGCTCGGGCGCCGTCGCGGCCGGTGCGGGCGTGGCCGCCCGAATGACGGGCGCAGGCGCCGCCTCGACCGGTGCGACGGAGGCGGGCGCCTCGGCGGCGGGAGCCGGGGCCGGGGTGCGTGTCATGAACCAGCCGGCCGCCGCAATGACGGCGACCGCGGCGACGGCGACGCCGCCGTACAGGGCGGTGCGGCCCGAAGATTTTCCGCGGGCGCTCGCGGCCTGCAGGGTGGAGCCGACGGGCGTCGCTTCGACGACGGTTGGACGGGGAGTCGCAGGCGCGGAAGTTACGGCCGGTTTCGGAGCGGGGCGGGCCGGCGCGGGTTCCACGGGCGGCAGCGGGCGGACCGTCAGATCTGGCGCGGGAGCGGGCGTGGGGGCCGGAGCGGGCGCAGGCGACGCCGCGACCGCGGCTTCTTCCACAACAGCAGGGGCGAGCGTTGCGGGCTGCGCAGCAGCCGGCGCGGGCCGGGGCGCGGCGCGGGGAATCATCGAGCCGCTGAAGATTCCGGCGGCGGGAGCCGGCGCAGGCCTCGGCGCGCGCGGCGGTTCGGGCAGGGGCGGCAGGCTGTCGCCCCTGGGCAGCGGGCCGGCGCGGAACACGGTCGCCGGCGGCCGGCCCCAGACCACGGGGCGGCGGAACGGCTCGGGCGTTCCGTTCAGGGGCTTCTTGTCGGACTCGGTGGACATTCAGACTCCCGCGCCCCGGCGGGCGCGCTTCCTCAACGCTTACGACGGTCAGGGTGTCCGCCGAAATGGCCCGTTTCGTGACGGGCCTAGTTCTTCAGACGATAGCCGGTTTTGAACATCCAGCCCACGATGGCCAGGCAGACGAACAGGAAGCCCAGCGTCGCCGCCAGACTGGCCGCGATGCCGACGTCGCCCGAGCCGTAGAAGGTCCAGCGGAAACCGGAGATCAGATAGACCACCGGGTTGAACAGGGTGATCGTCCGCCACATCGGCGGCAGCATGTCGATCGAATAGAAGGAGCCGCCGAGGAAGGTCAGGGGCGTGACCACCAGCATCGGGATCATCTGCAGCTGTTCGAAGCCGTTGGCCCAGATGCCGATGATGAAGCCGAACAGGCTGAAGGTCGTGGAGATCAGGATCAGGAAGGCCAGCATCTCGAGCGGATGCAGGATCTGCAGCGGCACGAAGAAGGCCGCCGTGGCCAGGATGATCAGTCCCAGCACCGCCGACTTGGTCGCCGCGGCCCCGACATAGGCGATGACGATCTCGAGCGGCGACACGGGGGCCGACAGCAGCTCGTAGATGGTGCCGGTGAATTTGGGGAAGTAGATGCCGAACGAGGCGTTGAAGATCGACTGGGTGAACAGGCTGAGCATGATCAGGCCGGGCACGATGAAGGCGCCATAGGGGACGCCGTCGATCTCGGTCATCCGGCTGCCAATGGCAGAGCCGAAGACGACGAAATACAGGGCCGTGGTGATCACCGGGGTGACGACCGACTGCCAGATGGTGCGGATGGCCCGGGCCATCTCGAATTTGTAGATGGCCCAGACGCCGTGGCCGTTGAAGGTCATGCTGCTCATGCCGCGGCTCCCGTGGTCTTGTCGCGATGCACGAGGCTGACGAAGATGTCCTCCAGCGAGCTCTGGCTGGTGTGCAGATCCTTGAAGGCGATGCCGAGGTCCGACAGCTTGCGCAGCAGGGACGGCACGCCGGTCTTCTCGAGGTTGGAATCGAAGACGTATTCCAGCTCGTTGCCGTCGGCCTTCAGCGTCGGCGACCATTCGGCCAGCTCGGCCGGCACGGCGGTCAGAGGCTCCTGAAGATTCAGGGTCAGGGTCTTCTTGCCCAGCTTCTTCATCAGGGCGGAGGTTTCCTCAACGAGGATCAGCTCGCCCTTGAGGATGACGCCCACGCGGTCGGCCATCTCCTCGGCCTCCTCGATATAGTGGGTGGTCAGGATGATGGTGACGCCGCGCTCGCGCAGGCCCCGCACCAGATTCCACATGTCGCGGCGCAGCTCGACGTCGACGCCGGCCGTGGGCTCGTCAAGGAACAGGATGTCGGGCTCGTGGCTCAGGGCCTTGGCGATCATGACGCGGCGCTTCATGCCGCCGGACAGGGTCATGATCTTGTCGTTGCGCTTCTCCCACAGGCTGAGATCGCGCAGCACCTGTTCGATGAAGGCGGGGTTCGGCGACCTGCCGAACAGGCCCCGGCTGAAGGTCACGGTGGCCAGGACGGTCTCGAAGGCGTCGGTGGTCAGCTCCTGCGGGACCAGACCGATCTTCGAGCGCGCCGCGCGGTAGTCGCTCTGGATGTCATGGCCGTCGGCGACGACGGTTCCGGTGGTCGGGGTGACGATGCCGCAGACGACCGAGATCAGGGTGGTCTTGCCGGCGCCGTTGGGGCCCAGCAGGGCGAAGATCTCGCCCTTGTTGATCGTCAGATCGATGGGTTTGAGGGCCTGCAGCCCGGACTTGTAGGTCTTGGTCAGACCCGTGATTTCGATGACCGGGGCCATGGCGTCTCCTGCGACATCCGGTCGCCGGGCGAATATGGCGCCGATTGTCCGGCGCTCAAGACGCAAGCTTCACGATTTGCACGGTCTTTTCCGCCTGACCCGGGCGGCGGCAGGGCGGGGTCCCGGATGTCTGTGGGGACAAGCGGAGCCTTTGCGACGCCCGCGTGTTCCATGGCCTTGCCGTTCCCCCGAGTACAGACGCCCGTGACTGCCTTCGCCGACGCCCGCCATGAGATCCGCCGTCGTCTCGCCGCCCTCGGCGAGGCCGGACGCAAACACTCTCCCCTGCTGCGGCGCGTGCCGACCCTGGACCGGCTGATCGAGGCGGCCGCGCGGGTCGGCTATGGCGCCCTCGGTTTCGTCTATCTGTCGGCGGGGGTGCTGACCCTGCTGGCGGCCACGGATCGCATCCGTGACGCGGCCGGGTCCAAGGAGGCGACCTTCTGGTTGGCCGAACAGCCGTTCGAGCGGGTGTGGCTGATCCTGCTGGGGCTGGGGCTGCTGGCCTTCGTCCAGTGGTGCGTGCTGCAATCGGTGTTCGACGCCGACCACGTGGGCACGACGTGGAAGGGGCTGATGAAACGGGCCAGCCAGGCGTGCAACGGCCTGTTCCACGGCATTCTCGCGGTGTCCGTCTTCGGCCTGCTGAAAAAGCAGCCGGTCGATCCCAATGCGGTGGAAACGGCGGCCAATCAGGACAAGGCCGCCATGGTGCTGAGCCTGCCGTTCGGCGACTGGCTGCTGATCGCCATCGGCCTGGGGATCGTCGGCGTCGGCGTCAGCAACATCGTCAACGGGCTGCGCGAGGACTTCACGAAGAAGCTGGCTTGCTCGGCCAAGGTCTGCCGCCGCGTCGCGCCCCTGGCCAAGGCGGGCAATGTGGCGCGCGGCGTCTCGTTCATTCCGCTGGGGATCTTCGTGGTTCTTGGAGGCCTGCACTCGCGGGCCTCGGAGGTGCGCAGTTTCGGGGCCGCGCTGGACGGGCTGGAGGCGCAGCCGGGCGGGCCGTGGATTCTCGCCTTCACCGCGCTGGGGCTGATGGCCTTCGGCGCCTTCTCCTTCGTGGAGGCCCGGTTCCGTCGCATCCAGCCGCCGCACGATCTCAACCCCCTGACCTGAATTCAGCGCCGACCGCGTCCCGGCGGAACCTGCGCCGTATCTCCGGTATTCCTTCGCTGCCGGAGCCCGTCTCGCCATGCGTATCGCCGCCGCCGCCCTCGCCCTGTCCCTTGGCGTTTCCGCCTGCGTCACCGCGCCGTCGCCCGATCAGGTGCGGGCCCCACAGCCAGCCCGGGCGGTCGATCCCGAGCGCTTCTATTCCGGACGCTGGCTCGAAATCGCGCGCCTGCCCATGGGGATCACCGACGGCTGTGTCGCAGGCGCGACCAGCTATGTTCTGGTCAATCCGACGCGGGTCGACATCCGCGACACGTGCCAGGTCGACACCCCGCAGGGCCGCGAGAAGGCCGTCGGGGCGCGCGGCGAAATCCTCGATCCGGGAACCAACGCCAAGCTGCGCGCCCGCTATTTCGGCGGTCTGGTCACCTGGGACTACTGGGTGCTGGATCACGCCGAGGACTACAGCTGGTTCATCTCCGCCGACCCCACCTTCAACAAGCTATGGATCTACACCCGCGAGGTCCCTGACGCCGCTGAACGCCGCGCGCTGGTCTCCCGGGCCGAGGCGCTGGGCTATGATGTCAGCCGTCTGGAATTCCCTGCCTTCTGACCCGCCGGAAAGCCGCCCATGTCCCGCCTGACCCTGCTCGCCGTTTCGACCGCCGTCCTCACCCTCGCCGCCTGCGGAGGCAATGAGGCGCTGGACCCGTCCGCCGGGTTCGGTCCCGATCCGACCCTGCCGGCGCCGAGCCGCGCGCTGTTCCCGACCGTCAATGTCGCCGACGCCGTCGGCTGGCCCGCCGGACGCACGCCGGTGGCCGCGCCCGGCTTCCGGGTCCAGGCCTTCGCCAGCGGTCTGGATCATCCGCGCTGGCTGTACCGCCTGCCCAACGGCGACATCCTCGTGGCCGAGAGCAACGCCCCGCCGAAGCCCGAGGGCCTCGATTCCGGCGGGACGGGCGGGATCCGCGGCTGGGTCCAGGGTCTGGTGATGAAGAAGGCCGGCGCCAAGGTTCCCAGCGCCAACCGCATCACCCTGCTGCGCGACGCGGACGGGGACGGGACGGCGGAGACGAAGACCGCCTTCCTGACCAACCTGATGTCGCCCTTCGGCATGGCGCTGGTGGGGGACACGCTCTACGTCGCCAACGCGGACGCCGTGGTGGCCTTCCCCTATCAGGCCGGCCAGACGCAGATCACGGCCGCGCCGCGCAAGGTCGTCGACCTGCCCGCGCAACGGAACCACCACTGGACCAAGAGCATGGTCGCCAGTCCCGACGGGTCGCGGCTGTACGTGGGCGTCGGTTCGAACTCCAATATCGGCGAGAACGGGCTGGACGAGGAAGAGGGCCGGGCGGCGGTGTGGGAGATCGACCCGGCGACGGGCGCTCATCGCATCTACGCCTCGGGCCTGCGCAATCCGGTCGGCATGGCCTGGCAGCCGGACAGCGGCAAGCTGTGGGTGTCGGTCAATGAGCGGGACGAGCTCGGCAATGATCTGGTGCCCGACTACATGACCTCGGTGACGCCGGGCGGCTTCTATGGCTGGCCGTGGAGCTACTACGGCCAGATCGTCGACACGCGGGTCGAGCCGGCCAACCCCGGCATGGTCGCCCGGGCGCTGAAGCCCGACTATGCGCTGGGCGCGCACACCGCCTCGCTGGGCCTGACGTTCGGGGAAGGGTCGCTGTTTCCGGCGTCGTATCGCGGCGGCGCCTTCGTCGGTCAGCACGGGTCGTGGAACCGCAAGCCGCGCAACGGCTATCGGGTGATCTTCGTGCCCTTCGCCAATGGCGCGCCTGCGGGCCCGCCCCGGGATATTCTGACGGGTTTCCTCAACGACGAGGATCAGGCGATGGGCCGGCCGGTCGGGGTGCAGTTCGACCGGCTGGGAGCGCTGCTGGTGGCCGATGATGTGGGCAATATCATCTGGCGGGTGTCGCCCGCCGCCCCTGCCGCCTGACACGAAAAACCCCGGCGGATCGCTCCGCCGGGGTCTTCATTTTCAGCGCTCGATCAGTTGAGCGGTTCGACCACGATGACCGGGGCCGGGGGCGTCGGCGCCGGGGTGACCGTGACGGCGGGCGCCGGGGTCGGGGCCGTGTTGAGCGTGGCGGTCGAGGAGGACGCCGGCGCCGGAGTCACGACGCGGGCTGTCGGCGCGGTCGTGGCGGTGCGCGGCGCGGTCGGCGTGGTTGCGCGACGGACCGGAGCCGGGGCGGCGGCGCGCCGGACGGGCGCGGCCTCACGCACTACGGGAGCCGGAGCCGGGGTCGAAACGACGGGAGCGGGCGTCGAGGCGCTGGTCGCGGGCGTTGCGCTCACAAGCGGCGTGGCGGCGACGACCGGGGCGGTCGCAGCGGGCTCGGCCAGCGGGGCGGTGGTTTCGCCGCCGTTGTCCATCAGCATCATGGCGACGATCGCGCCGAGCGCGATGACGCCCACGGGGGCCAGGATCATCCAGGCCGGGACCTTGCCGGCCGTCCGGCGCGCGGCCTTGCCGCGGCGGGCGTAGACGGGGACGAACGGCTCATCGGCCATGGCGGGCCGGGCGTTCAGGTCCACCCGGTCGCCGGTCAGCGGCCGGATCTCGGAACGTTCCGAATAGGGGTTCAGCGGATCAGGGTTATAGGTGACGGTCATATCTGTTCCTCCAATAACGTGGGAGAAGGAACAGTCTTGTCAGACCACGGTTCCGTGATTTTTGTTGCAGCCGCGAAGAAACACCGTTGTCGCCACAATTGAGGCAACAACGGTGAAGCTCCTGGCTTGGCGCTTTACTTGGCGTGAGTCGTCAGAAGTTATTGATTTCTGAAATAGACAGGACGGCCGGTTGCGGATCGCCGCTCGAATAGGTGCCGACCCAGATTTCGTAACGTCCCCCGGTCGAGGCCAGGGTGATGAGCGGATTGTTGTCCTCGCCCGTGTCGTCGTCGCAGTACCACTCGCCGTTGGGCCCGTTGACGACCAGTGTGGTGTCGGCCTTGGAGAGCACCGAAATCTTGATGTTCAGCGAGCCCTTGCCGCTCCAGTTCAGGCGGAAGTCCGGCGCGCTGGTGATGTAGCCGGAGCAACCGCTGCCGGCGGCGGTGGCGCTGACGGCGCCTCCGGCGCGCAGGCTGACCAGATGCGGATCGGGCGTGAAGCCCGGCGACAGGGTGATGTCGCCGTAGTTTGGATCGGCGTTGTAGTCCTGGGCCGAAGCGGCCCCGGTGATCGCCAGGGCGCAGGCCGTGGCGGCGATGAGAAGTCGCATGGTTCAAGTCCCCCCGGGGGCCCCTCACGGCCCCAACGCCGCACACCCCTGTTCGCCGATTAAGCCCAAGCTTGAGGCGATCTTCAAGCGCGGCTCCCGAATTGGAGTGCTGACGCTACGTCACCGCCGCATCGGCGCCACGCCCCGGGGCAAACCCGCGCGCACACGGTATGAAACGCTGTTCAGATTCCCCTGCCGGTTGACCGCGGCGACGGGCTTGTCCATCACCAAGGGGGGCGACGGACGACGGAGTGGATACGACGATGGGTCTGGTGGCGAACATCAAGCGCAACATGCGTTTCGCCAAGGGGCTGCGGCGCCTGCTCAATCGCATCAAGCCGATCACGCTCGATAGCGCCGATCTGGTCTGCGATGACTGGGAAGAGGCCGTCGACAAATTCCCCGATCATCCCGCTATCGAGGACGACCGCCGCACGCTGAGCTATCGCGAACTGGACGCCATGGCGAACCGGTTCGGACACTGGGCCCAGAGCCGGCGGCTGAAGCGCGGCGACACCATCGCCCTCGTAATGCTGAACCGGGCCGAATACGTCGCCGCCTGGCTGGGCTTCGCCAAGGTCGGGGTGGCCACGGCCCTGATCAACACCAACCTGACCGGCCACGCGCTCGCTCACTGCCTGTCGATTTCCAACGCGTCGCAGGTGGTCACAGACGAGGACTGCTGGAAACGGGTCGAGGACGCCCGCGCCCTGTCTGGCCGCAATCTGATGCTGTGGGTGCTGGGGCTGAAGGACGAGGACGAGGCCGACGAGCGGCGCGGCCTCGACAAGCCGGTGCGCAGCGGGTCTTCGGTGCGGCCGGCGCGCTCGGCGCGGTTTGGCCTGACCAACCGCGACACAGCGATGTACATCTACACCTCGGGCACGACCGGCATGCCCAAGGCGGCGCGGATCACCCACGCCCGGGCCCGCACCTATATGCGCGCCTTCGCCGGGGCCACGGCGGCCACGGACAAGGACGTCACCTTCAACGTGCTGCCGCTGTACCATTCGACCGGCGGCCTCGTGGGAGTCGGCCCCGCGCTGCTGAACGGCGGCAAGCTGGTGCTGCGCAAGCGGTTCTCGGCGAGCAGCTTCTGGCCCGACGTGAAGGCCTCGGGCGCGACCCTGTTCGTCTATATCGGCGAGCTGTGCCGCTATCTGGTCAACTGCCCCGAGAACCCGGACGAGCGGTCGCACAAGCTGCGTCTGGCGTTCGGCAACGGCCTGCGGCCCGACGTCTGGTCCGACTTCCAGAAGCGGTTCGCGATTCCCGACATTCTGGAATTCTACGGCTCGACCGAGGGCAATGTCTCGGTGTTCAATTTCGACGGCAAGCCAGGGGCCATCGGCCGCGTGCCCGGCTTCCTCAAGAAGCAGATCAATTTCCGTCTCGTGCGGTTCGACATGGACACCGAGGAGCCGGTGCGCGGCGCGGACGGTCTGTGCCAGCTGGCCAAGGCGGGCGAGGTCGGCGAGGCGCTGGGGATGATCGGCGACGACATCCGCCACGCCTTCTCGGGCTATGCCGACAAGGCGGCTTCGGAGAAGAAGATCCTGCGAGACGTCTTCACGCGCGGCGACCGCTGGTTCCGCACCGGCGACCTGATGAAGCAGGACAGCGAAGGCTATGTCTATTTCATCGACCGGATCGGCGACACCTACCGCTGGAAGGGCGAGAACGTCTCGACCGCCGAGGTCGAGCAGAGGCTGGCCGACGCCCCCGGAGTCAAGGAAGTCATCGCCTATGGCGTCCCCGTGCCCGGCCACGACGGCAAGGCCGGGATGGTCGCCCTGGTCGTCGACGGGAAGTTCGCGGCCCGGTCCTTCGCCGACTGGGTCGATCAGGAACTGCCCGTCTACGCCCGGCCGGCCTTTGTGCGGCTGATCAAGTCCGCCGACACCACCGGGACGTTCAAATACAAGAAGACCGATCTGGTGGCCGACGGCTTTGATCCGGAAAAGGTCGAGGGGGTTCTGTATGTTCGCGGCGGCAAGAGCGGCTACACCAAGCTGAGCGAAACCGCGGTGAAGGCGATCCTGAGCGGCGAGACGCGGCTCTGAAGGTTACCGGTTCGCAACCGCCCCTTAATCATTAACGGCGATGGTCGGCGTCTCTCGCGCGCGCAGGACTGACGCTCTTCCATGTTCCAGATTATCGGCATCGTGCTGCTGTTCGCCCTCGTGTTCGGCAGCTACGTCATCTCGGGCGGCAAGTTCGAGGTCATCCTGCACGCCCTGCCGCATGAGATGATGGCCATCGGCGGGGCCGGTCTGGCCGCCTTCCTGATCTCGAACAGCACCACCACGATGAAGGCGACGCTAGGCGGTCTGGGCAAGGCCTTCGCCGGCCCGAAATGGAAGAAGCAGGACTACAAGGACCTGCTGTCCCTGCTGTTCCAGCTGACCAAGACGATGAAGTCGAAGGGCGTCATCGCGCTGGAAAGCCACATCGAGAAGCCGGCCGAGAGCACCATCTTCCAGAAATATCCCAAGGTCCTGAAGGACCATTTCGCCACGGACTTCATCTGCGACACCCTGCGCATGATNACCATCTTCCAGAAATATCCCAAGGTCCTGAAGGACCATTTCGCCACGGACTTCATCTGCGACACCCTGCGCATGATGACCATGAACCTCGAGGATCCGCACCAGATCGAGGACGCCATGGAAAAGCAGCTGGAAAAGCACCACCACGAGGCGCTCGAGGCGCCGCACGCCCTGACGGCCCTGGCCGACGCCCTGCCCGCCCTGGGCATCGTCGCCGCCGTGCTGGGGGTCATCAAGACCATGGGCTCGATCTCGGAGCCGCCGGAAGTTCTTGGCGGCATGATCGGCGGGGCGCTGGTCGGCACCTTCCTGGGCGTGTTCCTGGCCTATGGCCTTGTGGGACCCATCGCCTCGCGCCTGAAGGCGATCGTCGACGAGGAGTCGGCCTTCTACAAGATCATCCAGTCGGTTCTGGTCGCCCACCTGCACGGCAATGCGGCGCAGATTTCGGTCGAGATCGGCCGCGGCGACATTCCGTCCTCGGCCCAGCCGTCCTTCCTCGAGATGGAAGAGTCCCTGTCGGGCGCTCCGGCCGAGGCCTGATCGAGGCCTAGCCCCACCCCGCCCGGCGCAGCGCTTCCCGCGCGGCGGCGAAGCGCGACGGTACAAGCCCCCGCAGGGAGGTCTGACCGGACTGCTTGAGTCCTGCCTCCAGACCCTTGCTCCAGGCCACGGAGGCCTCGATGGCGATGCCGCGGGCCAGGTCGATCACGATGACGGTTCCCGTCAGCGCGAAGCCGCGATCCAGCCGGATGCGCATGCCGCTGGCGGACTGGTCGACGATGAGGCACGGCATCTCGAGCCCGGGCGCGACCACGACCCCGCGTGCGTTGGCCGCGTGTCTCGGTTCGAAGCGGCGGTCCGGGGGCTGCTGTGTCATTCGGGAATGGAACCAGGGCGGCGGTCGCGATCAAGCGGCACGACCGTATGCGCAATAACGCCGCCATCCAGCATTCGCCGCGTGATGCGTTCGAAAAACTGGATGAAGACCGCCAGATGGCGGCGCTCCGCGGCGGGCAGCCGGCCCGGCGTGACGCCGAGCAGGTCCGCTTCCTGCTGGCTGCGCCAGTCGAGCACGACCTCGAAGCCCGGGGCCTTGAGAAACACGATGGCGTCGAACTTCGCCGCGAAGTCGGCATAGGAGCCGGCGACGAAACCGTTGACGGCGCGCCGCCAGGTCCCGTCGGGGTCCCGGTCGCGCTCAAGGGCATTGACCGGTTCGGCCAGGGCGGCCTCATCCTCGGGCAGGGCGCCCAGGCACCAGGCGTCGACCAGTATGGCGCGCGGCCGTCCTTCGAAGACGCGCCACTCGCGGATAGGCCGGCGGTCGTCCCCTCGCTTGTCGAAGTCGGGGAGCAGGGTCTTGTCGTCGGGACGGGCCGTGCCCAGCGCCTTCATCAGTCGGCCCAGCATCCGCAGATCGTGGGTGCCCGGCGGCCCGCGCGTGAGAAACAGGGGGTGAACTTCCTCCGCCATCGCCTCGCGCCGGGCGCGGGTCAGATAGACGTCGTCGATCGAGATCTGCACGCCGCCGAACTTTTCAGCCGCGGCGCGGGCGAGCGTCGTCTTGCCCGACCCCTGGGCACCCACGATGGCGATCACGGGCGGCCCGACGCCGGCCCGGGGACCGGTCGCGATCAGGCGGCCGATCAGGTCGACGAGCCGGGGATCCGCCGGGCTCGCGCGGCCGGTCAGTGCTGGTTCTCGGGCAGGCGCACGATCAGGCCGTCCAGATCGTCAGAAACCCGGATCTGGCAGGACAGGCGGCTGTTCGGCTGGACGTTCTCGGCGAAGTCCAGCATCGACTCCTCCATCGCCGAAGCGCGGCCGGTCTCGGCGGCGAAGGCCTCGTCGACATAGACGTGGCAGGTGGCGCAGGCGCAGGCCCCGCCGCAGTCGGCGTCGATGCCGGGGACGTTATTGCGGATCGCCCCTTCCATGACCGACAGGCCGTTCTTCACCTCGACCACATGCTCGCGGCCGTCGTGCTCGATGTATCTAATTTTTGCCACTCAGGCGGCCACTTCCGTCTTCTTGCGCGATGGCGAAACCATCAGCTGCTTCGTCTTCGCAATGGCTTCGGCCGGGTTCAGCCCCTTGGGGCAGACCTGGGCGCAGTTCATGATGGTGTGGCAGCGGTAGAGCTTGAACGGGTCCTCAAGGTCGTCGAGGCGCTTGTCCGTTGCGTCATCGCGGCTGTCGGCGATCCAGCGGTAGGACTGCAGCAGGGCTGCGGGGCCGAGGTATTCCGTCTGGTTCCACCAGTAGCTGGGGCAGGACGTCGAGCAGCAGGCGCACAGGATGCATTCGTACAGGCCGTCCAGCTTGGCGCGGTCCTCGGGCAGCTGGATGCGCTCCTTCTCCGGGTCCGGCTCGTCGGACTGGAGGTAGGGCTGGATCGAGTCGTACTGGGCGTAGAACAGGGTCAGGTCCGTCACCAGATCCTTGACCACCGGCTGGTGCGGCAGGGGCGCGATCGAGATGGTCGAGGACGAGCATTCCTCCCAGCCCTTGGTGCAGGCCAGGGTGTTGCGCCCGTCGATGTTCATCGAGCACGAACCGCAGATGCCCTCGCGGCACGAGCGGCGGAAGGTCAGGNTCCTCCCAGCCCTTGGTGCAGGCCAGGGTGTTGCGCCCGTCGATGTTCATCGAGCACGAACCGCAGATGCCCTCGCGGCACGAGCGGCGGAAGGTCAGGGTCGGGTCGATCTCGTTCTTGATGTGGATCAGGGCGTCCAGCAGCATCGGGCCGTGATCGTCGGCCGAGATCTCGAACGTGTCCCAGCGCGGGTCGGCGTCGACCTCGGGGTCACTGGGGCTCGAGACCTGCGCCACCCTCGGCATGCTGACCGCCGATCAGGCGCGGCAGCTGAAGGNCGTTCTTGATGTGGATCAGGGCGTCCAGCAGCATCGGGCCGTGATCGTCGGCCGAGATCTCGAACGTGTCCCAGCGCGGGTCGGCGTCGACCTCGGGGTCATAGCGATAGACCTTGTAGGTCTTGACGTTCTTCGCGCCGGCCGGGGCCTTGTAGACCTTGCCGCGTACGGGTTTGGAGCCCTTGGGGAGGGTGAGCTGAACCATCAGGCGATGTCCTTGGCGCCGGTGCCCGTAACGCCGTACCAGTCGACCTTGCGGGTGAAATACATGACGGCGGCGATGGCCGCGAAGCTGGAGAGGGCGCCGACCAGCAGCGCATAGTCCTCGAGCCGCATCAGCATATAGATGAGGCCGTACAGGAAGGTGAAGGCGACCAGCGCGCGGACGCCCTGCCTGCGGCTGTCGAAGGTCCAGCCGGCGTAGGCGGAGATCAGGCCCACGGTGGCCGCGGCGGCCAGCAGGAAGGCGAGGTCGAAGCCCGTGTGCTCGGCCACCGACAGCAGCAGCATGTAGAAGATCACCTGCGCCATGCCGACGAGAATGTACTGGGCGGGGTGGACGCGGCGACCGGTCGTGGTCTCGAACAGGAAATAGGCCAGGAAGACCAGGCCGATGAACATCGGGGCGTATTTCAGCGAACGGCTGACCGACTGATAGGGATTGGCGGGCTCGACGAAGCTGACGCCCAGTTCGGTGGCGCCGAGGCGGGCCAGGGCGTCGGAGCCGCCCTCGACCGGAATGCCGCGGGCGATGAAGGGCACGGACCAGCTGGCGTCGAAGCCGTTGGCCGGGGTCTCCTGACGCGCCGGCAGGAAGCCGCCGTTGTAGGACGGGTGGGGCCAGTCGCCCTTGATCGCCGCCTCGGTGGTGCCGGCGAAGGCCACCACGGCGACGCGCTGGGCGCCGGAGAAGGTGGCGCGGCCGGCGACATCCAGCGCGCCTGTCGCGCGGTCGGCCTCGGTCAGCGGGGTGCTGAACAGCTGAAGTTCGCGCGTCTCGCCGTCGCCGCGATAGTTGCGGCGGCCGTTCTCGGACGGGCCGTCATTCAACCGGACGGAACCGACGAGGTTGGACGGTGTCAGGGCCACGGTGCGGCCGGCCAGGGTCAGACGCAGATCGGCCCGGGCGCCGCGGGCGTCCGAGGCGCCCAGCAGCAGCTCGGCCCGGCTCCAGTCCAGAACCGCCCCGCGCGGGAGCTCGGCGCCGACGTTGGCGAGATCGAACCGGGCGGTGTAGCCGACGGTCGCCTCATAGACGGTGACGCGGAACAGGGAGCGTTTGCGGACCTCGGAATCCGTGGCCACATCGACCTTGCCGCGCGTCGGGAAGACGTACCAGACATCGTTCGTGCGGTTGACCGGAGGCCGGGTGCTGGCGACGGCCGCGCCGGCCGGACCGGCGTCTGCAATGTCGGCGGGCCGGCTGTAGGGGATGGCGATCACCGGGCCGAGGAAGGTCTGGGGCCCGCCCATCATGTCGCCGATCTCGGCGGCGACGCTTTCGGCGCGGTTGCTGCGATCCATCAGCAGACCGAACACGAACAGCGCCGGAATGCTCATCAGAAGAGCGAGGGCGCAGACCAGCAGCAGCTTAAGCCCCATGGACCGGCGCGGCAGGTTCACCCGCGCGAAGGATTCCACCGTCTGCGCGGCAGGCTGCGCGGGTGGCGGCTGGTCGACGGGGGGCGTCCGGGGCGTGCGGGCCATGGGCGTTCCTAGTAAACCCGAGCCTTGGGCTCGATGTACGCAATGTCATCGGACATCGTGTAATTATGCACCGGGCGGTAGTCGATCTTCACAGCGTCGCCGGGGACCTTCCAGGCGAGCGTGTGCTTCATCCAGTTCACGTCGTCGCGGTCCGGGAAGTCCTCGCGGGCGTGGGCGCCGCGGCTCTCGGTGCGGTTCAGCGCGCCCTCGATGGTGACCAGCGCCTGATCGATCAGGTTGTCGTACTCCATCGTCTCGACCAGATCGGTGTTCCAGATCAGGCCGCGGTCCGTCGTCTTGATGTCGTCGCCGGCGGCGTGGATGGCGCGCAGCTTGGCGACGCCCTCTTCCAGCGTCTTGCCGGTGCGGAAGACGGCGGCGTCGGACTGCATGGCGCGCTGCATGTCGATGCGCAGTTTCGACGTGGGGGTCGAGCCGTTGGCGTGACGGAAGCGGTCCAGACGGGCGACGTGGCCGTCGGTGGACGATGCGGGCGCGTCCGGAACCTTCGACGCCTTGTCCACGACCTCGCCGCAGCGAAGGCCGGCGGCGCGGCCGAACACCACCAGATCGGTCAGGGAGTTGGAGCCCAGACGGTTGGCCCCGTGCACCGAGACGCACGCCGCCTCGCCCACGGCCATCAGGCCGGGCACGACGCTGTCGGCGTTGTCGCCGACCTTGGTCAGGACCTCGCCGTGATAGTTCGTGGGGATGCCGCCCATGTTGTAGTGGACGGTCGGCAGGACCGGGATCGGCTGTTTCGTCACGTCGACGCCGGCGAAGATCTTGGCGCTTTCCGAGATGCCCGGCAGGCGCTCGTGCAGGATCTTCGGATCGAGGTGGTCGAGGTGCAGGTTGATGTGGTCCTTGTTCGGGCCCACGCCGCGGCCTTCGCGGATCTCGATGGTCATGGAGCGGCTGACCATGTCGCGCGGGGCCAGATCCTTCACGGTCGGCGCATAGCGCTCCATGAAGCGTTCGCCCTCGGAGTTGGTGAGATAGCCGCCCTCGCCGCGGGCTCCCTCGGTGATCAGGCAGCCGGCGCCGTAGATGCAGCGGCAGGCCGGCGCGCAGCACCATGGCGTTGCCGTCGCCGGTGCAGGTGTGGGCCGAGGTGGCCGAGAAATAGGCGCGGCCGTAGCCGCCGGTGGCCAGGATGACGAGCTTGGCGCGGAAGCGGTGCAGGGTGCCGTCGTCGAGCTTGAGGGCGGTCACGCCGGTGCAGGCGCCGTCCTGCATGATCAGGTCGAGGCCGAAATATTCGACGAAGAACTCGACCTCGCGGCGAACCGACTGGCCGTACAGGGTGTGCAGGATGGCGTGGCCGGTGCGGTCGGCGGCAGCGCAGGTGCGCTGCACCGGGCCCTCGCCGAAATTGCGGGTCATGCCGCCAAAGGCGCGCTGGTAGATCTTGCCCTCATCGGTGCGTGAGAAGGGCACGCCCCAATGTTCCAGCTCGTAGACGGCCTTGGGCGCGTTGCGGACGAGGTATTCGATGGCGTCCTGGTCGCCCAGCCAGTCCGACCCCTTGACGGTGTCGTACATGTGCCACTGCCAGCTATCCTCGCCCGCAACTGACCTGCGACACCATGTTNTAGACGGCCTTGGGCGCGTTGCGGACGAGGTATTCGATGGCGTCCTGGTCGCCCAGCCAGTCCGACCCCTTGACGGTGTCGTACATGTGCCACTGCCAGCTATCCTCGCCCATGTTGCCGAGCGAGGCCGAGATGCCGCCCTGGGCCGCCACGGTGTGGGAGCGGGTCGGGAAGACCTTGGTGACGCAGGCGACCTTCAGCCCCTGCTGGGCGGCGCCGAGGGCGGCGCGCAGGCCCGAGCCGCCCGCGCCGACGACGACGACGTCATAGGCGTGATCGACAAATTCATAAGCAGCCATCAGCCGTCAGATCCCGAAGCCGGCGGGCAGGGGGGCGGAGCCCAGCGCCAGCCGTACGATGAAGAAGACGCCCGCCGCCGCGATCACGAGGCAAAGCAGGCCGATCAGGCCGAGCAACGCGGTGCGCGAGCCGGGCTTGTGGATATAGTCGTCGACGATGACCTTCAGGCCCATATTCATGTGCCAGACGCTGACCAGCAGGGTCACGGCCAGCAGCACGGCGTTGACGGGCGAGGCGAACCACTCGCGCGCGCCGTCGTAGCCGCCGCCCGACAGGACGAAGCCGCTCCATAGACCCCACAGGGTCAAGGGGACGAGGATCAGGGAGGACAGACGTTCGGCGGTCCATTCGCCGGCGCCGTGGCGCTCGGAGACCTTGACGCCCTTGATGTAGGCCTTGGTTTCGCGGCTCACAGCACAACCCTCCCCGAGGCGAACAGGAAGACCCAGAAGGCCACGGCTCCGACGACGCCGAGGATGATGGAGGCCCAGGACAGGGCGTCGGCCGACTTCGGCGCAAGGCCGATGACGGCGTCCCAGATCAGGTGACGGATGCCCCCGGTCAGGTGCAGGAACAGGGCCAGGGTCAGGCCGAACCAGACCAGCAGGCCCAGCGGCGATCCCATCCAGCCGGTGAAGGTCGCATAGGCGTCGGGCCCAAACGCCAGGGCCAGCAGCCACAGGGCGACCAGCACCGATCCGACAGACAGGGCGCCGCCGGTCATCCGGTTCAGGGTCTGGTCGTCGGTCGGGTCGTTCGAGGCGTCGCCCGGCAGGGGAGAGGTCGACATATTGCGAATGGTTCTCAGAAACCTGAGCGAATTCAGCCGCTCAAAATCGGTGCTCTGGCTTTAAGCAGCGGGGCGGCGGGGGTCAACGAAGCTTGAGGGTCAGAACGCGTTGCGCCGCTTATTTCGCCGTGGCGTCGCGCGCTAGCAGGCGGAGACGCGACACCGCCGCCTGCAGTGTGTTTGCGCCATAGGGCAGGGCCGCGCCGCGGCCCCAGACCGGATCGGGCCAAAGGCCGTCGTCGTGGCGGCGGCCGACGACATGGACATGCAGCTGGGCCGTGACATTGCCGAGGGCGCCGACATTGAGCTTCTGCACCGGCCGGCCCGCGGCCTCGCCGAGCGCCCGCACCAGATCTCCGGCCCGGACGATTTCGTCCATCAGGGCGGCGCGTTCCGTCGCCGTCAGTTCCTCCAGCTCATGCAGCCCGGATCGACGGGGGATCAGGATCAGCCACGGAAAGCGGCCGTCGTCCTGCAGCCGCACCTCGCAGAGCGGCCAGTCGCAGACCACGACGGAACCCGCGTCGAAGGCGGGGTCGGCTTTAAAGTCGGCGACCATGACCCGTCAGTTCAGGCCGTAGACGACACAGGCCCGGTCGGTCAGTTCGCGCAGCGGCGGCTGCAGGGCCAGCCGGGCGGCCTCGATCTGGGCTTCGGACGGCGCAGCGCCCCCCGGCGGGGGAGGCGGTGGGGGAGGCGGAGCGGAGGGCGACGCGTATTCGCGCTGAACCCGCGACCCGGTGACCACGACCTCGTTGACGTCGGTCGCCAGTCCGTCGCCCGATGAATAGGAGGGCCAGCCGGCCAGCACGTCGGTCTGGCAGGCCCGGCCGGTTGGGTCGATCACCCGCACCCCGCCCAGCGCAGCGCCCGCATTGGACGCAGCCTCGCGCGCCCGGCGCGCCGCATCCTTGACCGCCTCGCCCTGCAGCCAGGTCTTGACTGCATTGTCGGGTTCCAGATGGAACGACACGGGGCTGGTTGAAGTGGGCTGCGCGGCCAGGACGGTGGCGTAGACGCGCTCGAGGACGGAGCTGTCCCGGACGGTGACGCTGACGTTGGCGTTGGCCTGATAGCGTTCGATCTGGTCGGCGCGGACGTTGTCGCGCAGGATGCCGTTCTCGTCGCGATACTGGTCGTACAGCGGCTGGGTGGTCAGGCTGGTCTCGACCCGCACCTTGTCGACGCCATAGGCGGCCAGCGCCTGGCTGAGGGCGCGCACCTGATCGGCCGCCTTGCGCGAGGCGTCGGCGGCCGAGCGGTCGACCGACTGGAAGGTGGCGCCGAAACTGGCGCGGTTGGCGGCGACTTCCGCGCGAACGAAGCCAATCGATGCGATGACCGGATCCCGCATCCACCAGGGCGCGGGCACATAGCGCTCGCCGATGGTGGCCGGCGGGGTCTGGGCCGCGGCGGGAAGGGCGAGGGCGGGCGCCGCGACGGCGGCGATCAGCAGGACGGCGGACAGTCGGCGCATGCGGGTCTCTCTCATGATTGACGGACCGACCTTGCCGGGCGGGTCAAGCTTCGTAAAGGCGCGGCCAGGCCTATGTGATCCATAGGCAAAATCTATAGAACATTATGGAGTCCACACATTGACTTTGTGCACTGCACAAGCCATTTCGCATCCGCAGCGCCGCTCCCCCGGCGCTCTACAGATTCCTTCCTTCAGAGACTTCAGGAGAACAGCGATGCTGGGCGTCGGTCAAAAACTGCCGGACTTCAAGATCATCGGCGTCAAGCCGGGCTTCAACAGCCACGAAGAAAACGGCGTTTCGGCCTTCGAGGCCGTCACCCAGGACAGCTTCGAGGGCAAGTGGAAGGTCATCTTCTTCTATCCGAAGGACTTCACCTTCGTCTGCCCGACCGAGATCNCGCCAGAACCCGAACGCCGCCGCCCAGAAGCCGGGCTTCAACAGCCACGAAGAAAACGGCGTTTCGGCCTTCGAGGCCGTCACCCAGGACAGCTTCGAGGGCAAGTGGAAGGTCATCTTCTTCTATCCGAAGGACTTCACCTTCGTCTGCCCGACCGAGATCGCCGAGTTCGCCTCGCTGGCCCGTGACTTCGACGACCGCGACACCGTCGTGCTCGGCGGCTCGACCGACAACGAGTTCGTGAAGCTGGCCTGGCGCCGCGACCACGCCGACCTGTCGAAGCTGCCGATCTGGCAGTTCGCCGACAACGGCGGCAAATTCGCCCGCGACCTGGGCGTCCTGGACGAAGCCGAGGGCGTCGCGCTGCGCGCCACCTTCGTGGTCGACCCGCACAACGTCGTGCAGCACGTCTACGTCACCAANTGTCGCCGCGGTTGACGAATTTGCGCCAGACCTGCTCCGACAACGGCGGCAAATTCGCCCGCGACCTGGGCGTCCTGGACGAAGCCGAGGGCGTCGCGCTGCGCGCCACCTTCGTGGTCGACCCGCACAACGTCGTGCAGCACGTCTACGTCACCAATCTGAACGTGGGCCGCGCCCCCGCCGACACCCTGCGTGTCGTCGACGCCCTGCAGACCGACGAGCTGTGCGCCTGCAACCGCCCGGTGGGCGGCGAAACGCTGGCGGCGTAAAGTAACGTCAGCGTCTTCCTGACAGGCGGCGGCGCGAGCCGCCGCCTGTTTCGTTTTTACGGACCCTTTTTGCGCGCTAGCACTCGCCGCGCGGCGGCTCGCTGCTTGAGCGCGTTCCGCACTTCTTCTGACGGAGCTTCCCCATGACCATCGACGCGCTTCGCGACCTCATCCCGGCCTACGCCAAGGACATCTCCCTGAACCTCGGTTCTCTGGCGTCCGAGACGGTGCTGAACGACCAGCAGAAATGGGGGACCTTCCTCGCCTCGGCCCACGCCATCGGCGTCGCGCCGGTGGTCAAGGCGATCGAGGCCCAGGCCGCGACCGTCCTGTCGCCCGAGGCCATGAGCGCGGCCAAGTCCGCCGCCGCCATCATGGGCATGAACAACATCTACTACCGGTCGCTGCACCTGATGAAGAACCAGGAGTACACGACCATCCCCGCCCGCCTGCGCATGAACGTCATCGGCAATCCGGGCGTCGACAAGATGGACTTCGAGCTGTGGTCCACGGCGGTGTCGGCGATCAACGGCTGCGGCGCCTGTCTGGACGCCCACGAGAGCGAATTGCGCAAGCACGGCGTGCCGGCCACCCAAGTCCAGGCCGCGCTGCGCATCGGCGCGGTGGTTCACGCCGCAAGCCGGATCGTCGCGTCTGAAGCCGCCTTGGCCGGCTAGGCTGCCTGCGACTCGCCGTATTCGAGATAACGAAGCCAGCGCTGGTAGCCGGCGCCCATGACCGCGTCGACGCCGTCGGCCATGGCGCCGATGCCGGGGCCCTCGACGACCATGGTCCAGGTCGGGGTCCAGCCCTTGTTGGCCGCCGGCCAGGTGACGGTTAGTTCGGCTTTTGTCGTCTTGCCGCGCAGGGGACCGAAGGGGGCGTTGAAGAGGAAGCTGTCAGGCGTGACCGAGACGGTGCGTCCGTGGTCGAAATCGGTCCCGTCGGCCAGCTTCTCGCACCAGCATCCGCCGGGCGTGAGGTCGAGGCTGAGGTTGGCGGCCGAGCCGCTGTAGGTGTGGGCGGAGTCCCACCATTTCGGCAGGTCCACGAGCGCGCCCGGAATGTCGCCCGGATCGATCTCGGCGCCGACCGCATAGCGCAGGGTGAAACTGTCGGCGGTGCGCGCCACAACCTCGGCTGCGGCAGGCGTCACGGACAGCGCCAGAACGGCGGCGGCGAGCAGGGGTCTGAGCATCGGATATCCTCCCGCCGCCAAAGGGGCGACGGAACGGCTGCGCCGTCAAGTCAGGGCTGAAAGGCCGGGGCCAGGGCGATCAGCTTTTTCGGCGCCTGGGCGCGGTAGCTTTCGTCGATCCAGCTGCGGAACATCGCCATCGGGTCGTCGATATCTTCCGGCCATGACGCGGTGACCCAGCCGCTCTTGCCGAGGCCGTAGCCGGTGGGCGTCACGAACGGCATTTCGCGGGCCTGTTCCGCCGAGAAGGGCAGTTTGCACGAGAGGCTGAACGGTTCGCCCGCCACGCTCAGATAGGCGAAGGTCTTGTCGCGCACCGCCAGATCGGCGTGGCCGGGCCAGGGGCTTTTCAGCGCGACCTCGGGATAGGTAAGCCCGAAGGCCCTGAGCCGGTCGGCGGCGTCGGCGGGCGCCTGCATGGATCAGGCGGGGGTGAAGGTCAGGGGGGCGCCCCAGAACTGGCCGACCAGTTCCGACTGCGGACCGGCCTTGCCGCTGGTCAGGAAGTCGCGGCGGCCTGAACCGCCCAGATCGTACTCCGGATGGCGTTCGAAATAGCGCGACAGGGCGTCGGCCACGGCGGTCGGCTGGTGGATCACCGGGGTGCCGGGCGGCAGGGCGGCCGCGAACAGGTCGGCGACGATCTCATAGTGGGTGCAGCCGAGGATGGCCTGATCCGGATGGCGGCCGATGCGGCGGCGCAGGGCGTCGACATGATCCTCGACCACCACCTTCAGCTCTTCGGTCGGGGCGCCCAGTTCGATCAGGCCGGCCAGACCCGGGCAGGGTTCGGAGAAGACGGCCAGATCCTCGCGCCGCTTGTCGATCTCGATCTCGTAGACCCGGCTCATGGCCGTCGCCGCCGTGCAGAAGACGCCGGTGATGTCGATGGCCTCGATCTTGTCGTCGACCGCCGTGCGCTCGTAGGTCCAGGGCAGGCCCGTGGCCGCCTCGATGGTCGGGACGATGATGCCGAGGACGTTGATGGGCCGGCCATGCCGCGCCCGCGCCTCGGGCACCCAGGTCTGCTGCAGCCGGCGCAGGGCGATGGCGCTGGCGGTGTTGCAGGCCAGGACGATGACATTGGCCCCGGCCTCGAACAGGCGTTCGCAGCCCGCGCGCGTCAGTTCGACGATCTCCTCGCCGCCGCGCCCGCCATAGGGGGCGTTGGCCTGATCGGCCAGATAGACGAAATCCCGGTCGGGGAACCGCCGCGTCAGTTCGCGGTGGACCGTCAGTCCGCCCACGCCGGAGTCGAATACGCCAATCGCCATGGGCGGGCTTTAGACTTGCGGTCCCGCCGCGTCCACCGGCGAAGATTACGGCCCTGTCATGTGACAGCCGGCGGCCCGAGCGCCTAGGGTCGCGGAAACGAACGCCCTCCACGGAGTTTCTCATGCACAGACGCCAACTTCTCATCGCCGGGGGCAGCCTGTTCGCCCTCTCGGCCTGCGCCTCGAACGGAACAGCCATGGGTGGAGGAACTCCCGCCACGACCCTCGCCGCGGACGCGGCCGCGGCCCGCGCGATCCTGCCGGCGCAGACGCCGCAGGCCGAACTGCTGCAGGTCTGGACCGGCCCCTACGAAGGCGTGCCGCCGTGGGACCGCGTCACCGCGCCCAAGCTGAAGGCCGCCATGCTGGAAGGCATCGAGCTGCGCCGCGCCGAGATCGCGGCCATCGCCGACAACCCCGCGCCGCCGACCTTCGCCAACACCCTTGTGGCCCAGCAGATGGCCGGTCAGCCGCTGCAGCGCGCGGGCGCGATCTACGGGGTGATGACCTCGAACATCGGCTCGGCCGACTATCAGGCGATGGACCGCGAGGTCTCGCCGATCCTGTCGGCGGCGGGCGACGAGATCACCTTCAACGAAAAGCTGTTCCAGCGCGTGAAGGCCGTCGCCGACGGCGCCGCGGCCGCGGGCCTGAGCGCCGAACAGACCCGTCTGGCCACGCGCAGCCGGGACGCCTTCATCCGCAACGGCGCGGCGCTTAACGCGACGCAGAAGGCCGAACTGGGCCGGATCAACACCGCCCTGTCCAACGCCTTCACCAGCTTCGGCCAGAAGGTCGTGGCCGACGAGAACGCCTGGACGCTGATCCCGAACGAAGCCGGCGTCGCCGGCCTGCCCGCCTCGAACAAGGCCGCCGCTGCCGGCGCGGCCCGGTCGCGGAACCTGCAGGGCTGGGCCATCGTGAACACCCGGTCCAGCGTGGATCCGTTCCTGAGCTTCGCCGACGACCGCGCGCTGCGCGAGCAGGTCTGGCGCAAATTCGTCAACCGCGGCGACAACGGCGACGCCAACGACACCAATGCGACCATCGCCGAGATCGTGCGCCTGCGGGACCAGCGGGCGAAGCTGCTGGGCTTCCGCAACCACGCCGAATGGCGGATGCAGGACACCATGGCCAAGACCCCGGCCGCGGCCATGGAGCTGATGAACCGCGTCTGGGCGCCGGCCAAGGCGCGCGTGATCGAGGAGGTCGCCGACATGCGCGCGATCGCCGGACACGAGATCGAGCCGTGGGATTATCTGTATTATGCCGAGAAGGTCCGTAAGCAGAAGTACGACCTCGATCAGAACGAGCTGAAGCCCTATTTCGAGCTGGGCAACGTCAAGCGCGGCGCCTTCTACATGGCCGGGCGTCTGTACGGTTTCGACTTCACGCCGCTGCCGCGCGGGACGGTTCCGACCTTCACGCCGGACGTCGAGGTGTTCGAGGTCAAGGACAAGGCCACCGGCCGCCACATCGGCCTGTTCTATTCGGACGACTTCTCGCGGGCCGGGAAGCGGTCGGGCGCCTGGGCGACCAGCTACCGCAGCTATTCGACCTATGACGGCGTCAGGAACGTGCTGGCGTCGAACAACAACAACTTCACCAAGTCCGAGGGCGGGGAGCCGATCCTGATCTCGCTGGACGACGCCCAGACCCTGTTCCACGAGTTCGGCCACGCCCTGCACTCGCTGGCGGCGGCCTATACCTATCCGGCGCTGGGCGGCACGCCGCGGGACTATGTCGAATATCCCTCGCAGGTGCATGAGCACTGGGTGCTGAGCCGGCCGATCCTGGACGGCTATATGAAGCACGTGGAGACCGGCCAGCCGATGCCGCAGTCGCTGGTCGACAAGATCGATGCGTCCAACACCTTCAACCAGGGCTATGACACGGTCAGCTATCTATCCTCGGCCCTGGTCGACATGGACCTGCATACCCAGGCCACGCCGCCGACCGACATCGACGCCTTCGAGCGCGAAAGCCTCGCCCGGCTGGGCATGCCGAAGGAGATCGTGATGCGGCACCGCCTGCCGCAGTTCAATCACCTGTTCACCTCGGACGCCTATTCGGCCGGCTATTACAGCTACCTCTGGTCAGAGGTGATGGACGCCGACACCTGGGCCTATTTCGAGGAGTCGGGCGACGTCTTCAATCCGGACATCGGGGCCCGCTACAAGGCCATCATCCTGGCCGAGGGCAATACCACCGACCGCGCCGAGGCCTATCGCCGCTTCCGCGGCCGCGACCCGGACGTGACGGCCTTGCTCAAGGTCCGAGGCTTCCCGACTTCCTAGAGGCCCTATCGCCCTTCGGGCTGCTTGAGGGCGCCGCGCATGGCGCGGAGGTCAGAATGAGAGAGGCCGGCGGATCGCTCCGCCGGCCTCTCTTTTGTGCGGCTCACGCCGGCCAGGCGGGGGCGACCATGGCCAGGATTCGCTCGCCGCGGCGGGCGCGGGCGTAGTCGTCCTGACGCGCCGCCGGAAGGCTGCGGACGGCCTCCTGCTGCACGCGGCGGACGCAGTTATCGTTCACGAGCCGCGAGCCGAGGGCGCACGCGTCCCGCGCCGCGGCGGCGGTGCGGGCGTCGAAGGCTGCGGCGCCCGAGGCGGTCGACAGGTTGAGGTCGCCGAACGGCACGCGGACGGTCTGGGCCGCCGCGGGGGCTGCATAAAGCAGGGCCGCGGCGGCGAGGGCGAGGGCGGTCTTGATCATCTGATTATCCTCCTTGTCGCGGGGGGTGCGACACAAGGCAGATGATAGGCTCGTGTGACAGACGCCAGATCAGCAATGCGACAAATACTCGACAAGAGGCCGAGAACTGATCAGCCAGACAAAAGTCTGGCTTATGTCAAACGACGAGGGGGAGACGGGCGAGGGCGTAGTCGACCTGCACCGGTCCGGGCAGCAGGCGCACAGCCTCCCTCTGAACGGCCGCGCGGCAGAAGGCGCGGTCGCTCAGGAGGCTGCCGGGCTTCCTTGCGTTCCGGCACAGGGATCGGGCGGCGGCCTCGACGCGGGCGTCGAAGGCGTTGGCTCCGGGCGCGCTGGACATGTCGAGGTCGCGGTAGACGATGCGCGCCTCCTGCGCCGAGGCGGTACCGGCGATGGCGAGAGCCGCGATGGCGGCGAGAGAAGCGAGGGCTTTCATGACGAACTCCTGGGGAGATCAACGTCGCTCTTGTCGGCGACCATGGCCTGATGCGCCCGGTCCGTTGCAGCCTCATGTGTATTCGACGGCGAAATAGCGACGCTTGATGAATTCGCGGAAACCTGAACGGCGATAAGGGTCTGGACGCGCGGTTGTGGGTTGGCGCTCGACTCTGGCCGACAATTCCGCCATAAGCCGCCGCTTCCGACGCAAGTGAACCTCGCGTCTCCACCATCACGACCCCGGTTTCGGCCGGACGAGGATGGCGAGAACCCTCCGCCGACGTGATCGTCGCCGGAGGCCATTTCGCTATGGAGACTGTTTCACCCGTCGGATGCAGGTGGCCTTCGGGCTGACGAGGTAGTGAATGTTCGAGGCTCTGAACGAGCGGCTGACAGGCGTCTTCGACCGGATCACCGGGCGCGGCGCCCTGTCCGAGAAGGACGTCTCCGAGGCGATGCGGTCAAGCCCGCCGATCAGGTGGTCAAGATCGTCTATGACGGCCTGGTCGAGATGCTGGGCGGGGACGAGCCGACCCCGATCAACCTGAACGCTGCGCCGCCCGCCGTCATCCTGATGGCCGGCCTGCAGGGCTCGGGCAAGACGACGACCTCGGCCAAGCTGGCCCTGCGCCTGACGAAGTTCGATCGCAAGAAGGTCATGATGGCCTCGCTGGACACGCGTCGTCCGGCGGCCATGGAACAGCTGGCCACCCTCGGCAAACAGATCGAGGTCGCCACCCTGCCGATCGTGGCCGGCGAGTCGCCGATCCAGATCACCAAACGCGCCCTGCAGTCGGCCAAGCTTCAGGGTTTCGACGTCCTGATCCTCGACACCGCCGGCCGGATCACCCTGGACGAGGCCCTGATGGCCGAGGTGGCCGAAGTCGCCGCCGTCTCCAAGCCCGTCGAGACCCTGCTGGTCGCCGACAGCCTGACCGGTCAGGACGCCGTCCGCACGGCCAAGGCCTTCCACGACCGCCTGCCGCTGACCGGCCTGGTCCTGACCCGCGCCGACGGCGACGGGCGCGGTGGGGCCATGCTGTCGATGCGGGCCGTCACCGGCCGCCGCGTCGCCGGCCGCATCCTGGGTCAGGGGGACATCGTCGCCCTGGTCGAGAAGGCGTCGCAGGAGCTGGACCAGTCCAAGGCCGAGGCCATGGCCCGCAAACTGGCCAAGGGCCAGTTCGACCTGAACGACCTGGCCGGCCAGCTGCAGCAGATGAAGAAGATGGGCGGTCTTCAGGGCATCATGGGCATGCTGCCCGGCGTCGCCAAGATGAAGGCCCAGATGGCCGACAGCGGCGTCGACGACCGCATGATCGCGCGCCAGGAAGCCATCATCAGCTCGATGACCAAGGCCGAGCGCAAGAAGCCCGACCTGCTGAACGCCAGCCGCAAGAAGCGCGTCGCCGCCGGCGCGGGCGTCGAGGTGCAGGAGATCAACCGCCTGCTCAAACAGCACCGCCAGATGGCCGACATGGTGAAGTCCATGTCGCGCGGCGGCGGCAAGGGCATGAAGCAGATGGCCGCCATGATGGGCGGTCTCGGCGGTGGCGNAACCGCCTGCTCAAACAGCACCGCCAGATGGCCGACATGGTGAAGTCCATGTCGCGCGGCGGCGGCAAGGGCATGAAGCAGATGGCCGCCATGATGGGCGGTCTCGGCGGTGGCGGCCTCGGCGGCGGCCCCGACATGGCGCGACTGAAAGCGATGGGCGGCGGCAAGATGCCGGAACCCAGCGCCGACGAACTGAAAGCCCTTCAGGACCGCATCGCGGGCTTGAGCGGCGGACAACTTCCGGGGGGCCTTCCGGGCTTGCCGGGCTTCCCTCCCAAGAAATAGAACGACCAAAGAAAGAGACTGAAAATGCTGAAGATTCGTCTGGCCCGCGGTGGCGCCAAGAAGCGCCCCTACTACTACATTGTCGTCGCCGACAGCCACTCGCCGCGCGACGGCAAATTCATCGAGCGCGTCGGCACCTACAACCCGAGCCCTGGCCGGCAAGGTCAAGTGGACCCAGTCGAACAACCCGAACAAGGCGCAGCCGGGCAAGAAGGCCCAGGAACGCGCCGCCGAGCGCGCCCAGCGTGAAGCCGACCGTGCGGAAGCAGAAGCTGCAGCCAAGGTGGAAGCCGCTGAAGCCGCCGTCCGCGCCAAGGAAGAGGCCAAGGCCGCCGCTGAAGCCGCCAAGAACGCTCCGGCCCCCGAGCCCGAAGCCGCTGCTGAAGAGGCTCCGGCCGCTGAAGCTGTGACCGAGGAAGCCCCGGCTGAAGCCGCCGCGGAAGAGGCTCCGGCCGAAGCTGCTGCTGAAGAAACCCCGGCCGCTGAAGCGACCGAAGAAGAGAAGACCGAGGCCTAAGCCTCATCCGTGCATCCCGGCGACCGCCGGGATCCAGATGACAGAGAGCAGCGCCCGAAGCCCGGGTGCTGCTTTTCTGCTATCTGGCGGCGGCGTTTGTATCTGGGCCCTGGCGTTCGCCGGGATGAGCGGGATTTCTTGCCATGACCACCGACAGCAAACTCATCCTCGTCGGCCAGGTCGCCGGCGGGTTCGGGGTCAAGGGCGAGGACGGCACGCCCGGCCTGACCCTGACCTCGGCCCGGCCCGAGAAGACCGCCGTGGTCGGCCGCGCGAAGGAGATCGCCACCAAGGAACAGGCCGACGCCATGCGCGGGCTGAAGCTCTACATCCACCGCGACCGCCTGCCCGAGCCGGACGAGGACGAATTCTACCTGGCCGATCTGGTCGGACTGGAAGCGCGCGACCCCGAGGGCGTGGTGCTGGGGTCGGTCCGCGCGGTGCAGAATTTCGGCGCGGACGACATGCTGGAGATCGCCCCGGCGACGGGCGGCCCGACCTGGTACCTGCCGTTCACGAAGGACGCCGTGCCCGAACTGCACATCGCCGACGGCTGGCTGCTGGCGGTTAAGCCGACCGAGGTCGGGGAGCGCGAACCGGACTGAGGTCGCCCGCGTTCCGGAGGCATGCCTTCCTCCGTCATCCGCCGTTTCAGCTATGACGAACCGCAACGCCGCCTGCGCGTGACCTTCACCTCGGGCGACGTCTACGACTACGCAGGCGTGCCGCCGGAGGTGGAGGCGGCCTTTCGCGCCGCCTTCTCGAAGGGCCGGTTCTTCGCCTCGGACATCCGCGACCGCTACCCGTTCGAGCGGGTGCTGATCGCGACGCCTCCGGGCTGAGCCTAGGCTTCCTCGTCGCCACAGCCACAGGGCGGCGCCGGCGACGCCCTCCATCGAGGTGTCCTCCTTCATCGCCGACATGGCCCGGCCCTGGCTGATCATGCCGCGGCCGCCCGAAATTCCGGCCAGCGACAGGGTGCGCATGGCGCCGGCCGAGATGGCGTTGACGCGGATGCCCCTGGGCCCCAGGTCGCGGGCGATGTAGCGGGTCGCCGCCTCCAGCGCGGCCTTGGCCACGCCCATGGTGTTGTAGTTGGGGATGGCCCGTTCCGAGCCGAGATAGGTCATGGTCACAAGCGAGCCGCCGTTGGGCATCAGGCGCGAGGCGCGCTTGGCCACGTCGACGAAGCTGAAGGCCGAGATGTTCATGGCCAGCAGGAAGCTGTCGCGGCTGGTGTTCTCGACGAAGCTGCCCTTCAGCTCGTCCTTGTTGGCGAAGGCGACCGAGTGGACGACGAAGTCGATCGTGCCGAAGGCCTTTTCCAGCTCGGCGAAGGCGGCGTCCATGGAGGCGTCGTCGGTGACGTCGGCCTGGATCAGCAGCTTGGCGCCGACGCTCTCGGCCAGCGGGCGCACGCGGCGCTCAAGTCCCTCGCCGAGGTAGGTGAAGGCCAGTTCGGCGCCCTGGGCCGCCAGCTGGGAGGCGATGCCCCAGGCGATGGAGTTGCTGTTAGCGACCCCCATGATCAGGCCCTTCTTGCCCTTCATCAGGTCGCCCGTGGGCATGTTCCAGCCGCTCTCGCTCGCCATGGTCCGTCTCCGTGTTCTGAACGCGGAGGGTTAGCAGCCACCGGCCAGCGGTGAAAGACCATCGTCAGGGGTGCTTGGCCGGGCGGAAATGGCGGGCTAGCGTGATGTAAAGCGTCAGGGAGCCCGCCGATGATACGATCACTAGCCGTTCTGGGCGTTGCCCTCGCCTTGAGTGGCGGCTCCGCGGCCCTGGCGCAGGCCGGTCCGCCACCGTTGCGGGTCAAGGTGCTGCTGGCCTCGAGCCCTCATCTGGACCCGCCGGCGCGCGCCCAGCACGACGCCCTTCTGCAGAGCCTTTCGGCGGGCGGGCCGTCCGGCGGCTGGTTCGAGCTGCTGCCTGCCGGGCTCGACGTGGCAGAATTCGAGCACTGCACCATCTCGGCGCAGGACAGCCGCACCTGCGCCAGCCGCCAGCTGGCCGAACAAGGCGCGACGGGCGCGACGATCGTCGTGCTCGCCGGCGGCGAGGCGGACCATGCGAGCTGGCTTTGCGTGGGGGTCGGCGCGGCGCCCAACAGGCCGGAACGCCAGTTCATCCGCTTCGACCTGAACGCCGCGCTCGACGCCGCATCTCCGAAGCGCCGCGATATCCGTTCGGACGCCGCCAGCTGCATTGTCGCCGCAGGCGCCGAGAGCGGCTGGTAGGCGCTCTTCGTCGACCACGCGGACTTGTTACGGCCCCGCTTGCCGGGTCAGGATGGCGGGAACACTGGCGGAGTCATCCGGATGCGCCTTCTCCCGTCGCTTGTTGCAGCCCTGACCCTGTGCGCGCCCGCGGCCCCGGCCGCGGCGCAGACCGCGGCCGAACGGCCCCGGGTCGCCGTCGTGGTGGTGACGCTGGATCAGGTCCGCCAGATACAGGTGGAACACGGGCGTGCGACGCTCGCCTATCTGGGCGACGAAAAGTGGGGGCAGGTAACCTTGGCGGAGCCCGCGCTGACGCCGGACGCCTTCATGTCCTGCAAGGACGAACGGGCCGACGGCAAGCTGGACTATTGCATCCGCTATTATCTGACGCGGGCCGGGCTGGCAGACGCCCCGCCGACGGTGGTCATCGCGTTCGACGATCGGCCGGCCGAGGCCCGAACGCGCCACAGCGGCGAGATGCGCGTGACCTGCTATGGCCGCGGTGTGGTTCCGGCTGACGCGGCGGCGCAGGACACATGGCTGTGGCCGGACTCGGCGCGGATGCACGGCGTCAACGACTGGAACCGGGACCGCGACGCGCTGGACGCCTGTATCAGGGCGGCGGCGTCAGAGCCTTGGACGGGCCTGAGACAGCCCGACCCGGCCTGACTCAGACCTTGCTGAGGATCAGCGTGCCGTTGGTGCCGCCGAAGCCGAAGCTGTTCGACATGACGTGCTTCAACTCGCCGTCGTGGCGTTTGCGCAGGATCGGCATGCCCTCGAACTCGGGGTCGAGGTTTTCGATGTGGGCGCTCTCGGCGGCGAAGCCGTTCTTCATCATCAGCAGGCAGTAGATCGCCTCCTGCGCGCCCGCGGCGCCCAGCGAGTGGCCCGTCAGCGACTTGGTCGAGCTGATCATCGGCAGGTCGTCGCCGAAGACGTTGCGCACCGCGCCCATCTCCTTGCTGTCGCCGACCGGCGTCGAGGTGCCGTGCGGGTTGAGGTAGTCGATCTTCGGGTTGCCGGCCATTTCGAGGGCGATCTTCATGCAGCGCTCGGCGCCCTCGCCCGAGGGGGCGACCATGTCGTAGCCGTCGGAATTGGCGCCGTAGCCGGTGACCTCGGCGTAGATGGTCGCGCCGCGCGCTTTCGCCCGCTCGTATTCTTCCAGCACCACGATGCCGGCGCCGCCGGCGATGACGAAGCCGTCGCGGTCCTTGTCATAGGCGCGGCTGGCGACCGCGGGGGTTTCGTTGAAGTTCGAAGACATGGCGCCCATGGCGTCGAACATGTTGGACATGGACCAGTCGATGTCCTCGACGCCGCCGGCGAAGACCACGTCCTGCTTGCCCCAGGCGATCTGTTCGGCGGCCGCGCCGATGCAGTGGGCGCTGGTGGCGCAGGCCGAGCTGATCGAATAGTTGACGCCGCGCAGCTCGAACCAGGTGGCGAGCACGGCCGACGGACCCGAAGCCATGGCCTTGGGCACGGCGAACGGCCCGATGCGTTTGGGCGAGTTCTTTTCGACTGTGGTGGCGGCGGCCTGCAGGATGATCTGGGTCGAGGGGCCGCCCTCGCCGACGATGACGCCGATGCGGTCGGACTTGATCTCGTCCGCGGTCATGCCGCTGTCCTTGAGCGCCTCCTCGAAGGCGATGTGGCCCCAGGCGGTGCCGTTGGCCAGGAAGCGGGCGGCGCGGCGGTCGACGTGCGGCGCCCAGTCCTCGGCGGTCACGCCCAGAGCCGGCGGCGCCCAGACCTGCGAGCGGAAGCCATGCTGGATATGATCCGGCGCGGCCACCACGCCCGACTTCGCGTCGCGCAGGGACGCGGTGACCTCATCCTGGCCCGTGCCGATGGAAGAGACGATACCCAGGCCGGTGACGACGACACGCCGCATGTTTGTTTCCTTTGTCAGACTTCAGTCGCCGCGTTGTCCGCGGTCTTCAAGCGAAATGGTCAGCCGCCGATGGGTTCGCCACCGCCGAACAGGCCGACGCGCATATCGTTGCAGGTGTAGATGACCTCTCCGTCGGCCTCGAGCACGCCGTCGGCAATGCCCATGACCAGGCGGCGGTTGATGACCCGCTTGAGATCGATCTTGTACACCACCTTCTTGATGTCGGGGGTGACTTGACCGGTGAATTTCACCTCGCCGACGCCCAGGGCGCGGCCTTTTCCGGGGCCGCCGATCCAGCCGAGATAGAAGCCGACCAGCTGCCACATGGCGTCCAGACCGAGACAGCCGGGCATGACCGGGTCGCCGATGAAGTGGCACTGGAAGAACCAGAGGTCGGGGTGGATATCCAGCTCGGCCTCGACATAGCCCTTGCCGTGCGCGCCGCCGTCGCCGTTGATCTGCGTGATCCGGTCGAACATCAGCATCGGCGGGGCCGGCAGCTTGGCGTTGCCCGGACCGAACAGGTCGCCGCGGCCCGCGGCGAGCAGGGCCTCATAGTCGAACGAGGACGGGTGTTGGATCTGGCTCAACGCGGCGCTCCGGCAGGTGTTGCCGTGGAGGTACACGACGGGAACCGGAGGCTCAATGATTTAGACAGGGACCTCAGACCAGCCGGTCCGGCACGGGCGAGGGGCCGGCGCGGTAGCATTCGCAGGCTGCGCGTTCCAGCGCGGTGCGGTCGGTGATGGTGACCCGGCCGCGCGAATAGGTGATGGCCCCGGCCTTCTGCAGGGTCTGGGCGGCCTCGTTCACCGTCGTCCGCTGCGAACCCAGCATCGAGGCCAGATATTCCTGCGTCAGGTTCAGGGTGTCGCCCTCGACCCGGTCGTGACAGCGCAGCAGCCATTTGGCGAAGCGCTGTTCGGCGCGATGCAGGGCGTTGCAGGCGGCGGACTGCTCCAGCTCGTTCTGGACCGCCACGGCATAGGCGGCGAGCACGGCCCGCAGGGCGGGGCGGTCGTTCATCAGGGCGCGCAGCCGGGCCGCGTCGACCCGCCGGGCGCTGCCGGCCGCCTGTGCGGCCAGGCGCGAATAGGTGTGGGCCGGAGCGGCCGCCGCGGCGGGGCTGGTGACGCCTTCGGGTCCGACCATATAGGCCTCGACCGTGCGACCGTCCTCCATCACCGCGACCGCGGAGACGATGCCGCTGTCGACGAAATACAGGTGGGTGACCAGATCGCCGGCCTCGCAGAACACGTGGCCCAGCGGAAAATCATAGGGCGACGCAATCGCAAGAACCGCGTCACGATCTTCAGAAGTCAGTTGCGCAATCAAATGGTTGCGAAGCGTGGCCGGAGGCATCTTCGCCGCTTAGGGGAAGCCGGAATGATCCGTCCGTCGAAATCCGACTTTTACGGAACGCAGCGCTGGCCCGGCTCGCTTGTAACACGCGACCGACTACAGACTCCCATGCCAAATGTCCGGGTCCGAGGGGCGTTCGAGACGCAGGACCATGCGGTCGCCGTCGAACACCTCGACCCCGTTGCAGGTGCGATGCAGCCCCAGCTGGCGGCCCGCATTGCGCGCCGCCTCGCCGTCGTCGGCGCATTCGATGAAGTCGAGCGCCGGCGAACGGCCGCGACGGTCGAAAAAGAGAAACTGATAAGTCCGCACCGGAACGCCCTCCTCGTGCGGCGTTCACTCAAAACACGCGTCCAACAGGCGTCTGTCGGCAACCGGACTTAGCCGTACACAGTTTCGCGACTGCAAGAATCAGCGGCCGCGTCCGGCGGGACGCGACGCGTTGCAAAGCGCCCGTTCCTGCGCTCCGAAGACCGCGGTCTGGCGCACCCAGCCGCGCAGGCGGCGGACCCGGACCTCGCACCAGCCGTCCTCGCATTCGGTCACCGAGGCCAGGGCGTGGGGGCTCAGGCGGGCCCGCACAGCCGCGGTGTCGGAGCGCCCGGCGCGGATCGGGATCTCGGCGTCCGAGGCGTTCAGCACGCTGCGGCGGCTGGAGACCACGCTGCGGTGGACCCAGGCGACCGCGCCCTCGGGATCGCAGATCTTGCGCCATTCGGTCGTCTCGGCGACCACCTGAACCGGCAGGCCCGAGGCGCGGTATTCCCACAGGATGCGGTAGTCCAGACCGGGGCCGTAGCGGGCCCGGACCTCGGACGACTTCAGCGAGAGCCAGCGCGGCACCGGCTGGCCGCTGGGCGTGGGCCGGCCGTCGGGCATGGTCTGGCCCGCGCCGGCGAGGACGCCTGCGCCAAGAACCGCCGCGATGACAGCCAGCCTTTGGAGGCGGGAGCGAGCTTTGCTAGACACCGTCTGCATCCGTGAATCGAAGGCTTCGAATGTCCTCCCCCCGGCTTAAGGTCGTATTAACCAGACGCCTGCCGGACGCGGTCGAAACCCGCGCGCGCGAGCTGTTCGACGCAGAGCTGAACCTGACCGACCGGCCGATGGAGCGGGCGGCGCTCGAAGCCGCCGTGCAGAGGGCCGACGTGCTGGTTCCGACCATCACCGATGTGATCGATGCGGACCTGATCTCGAAGGCGGGCGACCAGCTGAAGATGATCGCCAATTTCGGCGCCGGCGTGGATCATATCGACGTCGACGCTGCCGTGGCGCGCGGGATCATCGTCACCAACACCCCGGGCGTCCTGACGGAGGACACCGCCGACCTCGCCATGGCCCTGATGCTGGCCGTCAGCCGCCGCATCGTCGAAGGCGCGCAGGTGGTGGCCGCCGGCGGCTTCGAGGGCTGGACCCCGACCTGGATGTGCGGTCGCAAGCTTTGGGGCAAGCGGCTGGGTATCGTCGGCATGGGCCGCATCGGCCAGGCGCTGGCCCGGCGGGCGAAGGCGTTCGGGATGCAGGTCCACTATCACAACCGCAAACCCGTCCCGGCCATGATCGCGGAAGAGCTGGGGGCGACCTACTGGGACGATCTGGACCAGATGCTGGCGCGGATGGACCTGATCTCGCTGAACTGCCCGGCGACGAAGGAGACGCACCATCTGCTGTCGGCCGAACGGCTGGCGCTGCTGCGGCCCGAGGCGCTGCTGATCAACACCGCCCGCGGCGAGCTGATCGACGAGGCGGCGCTGGCCGCCGCGGTGGCGGCCGGGCGGATCGGGGGCGTGGGTCTGGACGTGTTCGAGAACGAGCCCGCCGTCCATCCGGGCCTGCTGGGCCACCCCAACGTCGTCCTGCTGCCCCACCTCGGCTCGGCCACGATCGAGGCGCGTCAGGACATGGGCGACCGGGTCATCGCCAATATCCAGACCTTCGCCAACGGCCACCGGCCGCCGGACCGGGTCATTCCGGCGATGCTGTGAGGTCAGCCCTTTATCCCTACGGAAAACAGAACCTGATCCCTTACAGGTTGCTTTCCGTCTGCGCCGTGCTGGTCTTCCTGGTCTCGCTTGCGTTCGGGATTCTGCAGCAGAGGCCAACCGGTCTTGGGTTCATGATAATGGTCGGGTTCTTCGGCGTGGTGTTGGTCCGGGGCCTGTTCTCATGGAACAGCGAACCGACCGCCAGACGCCAGTATGCAACCGCGCTGGTCCTAACCGTTCTCTACGGCATGCTTGGAGGCTTCGCGCTCGACGCGACCCTCATCAGATATCATCTCTGGCGAGGCGAGTGCCCCGTCTGGATGGATTTCTCGGGCCGCTGCATCTACCCCTACCCCGACGTAAATCAGGCCTACGGACGGACGGTTGAGCCACCACAAGCTGGACAGCCGGGGTCCGCCGAGACCGCCACGGTCCGGGCGGTTCCAGCCAGACCATCGTAGAGCAGCAGGCGGCCCGCAAGAGGCTCGCCGGCGCCCGTTATCAACTTGATCGCCTCCAGCGCCGCCATCGAGCCCACCACCCCGGCCAGCGCGCCGACGACGCCGACGCGCGCGCAGGTCTCGGCGTCCGGCGGCGTTTCGGCGACCAGACAGCGATAGCAGGGACGGCCGGTGAAGACCCCGACCTGACCGCTCCACCGGCCAAGGGCGCCGGACACCAGCGGGATCCGCGCCGCGACGCAGGCGGCGTTTACGGCGAAGCGGGCGGCGAAATCGTCGGTCCCGTCGATGATCACGTCGCAGCCCTCGATCAGACTCGGGGCGTTGTCGCTCGTCAGTCTTTCGGCGGCCGGTTCGATGCGAATATGCGGGTTGAGAGCCGTCAGCGTCTCTGCGCCCGCCTCGACCTTGGCGCGGCCGATGTCGCCGGTGGCGAAGGCGATCTGGCGCTGCAGGTTGGACAGGCCGACGACGTCGTCATCGATCAGCCGCAGGGTCCCGACGCCCGCCGCGGCCAGATACAGGGCCGCCGGGCTGCCGACCCCGCCCATGCCGACGATGCCGACGCGCGCGGCGCTCAGGCGTTGCTGGCCGGGACCGCCCACCTCGGACAGGACCAGATGACGGGCGTAGCGTTCGATTTCGTCGTCGGAGAAGCTCACCGCTCTCCGTTAGGCCGGGATCGCTCCCGCGTCACGCGGCCTTGCGATCGTCGAACATGATCCGCGCTCCGTCGGGGGTGATGCTGGACAGGCAGGGCAGGCCCAGCGTCTGGAGCATGGCGGCGGGATCGCCGCACAGCCCCATGGGTTCGTCCAGGGCGCGCTCGGCGATCGGCGTATCGACGAGGATCCGCAGGCCCGAATGGCGCCCGTCCACCAGCAGGCGACGGATCAGGCGATCGATATCGGCCCGCGAGCCCTCGATGGCCTGAAGGATATGTCCCTGATGGAACATCACGCAGCTGGTGATGTGATCGCGCCGGTTATTGCTCTCGGCGGCGCCCAGAATCTGGGCGATCGACAGCGTGGACACGCCGGTCGCGCCGACGGCTTCGCTGGCATAGATGACGCGGTGAAGCACGCCGTCTCCCTTATATGGCCGAATATGGGGAATGGTTTGGCGTTATAATGGATTAGATTGGTAATATTATGGCTCGGCAGGGCCGTTGTATTTTCGATCCTTCCGGCTTGCCGCGCCGTATTTCGGTCGCCATCTGCAACGGATGGCTAACGACGCATCCAACTTTCCCGACTGGCACGGCACCACCATTCTGGCGGTGCGAAAGGACGGCCGCACGGTGATCGCCGGCGACGGCCAGGTCTCCATGGGGCCGACCATCGTCAAGGGCGCGGCGCGCAAGGTCCGCGTCCTGGCCGGCGGCAAGGTGCTGGCGGGTTTCGCCGGCGCCACGGCCGACGCCTTCACCCTGATCGAGCGGCTGGAAGCCAAGCTGGAGCAGTATCCCGACCAGCTGGCCCGGGCCTGCGTCGACCTGGCCAAGGACTGGCGAACCGACCGCTATCTCCGCCGGCTTGAGGCCATGCTGCTGGTCGCGGACAAGAGCTCGATCTTCACCGTGACCGGCGTCGGCGACGTGCTGGAGCCCGAGCATGGCGTGGCGGCGGTGGGGTCCGGCGGCAATTTCGCCCTGTCGGCCGCGCGCGCCCTGATCGACCACACGGACATGGACGCCGAACAGATCGCCCGACGCGCCATGGCGATCGCCGCGGACATCTGCGTCTACACCAACGGCAATCTGACCGTCGAAACACTCGACTGAAGGCTCCGGACTGTCTTCGTCGCGACCGGGCGGGTTCCGGGCGAATTAAGCTGACAGGCGGCGGTTTGTGATCTCCTGTTCGGGCAGGAGACCCCGCATGCTTCACGCCCTGATGACCCTGACGCTCGCCTTCGCGCCGACGGAGGCCGGAACCGGCGTGCGGTCGCCCGAGGCGGCGGCCGCTGCTGCAACGGAGGTTGTCGCCGCCGAGCGGGCCTTCGCCGGCGATGCGCCGTCGATGGGCATCGCGGGCAGTTTCAACAAATGGTCGACGCCGGACGCAATCATCATTGGCGACGGTCAGGCGCAGCCGGTCAGCGTGGCCTATCCGGACCGCCCGCGCCCCGCGGACGAACCTCTGCTGGAGTGGTGGCCGAATTTCGCAGGCGCCTCGCACTCGGGCGATTTCGGCTTCAGCACCGGCGGCGTGAAGCTGGGCGGACGTCGGACCGGCCAGTATTTCACCGTCTGGAACCGTCAGGCCGACGGCTCATGGAAATGGGTCTATGACGGCGGCTCGGGTTCGACCGCCGCCGATGTGCCGGGACCTGAAACGGAGCCGGAAATCCTGCCTGCCGGCATCGAGCGGCGCCAGTCGACCGAGGCCACCATGGCCGAGGTGAGGGCCCGCGAGGCCGAACTCGCCGAGGCGGCAAGCACCGACCAGAAGGCCGCCTATCTGGCCGCCATGGCTGACAACGGGCGACTGTATGTCGCCCCGCGGCCGCCCGCGATCGGCCGGGAGGCCTTCGCCGAGGCGCTTTCCGCCTGGCCGACAACCTTCCGCTTCGGTCCCACCGAGGGAGGCGGCGCCTCGACCGCAGGCGACATGGCCTGGACCTATGGCGCGGCGGCCTGGACCCGCAATGGAGAGGCGCGCACCGGCTTTTATGTCCGCATGTGGCAGAGGCAGACCGACGGCTGGAAGATCGTGCTGGCCCAGCTGGTCCCGAACCCGCCGCCGCCTCCGCCGCCGCTGTCTTCGGTTCCCGCCGCGGGCTGAGGCTTCAGGGGCGGTCTCATGGAAGGGTTGCGGAACGGAGGATTGCGCCCTTCGTGACGCACCACCCCTCCCCAATCGCGCAGCGCCGCACCATGTGCGCTTCATGACCGACCTCTCTCCCCGCGAAATCGTCTCCGAACTGGACCGTTTCATCGTCGGCCAGCACGACGCCAAGCGCGCCGTCGCCGTGGCCCTGCGCAACCGCTGGCGGCGCAAGCGCGTGCCCGACGACCTGCGCGACGAGGTGACGCCCAAGAACATCCTGATGATCGGCCCCACGGGCGTCGGCAAGACCGAGATCGCCCGACGTCTGGCCCGGCTGGCCGGCTCGCCCTTCCTCAAGGTCGAGGCCACCAAGTTCACAGAGGTCGGTTATGTCGGCCGCGACGTCGACCAGATCATGCGCGACCTCGTCGAGGCGGCGCTGGTGATGGTGCGCGACAAGCGCCGCGCCGGGGTGAAGGCCAAGGCCGAGGGCCAGGCGGAGGAACGCATTCTCGACGCCCTCGTCGGTCCCGGATCGCAGCCCGCCACGCGCGAAAGCTTCCGCAAGAAGCTGCGCGCCGGCGAGATGGACGACAAGGAGATCGAGATCACCCTGGCCGACACGGCCTCGCCGATGCAGGGGCTGGATCTCCCCGGCGGCGGCAATGTCGGCATGATCAATCTGTCGGAAATGCTGGGCAAGCTGGGCGGCGGGCGGACGAAGACCGCCAAGCTGACGGTGCGCGACGCGGTGGCGCCGCTGGTCACCGAGGAAAGCGACAAGCTGCTGGATCAGGAAAGCCTGACCACCGAGGCGATGCAGCTGGCCGAGAACGAGGGCATCGTCTTCATCGACGAGATCGACAAGGTGGCCGGCCGTTCCGACCGCTCGGGCGGCGACGTGTCGCGCGAGGGGGTCCAGCGCGACCTGCTGCCGCTGATCGAGGGCACGACGGTCTCGACCAAATACGGGCCGGTGAAGTCCGACCATGTCCTGTTCATCGCCTCGGGCGCCTTCCACGTCGCCAAGCCGTCGGACCTGCTGCCCGAGCTGCAGGGCCGGCTGCCGATCCGGGTCGAGTTGAAGGCCCTGACGCGCGACGACTTCGTGCGCATCCTGACCGAGCCCGAGGCCAATCTGATCCGCCAGAACCAGGCCCTGCTGGCCACCGAGAACGTCACCCTGACCTTCACCCCCGACGCGGTCGAGGCCATGGCCGATGCGGCGGTGGCGGCCAATGGCGCGGTCGAGAACATCGGCGCGCGACGGCTGGTGACGGTAATCGAACGGGTGCTGGAGGAGACCAGTTTCAAGGCCTCGGACCTGACCGGTCAGACCGTCGCCTTCGACGGGCCGAAGGTCCGGGAGCTGGTCGGCGACCTGTCCCGCGACGCCGACCTGAGCCGGTTCATCCTCTAGGCGGCCAAACCCCCTAGGCGGCCAGGCCGGCGGCCCTCATCAGCCCCTTCAGCGGGGCGAGGGCTTCGGGCGTGGTCGACAGGGTCGCGCGGGACTGGGGCGCGCGGAACAGCTTGACCGCCTCGGCCTTCGCCCGGTCGGCGGCCGGACCGATCGGCGCGGTTTCACCGGCGGCCATGCGCAGGAGGGCGGACAATTTGTTCGGCAGGGGCGCGGGCGAGCGCGCCAGCATGGTTACGATCTTCGCCTCCCGCTCGACCGTTCCACCCACCGCGCCGATGGCGGCAGAAATCTCCGCGTCGTCGCGGTCGTTCAGGCCGCAGGTGTGCACGGCGCGCTGCAGGTTGGCGAGGACTCCCAGCTTGTGCGCCGCGGTCTGGCCGACGGCGCTGGCGCGCATCTCGGTCTCGAACCGCAGCGAACCGACGCAGGCTGACAGCCAGCGGGCCGCCGACCGCTTGTTGGCCGTGCCGGTGACGTTTTCGCACAGCCGGGTCAGGGCCTCGGCCTCGCACAGCACGGTGGTGCAGGTCTTGGCGTAGGCGCCGACGAAATCGGCGGTGACGATGGACTTGGAGCGCTCGTTGAAGGCGTTCTGGACCTCTTCCAGCGTCAGCAGGCGGCCGGCGGTGACCGTCAGCGCCATGGCCAGGGTGCGCAGGATGTCGATCTCGCCGGCGGCGTCGTTGGGGCGCAGGCGCCGGGGGCTCATGAGTTCGCGCAGCACCATCCGCGCGAGGGCGGCGGCGAGCAGGGGAAACTCTCCCGCCTCGAGCCGCGCGCCCAGCCGGACGGCCGGGCCTTCGACGTTCGGCATCTGCAGGGCCATCCGCGCGTCCGTGCGGATCAGGGCGGCGATCTCGTTGGGCGCGACCATCCGCACCACGGCCGCCATGGAGGCGCCCTGATCGAGCGCCGGTCCCAGGATGTCCGACAGATTGGTGCGCGCGGCCATCATCTCGCACAGGATCTGCTCGATGGGGACCAGCACCATGGCGCGCGGGTGACCGTCCATCGGCGCGCGATCGGCCAGGTCCATCAGCCGGTCCAGCCGCACACGGCCCCCCCGCAGCCCGGTCAGGGCGCACGACACGACTCCGCCCATGATGAAGGCGCGTTCGGGCTGGCCCTCCAGCCTGTGCGCAAGATCGGCGAGGGAATGGTCTTCCAGATTGGGGAACTGCCCCCGGCGGCCTGCGGCGATGACACGCTCAAGGGCCTTGCCGGTCAGCTTCTGATAGTGACGCATCAGATCGTGAACCGGCTGACCCACCGCCTGGCTTTCCGGCACAGCCACCTTCTGGACGGCGTGCTGCAGCTCGACGCCCGAGGCTTCCAGCTTTTCCGCCAGATCGGGACGGTGCAGCAATTCGAAGGCGGTGACGCCCTGACGGCTCAGCCAGTCCTCGAGAACCCGGCCGATCGTCTCGCGCGCCTGCGGGTTGTAGAAATCCTGCGGGACATTGCAGCGGGGGCCGCTTTCCTCCTCGGGGATGACCCGTTTCCGCTTCACCTCGGGCGCGCCGCGGGTCAGGACCGTCGAGCTGGCGAACTCCATGGTGTCCGGATCGAGGGTCTCTTTCGTCACCCGCACGGCCGCCGCGCGGTGGTCGGCCAGCATGTCCTCGGCGGCCTGGACCGCTACGGTGCGGTCCTCCGTCGCCATCTGGAGGGCCCAGGGCGCGGGCGCCGTCTTTCGTATGTAAACTTCGTAGTGGACGGAACCGGCCATCAAAACGCTCTAACTATTCCCGTCCATGATGGGGCAAAGGCTTTAAGGCGGGGTTTCGTTGTCAATTGTGGCGACCGGCCCCATCTTGAGACCTTGCCGTCGGGATTTCGGTCGACCGGTCCCCGACAATGATGGATTAGAACGGTAACGCTTGGCGTGCGTTGAGACTGCGAACGACGAACGAGAAGCCTGCAAGGAGACCGCCTTTGGCCAATATCACCCTGGTCGACGACGACGAGAACATCGTCGCCTCCGTCTCGCTGGCGCTGGAAAGCCACGGCCACAAGATCACGGCCTATCATGACGGGGCGGCCGGGCTTGAGGCGTTGGAGGCCAGTCCGCCGGATCTGGCCATCCTCGACGTGAAGATGCCCCGCATGGACGGGATGGAGGTGCTGCGCCGCCTGCGCCAGACCTCGCAGATTCCCGTCATCATGCTGACCTCGCGGGACGAGGAGATCGACGAGATTCTGGGCTTCAACCTGGGCGCCGACGACTACATCCACAAACCCTTCAGCCAGCGTCTGCTGATCGAACGGGTCAAGGCCCTGCTGCGCCGCACCGGCGCCGACGGCGGCGAGCCCGAACCGACGGGTGAGAACGCCTCCAAGGCCATCAAGCGCGGCAAGCTGTCGATGGACCCGGCCCGCCACGAGAGCACCTGGGAGGGCAAGCCGGTCAAGCTGACCGTCACCGAATTCCTGCTGTTGCAGGCGCTGGCCCAGCGCCCCGGCTTCGTGAAGAGCCGCGACAACCTGATGGACGCCGCCTACGACGACCAGGTCTATGTCGACGACCGCACCATCGACAGCCACGTCAAGCGGATGCGGAAGAAGTTCCGGGTTGTCGACCCCGAGTTCGACGCCATCGAGACCCTGTATGGCGTTGGATACCGCTATCGCGAAAGCTGATCCGCTCCCGCCGGGAGACGACGAACCGCGCCGCCCGTTGAAACGCTTCGGGGGGTCGCGGCTCGGCGGCCTGATCCTGGCCCTGAACCTGCTCAGCCTGCTGATCCTGTTTGTCGGGGCCCTGCTGCTGAACGAGTGGCAGAGCGCCCTGACGAAGGCGCGTCAGGAGACCCTGATTGCGCAGGGCGAACTCCTCGTGAGGGTGCTCGGCGAGCCCCAGATCGGCGTCACGCGCGGATCGCCGACCCCTTCGCTTGACTATGTCGAGGCCAGCCGCTGGCTGCGCGATAACTTCATTCCGGCGGGCCAGCGTGCGCGGCTGTTCGACATCGACGGCATTCCCGTCGCGGACAGCTACGAGGTGACAGAGGCGATCCCGGGCCAGGCGCTGCCGCCGGCCCGGCCCGCGGGAACGCCCGTGGATGAGGACGACGCGAAGGATCGGGCGCGCGACGAGGCGAAACTGGCTGACGCCCGGGCGGCCCTGGCGGCCGAGGTGGAGGCGGCGCTCGACGGGGACGTCCAGTCCGGCCTGCGCCGATCGGAGAACGGCGACCGCGTGGTCTCGGTTTCCATTCCGGTGCGCCACGTCCAGCAGGTGCTGGGCGTGCTGACGCTGGAGGCCGGCGACGTCGACGAGACCTTGGCCGCCCAGCGCCGCGCCCTGATGCCCTTCGCCCTGGTGGCCTTGTTCGTGAACCTGCTCGGCTCGCTGCTGATGCACCTGTTCGTGGCCCGGCCGGTTATGCGGCTGTCGGCGGCGGCCGACGAGGTCCGGCTGCAGCGCGCCCGCGCTATCTCCCTGCCTGATCTGGAGGGCCGCAAGGACGAGATCGGCGATCTGGCCCGCTCGCTGGAGACCATGACAGAGACCCTGTCGGACCGGATGGACGCCATTGAACGGTTCGCCGCCGATGTCTCGCACGAGATCAAGAACCCGCTGACCTCGATCCGGTCGGCGCTGGAGACCCTGCCGCTGGTGAAGACCGAGGCCCAGCGCGAGAAGCTGACGGCCCTGCTGCAGCAGGACGTGCGGCGGCTGGATCGGCTGATCACCGACATCTCCAACGCCTCGCGGCTCGACGCCGAACTGGCCCGGGACCGGCCCCGGACGCTGGACCTGACCACCCTGCTGACCGAGATCGTCGGGGTGTACGAGGCGGGGCGGAAACCGGGCGAGCCCCGCATCGTCTTCGCGGCGCCGACCGGCGACCATATCCTTGTTGTCGGCCGCGACGGGCCCCTGGGGCAGGTCTTCCGCAATCTGATCGACAACGCCCGCTCGTTCAGCCCCGCCGAGGGCGAGGTGCGGGTGACGCTGTCCCGCGAGGCGGCTGACGCCGAACACCCCGCCCGGGTGCAGATCGACGACGACGGCCCGGGCATTCCGCCCGAGAACCTGGAGACCGTCTTCCAGCGATTCTACACCTCGCGGCCCAAGGGCACGGCGTTCGGGGCCAACTCCGGCCTCGGCCTGTCGATCGCCCGTCAGATCGTCGAGGCCCACGGCGGCGCGATCCGGGCGGAAAACCGGATGGACGGGCATGGCGCGGTCGTCGGCGCCCGGTTCGAGGTCGCCCTGCCGCTGACCTTTATCGGACGCCGCGGATGAGCGGCCAGCCCCTGCATGGCACGGTCGCGGCGCGCTGGACCCCGGCCTCGGGCTGGCGCGGGGTTCTGATCACCGGCGCGTCCGGCGCGGGCAAGAGCGACCTCGCCCTGCGGCTGATCGGTCAGGGCTGGCGGCTGGTGGCCGACGACTACGCCCACGTCTTCGCTTCGGGCGGGGCCCTGTACGCCACGTGCCCGCCGACGATCGCGGGCCGCATCGAGGCGCGGGGCGTGGGTGTCGTCCCGGCCTGCGCGCTGGATCTGGTCCGGCTGGTGCTGGCTGTGGAGTTGTCGACAGACCCGGTCGAACGCCTGCCGGAGCCCCAAAACACCATCATCGCCGGGGTTCCGCTGCCCGTGGTCCGGCTGTGCGGATTCGAACCCTCGGCGGTCGAAAAGGTCACACTGCTGACCAGCCCGCTTTAACCCGGCGCGGACTTGGGCTATTCCGCCCGGCTTGCGGCAAGCTCAAGGGCTGTCGGACGCGGGGCGTGAGCTTTGGTTATACCGTCATGATCGGGCTGGTGATCGTCACCCACGGGGGACTGGCCTCGGAATTTCTGGCGGCCATGGAGCACGTCGTGGGCCCGCAGCGCGGGGTCGCGGCCATCTGCATCGGGCCCGAGGACGACATGGAGCGCCGCCGGCGCGACATCGTCGACGCCGCCAATGCAGTCAACGACGGCGACGGCGTCATCCTGCTGACTGACATGTTCGGCGGCACGCCCTCCAACCTGGCCATTTCGGTGATGGAAGAAACCCACGCCGAGGTCATCGCCGGGCTGAACCTGCCGATGCTGATCAAACTGGCCAGCGTGCGGGGCCGCGAACCGCTGGAATCCTGTGTGGCCCACGCCCAGGACGCGGGTCGGAAATACATCTCGGTCGCCAGCTGGGTGCTGCAGGGCGAGAAATGACGGTCACGGCTACGGCGAACATCTGCAACACCCGGGGCCTTCACGCCCGCGCCTCGGCCAAATTCGTCAAACTGGCCTCCAGCTTCGACGCCGAGGTCGAGGTCACCCGCGACGGCGTGACCGTGAACGCCCTGTCGATCATGGGGCTGCTGATGCTGGGCGCCGGCAACGGCTGCGGCATCGAGATCAGGGGCGAGGGCCCCGAAGCCGAGGCCGCGGTGGCCGCGCTCTCGGATCTGGTCGAACGCAAATTCGACGAGGACCAGTAGGTCAGTCCGGGCCCTGATCCTCGGGCGGCGTCTGCACGGCCCCGATGTGGACCACACCGCGCCGGTCCGCGATCTCCACCTGTTTCGCGCGTTCCAGATAGCGCGCCCGGTCCGCCTCGGTGCGGCTGCCGGCGCAGCGGTCGCAGGCCACGCCCTCGACATAGCGCGGCGACCGGCGCCCCGCTTCGCTGACCGGCATCCGGCAGCCCCGGCAAAGGCTGTGGCTGCCGGGCGTCAATCCGTGGCCGACGGCGACGCGCTCATCGAAGACGAAGCATTCGCCCCGCCACAGGCTGTCGGTCTCGGGCGTCGTTTCCAGATAGCGCAGGATGCCGCCCTCAAGATGGAAGACGTCCTGAACCCCTTCGGCCTTGAGGAAGGCGGTCGCCTTCTCGCAGCGGATGCCGCCGGTGCAGTACATGGCCACCTTGGGTGGGTTGGGCCCATCCAGCAGGGCGCGGCCCTCCGTCCGGAACCAGTCGGGGAAGTCGCGGAACCCGCGCGTATTGGGCTGAACCGCCCCCTCGAACGCGCCGACCGCCGCCTCATAGTCGTTGCGGGTGTCGATCACGACCGTCGCGGGATCGCGGATCAGGGCGTTCCAGTCGGCGGGGGCGACATAGGTTCCGGCGTCGGACGGGTCGAGGTCCGGCTGGCCCATGGTGACGATCTCGGGCTTGATCCGCACCTTCAGGCGATGGAACGGCATCTTCTCCGCCGTCGCATATTTCACGTCCAGGCTTGCAAAGCCGGGCAGGGCGCGGATGCTGGAAAGCACCCGTTCGATCGCCTCCGCCGGACCGGCGATGGTCCCGTTCAGGCCCTCATGGGCGACCAGCAGCGTGCCGCGCACCTCGGGCCGGCACAGACCTTCCAGCCGCTCGCGCACCGCCTCGCAATCGGCGATGGCCGCGAACCGGTACAGGGCTGCGACGCGGAGCGCGCCTGCCTCCGCCGTGTGATCGCGATCGTCCGCGCGCATGAATCTCTTTCAGTCGCCGCGCTCGAAGCGGCGCACGCCTATACGAGCGTGGCGGCGGACTGGCCAGAGTGGCGGCGAGGCGGATGGGCCGGGCGGCCTGCGCTCACTGACCATCCGCAGAAGGCGGCGCGTCCTGATCGCCCGCCGCGCGCCGGCGTCGCCGCGCCCTGGGTCCCGCTTTGGGCCCGGCCTTGGGCGCACCCTCGACCGGCAGGGAAACCCGCAGGTGGAAGCCCGTCTTGCCCGGCATGACGGCCATGGTTCCGGAAAGGCGTTCGACGCGCGCCTTCATGCCCGACAGGCCGACCCCGACGCCTTCGCCGGACGTCGGGTCCAGGTTGGCGCCGGCCAGTCCGACCCCGTTGTCGATCACGTCCAGACTGACGGTCGCGGCGGACGACGGTTTCAACAGGATATGGACCTCGGTCGCCCGGGCGTGCCGATGGACGTTCATCAGCGCTTCCTGCGTGATCCGGAACAGCGTCAGCTCGGACGCCGAGGACAGGTTCGGCAACTCTCCGGTTTCGGTCACGACCGACAGTCCGGTGCGCGCGCCGAAGCCCGCGCCGAATTTCTCGATCGCGCGGGACAGGCCCAGCCGTTCGATATCGGGTGGATGAAGCAACCAGGAGAAACTGCGCACCTCCTCGTGGGCGGCCTTCAAAGCCTGCCGGATATCCCCCACGGGCTCGTCCGGAAGCGGGGCCGCCGCAGTCCGCTCCAGACGCGACAGGGCCAGGTCGATGACGACCAGATACTGGGCCATGGTGTCATGCAGTTCCCGGGCGATCCGCCGCCGTTCCTCGGTCTCGGCATGCATCACCGCCAGCGACTGCCGGTGCGCGGCCTCCAGCAGGGCGTGGTGCTCGCTGACGTCGATGGCGAAGCCGAGGACCTGGCCCATGGCCCCGTCGAGCGTCCGGTTCAGCACCTCCTCGCGGATTTCGATCCACCGCCAGTCGCCGTCCGCATGGCGCATCCGCGTCGTCACGCGGGCGATATAGCCTTCGTCCGCCGCCGCCAGCCGGCGTCTGTGCGCGTCGAGGCGCGGAGCGTCCTGGGGATGGATCAGATCGGCCTCGGCGGGCGACGCGTCTTCCGCGTACCCCAGCAGGGTCGCGACGTCGGCCGCCACGGTCGGCGAGCGGTCATAGATGGCCGCCGCGCCCGATCCCATCAGATTGAGATGCTGGAACAGAACCCGTCGCCAGCCGACGGCGCCGTCCCGGTGTTCGGCCGGGGAGATGATCTCGACCACGGCCCCGCCCGGCATGGACTGAAGCCTGAAGGAGGTCGGGGAGGTCTTGTAATGTGAACGGCGGATCGGCGCGGTCGCCTCCACCGGGCCCCGCCCTTCAATCGCGCGGTGGAAGGCGTTGCTCAGGACCAGCCACGCATCCGGCGGGAGCAATTGCTCCAGTGTTCGTCCGGCGGCCTCGGCCCGGGTCCATCCCATCGCCTGCAGGAAGCCGGCGCTGATCCGGGTGAAGCGAGGGCCTTCCCCTTCGTCCGCCACGACAGCCAGCGGGGCGCCGAGGCCGAGAATCCAGTCTCCTTCAGCCGGTTCGACGTAACGACCAGGGTCGCCCGCCGGCATCATGGCTAAATATGGCCCATATCGAGACTCGGTCAGAGAAATACTGATTTCCGAAGCAATAGTAAGGCGATGGTGTGCGCTACCGTGCCGATATCCAGCCCAAGTCCCGCATCAACCTCAGGAAGTTCATATCAGTAGTTCAACTTATATACTAGGTGGTGACTTTTCCGTATCTTGATCACTGAGACTGGGGAGGGCTGGAATGCTGCGCGTCCTGATCGCGGACGATCATGAGATTGTGCGTCGGGGCGTGCGGGACGTTGTGGCGAACCAACCCGGCTGGGAAGTCTGCGGCGAGGCGAGCGAAGGCTCCGCGATTCTGGCCCTGGCGCAGGAACAGCAGCCGAACGTCGTCGTGCTGGATGTCTCCATGCCCGGCCTGAACGGCATGGCCGTCACCCGTCAGATCCGGCAGCTGCTTCCGGCCACGGAAGTGCTGCTGTTCACCATGCACGACGACGACGAGACGGTCGCCGGAGGGCTGGCGGCCGGCGCCCGCGGCTATCTTCTCAAGACCGAGGGCGAGGCCCAGCTGGTCGCCGCGATCGGCGCTCTGGCCGTGCACCGTCCGTATTTCTCTCCGGTCATCGCCGAGATGCTGCTGGACGCGACGGTCCACGAGCGCACCCGGTCGCGCCTGGAAACCTTCACCCTTCGCGAGCTCGAGGTCGCGCAGCTGATCGCCGAGGGCTGCAGCAGCAAACAGATCGCCCGGAAGCTGGGCATCAGCATCAAGACCGTGGAAAGCCACCGCGCCGCGGCCATGCGCAAGGCCGGCGTCCGCCGCGCCGCCGAGTTCGTGCGCTTCGCGATCAAGCACAACCTGATCCGGGCCTAGGCGCCGGGCCCGCACGCGGCCATGCGGATCAGGGAGAACCCGCGAAGTTTTCTCAGGGGCCTGCGACGGCCGCATAGCGTGGGCGCCCGATACCCCGGCGCTTCGCGGACCGACATGGTCGGGATGCGCCGGACGAATTCCGCCCCTTCGACCCTGCTTCCAGCCCGGTCACCGCGACATTCCAGCGGCAGGGAGCCGTCCTTCGCACTGCCGGCGGCCCGATTCCTCTCCCCGGGTCCCCGATGAAACTGACCGGTCCCGCCCCAGTGCGGGGCCGGATTTTTTCCAACGGCCTGCGCGCCCGCGGTTCGGTTCAGGGAGCTGTCGTGGATATCGCCAAGCCTGAGACGCTCTGTGGAGCGCCTGGTGGAGCCGAGGGGAGTCGAACCCCTGACCTCGTCATTGCGAACGACGCGCTCTACCAACTGAGCTACGGCCCCCCTTGTCCCACGGTCAGTGGGGCGCAGGCGAGCCGGCGACATACGAGGGGCGGGGCCGGAGTGTCAACGGGGTTGAGCCGGGTCGGTCCGGAGCGGAGCCCTGCGGCGCCGTAATCGTTGGACGTGGGGCGCGGCCACGCTAGAAGCGGGGCTCAATCGGTTTCCGGAGTCCCTTCATGGGTTACGCCATCGTCTGGCTGGTTAATACGATCCTGTCGCTCATGACCTGGGCGATCATCCTGTCGGCCATCTTCAGCTGGCTGTTCGCCTTCGACGTGATCAACCGCCGCAACCAGTTCGTCGCCCAGCTGGCCGACTTCCTCGACCGGATCACCACGCCGATCCTCGAGCCGTTCCGCAAGGTCATTCCGCCGCTGGGCGGGATCGACATCTCTCCGATCGTCGTCCTGCTGTTGATCAATTTCCTCAAGATCCTGTTCAACCGGCTGACCGCGCCGATCCTGATCCAGATGCTGGGATAGGCGCGACCGCCGCGACACGCCTTCACCCGTTCCTCACCGACCCTCGCTTCCGGCCTTGCGCCGTCCGGCGAGGGTCCTAAGGTGCCGCTCCGACCGGGCCCAGCGCCCGCCAGCCAACCGGACTTCATGACCACGATCCGTTCCGTCGCCATCGTCGGCGCAGGCCAGATGGGCGCAGGCATCGCCCAGGCGGTGGCCGTGGGCGGCTATCAGGTGCTGCTGTACGACGCCGCCGCCGATCGCGTGCCGCAAGCCCAAGGGGCTATCGCCGCCAGCCTTGCACGCCAGGTCGCGCGCGGCCTGATTGACCAGACCGCCGCCGACGCCGCCCTGGCGCGCATCTCCGCCGCCCCCTCCCTCGCCGCCGCGGCGAAAGCCGACCTGGTCATCGAGGCCGCGATCGAGGACGAGGCGGCCAAGAAATCCATCCTCGCCGACCTGACCCCGCATCTGGGGGCCGACACCCTGCTGGCGTCGAACACCTCGTCGATCTCGATCACCCGGCTGGCCTCGGCCACCGACCGGCCCGAGCGCTTCATCGGCCTGCATTTCATGAAGCCGGCGCCGGTGATGAAACTGGTCGAGATCATCCGCGGCATCGCCACCTCGGCCCAGACCTATGACGCCGCCGTCGCCTTCGCGGAGTCGCTGGGCAAGACGACGACCAATTCCGAGGACTTCCCCGCCTTCATCGTCAACCGCATCCTGGTGCCGATGATCAATGAGGCGGTCTATGTGCTTTACGAGGGCGTGGGCAACGTGGCCTCGATCGACAAGGCGCTGAAGCTGGGCGCCAACCATCCGATGGGGCCGCTGGAGCTGGCGGACTTCATGGGGCTGGACGTCGTCCTGGCCATCATGAACGTGCTCTATGACGGCCTGGCCGACAGCAAATACCGGCCCTGTCCGCTGCTGGTGAAATACGTCGAGGCCGGCTGGCTGGGGCGCAAGTCCGGGCGCGGCTTCTACGACTATTCCGGCCCGGAACCGGCGCCGACCCGATGATGCTCCCGACGCTCGAAAAGCCGGAAGACTTCCCGGGTCAGCAGCGCGTCGCGTGGCGGCGCGAACCGCAGCGCATCGTGCTGGCGGCGTTGGCCGGGGCGCTCTGGCCCCCGCTGGTCATCACCCTGCTCGTCTGGCCGCCCCAGAACTGGCTGCCCAGTCTCGAGATGGACTGGCGTCTGGTCGTTCTGGTCATCGGCTTCGCGGCGGTGCCCGGCGGTCTGTGGCTGCTGGGTCGCGAGCGCGATATGACCGGCCGTCCCTCGACCCGGCTGGGCGTCGTCTGGCGCTTCATGTTCTACGGCGGCCTGCTGGCGGCGGGGCTTCAGGGCGCGCTGGCCCTGATCGTGTCGATCGTCGGCTGGTTCGAGGCCGGGGGCATCGCCCAGGCGGCGGGCGCGACCGAGACCACGCTTCTGATCTACGGCGTCGGCGGCCTGCCGATCGCGGTCCTGCTGGGCGTCAGCTACGCCCTGTGGGCCGGTCTCTGCGCGGCCTTCATCGCCTTCATGCCGCAGCCCGAGGTCCGCGACCGTCTGGGCGTCATGCGCGACCGCGACCCGGACTGACGGGGCCGCCGGTTACGGCGAATTCAGTTTCCAGATATCGCCGCTTCCGCCACTGTGACGCCCGCCGGGACGGGGGAAAATCATGGCTGCAGTCGACATTGAATCCGCGCCGCGGGCCGCGCCCGCGCTCGAGCCCGTCCGGCCGAAGGACCGCATCTACAATCTGGATGTGCTGCGCGGCTGGGCCATCCTCGGCATTCTCGCCGTCAACGCCATCGCCTTCGCCTGGCCCTACCAGCTGACCATGTCCGAGGGTGCGCCCCCAGGCGTGCTCACCCAGGCCGATCACATCGGCATGTGGGTCACCGACGTCTTCTTCTCCGACAAGATGCGCAGCCTGTTCACCATGCTGTTCGGCGTGTCGGTCTTTCTGGTCGGCGGCGAGCGGTTCGATGATAACCGCGGTCCGCTGCTGCGCCGCCGCCTGTTGTGGCTGGGGCTGATCGGCCTGATCCATGGCGCGGTCTTCTGGTACGGCGACATCCTGTTCCACTACGCCTACTGCGGCCTGCTGGTGATGCTGATGCGCTCGTGGAGCGCGCGCCGCCTGCTGTGGGTCGGCGGGTCGATCACCCTGCTGTGGGGCCTCGTCGCGACGGCCGGCTATTGGGGCATGGCCAACATGCCCGCGGAATACGCGGAACAGATGAAGGCCGGGATGCCGGCCATGGATCCCGCCGCCATCCAGGCCACGATCGATCTCTACCGCGCCGGCTGGCCCTCGGGCCTGCTGGCGAACCTCGAGACCTGGGCGACCTTCCAGCTGATGGCCAGCCCGTTCCTGATCCCCGTCACCGTGCCGTTGATGCTGCTCGGGCTGGGCCTGTTCAAGTCGGGCTATTTCTCGGGCCGGTCGCCGCTCTGGACCTATCTGCTGGTCATCGCGCTCGGCGGCGCCAATCTGGCGGCCTTCGCCTGGTTCGGCTGGCAGGAGGCGATGGCGCCCAAGGGGACCGACTCCACCAACGGCCTGGCCGCCGCCGCCGGCGGCATGGCGCCCCTGATCACCCTGTTCTACGCCAGCGTCCTGATCCTGATAAACCGGTTCGGGCTGCGGGTGCTGACCGCGGTCTTCGCGCCGGTCGGCCGCATGGCCTTCACCAACTATCTAACCCAGACCCTGATCATGGTCACCCTCTACTATGCGCCCTGGGGCCCCATGTGGTTCGGCTCGCACAGCCCGGCCGAGATGTGGATGGTGGTGATCGGCGTCTGGATCGCTCAGCTGATCTGGTCGCCGCTGTGGCTGTCCGCGTTCAGCATGGGACCGCTGGAGTGGGTGTGGCGCTGCCTGACCTACGGACGGATGGTGCCGATCCGCAAACCCGCCGCGGCCCCGGTCGCTGCCTGAGCGTTGCCCTGAACGTTGCCGGGGGGCGGGTGATGGCTTAAGCGGCGCGGCATGAGCACCGACACGCCGATCCGCCCCGAAGCCCGCAATCCGCGCGGATTCGCCGACCGCCGAGGCGCGGACCTGACCGCCGAGCGCCGCCTCGTGGCGCGCGTGTCCGAGGTCTATGAGCGCTGGGGCTTCGAGCCGCTGGAGACCGGCGCCTTCGAATACGCCGACGCCTTGGGCAAATTCCTGCCCGACGCCGACCGTCCGAACGAGGGCGTCTTCGCCCTGCAGGACGACGACGAACAGTGGATGGCGCTGCGCTACGACCTGACCGCGCCGCTGGCCCGGTTCGCNGACCGTCCGAACGAGGGCGTCTTCGCCCTGCAGGACGACGACGAACAGTGGATGGCGCTGCGCTACGACCTGACCGCGCCGCTGGCCCGGTTCGCGGCGCAGGGATGGGAGACCCTGCCCAAGCCGTTCCGCCGCTACGCCTTCGGTCCCGTGTGGCGCAACGAGAAGCCCGGCCCCGGCCGCTTCCGCGAATTCGTCCAGTGCGACGCCGACACCGTCGGCTCTGACCGGCCCGAGGCCGACGCCGAGATCATCGCCATGGCCTGCGAGGGTCTGCGCGCCGCCGGGCTCGACGCCGGTCAGGCCGTGGTCCGGGTCTCGAACCGCAAGCTGTTCGACGGCCTGTTCGCCGCGGGCGGGATCGAGGACGCCGGTCAGAAGCTGACCGCCTTGCGCGCTATCGACAAATTCGACCGTCTGGGCTGGGAGGGCGTCGCCGCCCTGCTGGGCGAGGGCCGGCTGGACGAGTCGGGCGACTACACCAAGGGGGCGAAACTGCCGTCCGGCGTGATCGCGACCATCGAAGGCTTCCTCGCCTCGGTCGGGACCGAGGGCCTGACGCGGGCGCAGACGCTCGACGCCGTGGCGAAGGCCGGCGGTCTGGGCGAGATCGGCGAGGGGGCCCTGAACGAACTGGCCGCCATCGACGCGGCGCTCAACGCCATGAAGGTCGGGCAGGAGGCGGTGCGTTTCGATCCGACCATCGTGCGCGGGCTCGAGTATTACACCGGCGCCGTGTTCGAGGCCGAACTGCTGCTGGACACCACCGACGACAAGGGCCGGGCCGTGCGCTTCGGCTCGATCGGCGGCGGCGGGCGCTACGACGATCTGGTCGCCCGATTCACCGGCGAGCGGCTGCCCGCCACGGGCTTCTCGTTCGGCGTCTCGCGTCTGGCCTCGGCGCTCAAGGCGGCGGGCCGCGGCGGGGCGGACGGCGTGCGCGGCCCGGTGGTCGTCATCGTCTTCTCGGACGCCGACATGCAGCACTATCTCGATGCGGTGTCAGAGCTGCGCAACGCCGGGATCGCCGCCGAACTCTACCTCGGCCGGGCGGGCATGAAGGCCCAGATGAAGTATGCCGACCGGCGCGGGGCCCCCGCCGCCGTCATCCTCGGCGGGGACGAAATCGCGGCCGGACAGGTGACGGTAAAGGACCTGGATGCGGGCCGCGCCCTGGCCGCCGGCGTCACCGACAACGAGGCCTGGAAGGCTGAACGGCCGGGTCAGCGCGTGGTCCCGCGCGGCGACCTGATCGCAACCGTGCGCGCCATCGTCGAAGGCGCACACACAGGTTCGTGAGTTAACGGCGATAACCCAGGAATTCCCGTTGGTTCCACAGGGTATTCATTGACTGAGGCGTTTCGGGGAGGAAACGTCCGCTCGTCAAAGAGCGAAAAGAAGCCCGCCGCGATGTATCCCCCGCGGCGGGCTTTTTTGCGTCTGGAGATCAGTTCTCCCTCCCCCGAAGTGGGGAGGGACGGCGAGGCGCAGCCGAGCCCGGGTGGGGAAGTGCGAACTCTCCGCCATTGGCTGCAGAACTGACGCACCCCACCCGGATCGCTGCGCGATCGTCCCTCCCCATGAAGGGGAGGGAGAGGGCAAAGAAAAAGGGGCCGGAGCACTCGGCTCCGACCCCTCGTTCGTTCAGCGTGTGGAACGCCCTACCAGATACGCACCCGGTCTTCCGGGGCGAGGTAGTATTTCGAACCCGGCTGGACGTTGAACGCCTCATACCAGGCGTCGATGTTGCGCACCGGGCCGATGACGCGGAACTCGGCGGGGCTGTGCGAGTCCGTGGCGATCTGGTTGCGCAGGGAGTCGTCGCGCATCTTCGACTGCCAGACCTGGGCCCAGCCGTAGAAGAAGCGCTGGTCGCCGGTCGTGCCGTCGATCACCGGAGCCGGGCGGCCGTTCAGCGACAGGTGGTAGGCTTCCAGACCCACCGCGTTGCCGGCGGCGTCGCCGATGTTCTCGCCCATCGTCAGGCCGGGGTTGATGGTGAAGCCGGGGATCGGTTCGAACTGGGCGTACTGTTCGCCCAGACGCTTGGTCAGGCCGTCGAAATTGGCCCGGTCCTCGGGGGTCCACCAGCTGCGCAGCACGCCGTCGCCGTCGGACTTGGAGCCCTGGTCGTCGAAGCCGTGGCCGATCTCGTGGCCGATGACGCCGCCGATGCCGCCGTAGTTGACGGCCGGGTCCGCGTCCGGATCGAAGAACGGCGGCTGCAGGATGGCGGCCGGGAAGACGATCTCGTTGTTGGTCGAGTTGTAATAGGCGTTCACCGTCTGGGGCGTCATGCCCCACTCGGTCTTGTCGACCGGCTGGTTCAGGCGGTTCAGCTGGTAGTTCCACTGGAAGAGGCCGGCGCGCTCGGCGTTTCCGAACAGGTCGTTCGGGCGGATTTCCAGCGCGGAATAGTCACGCCACTTGTTCGGATAGCCGATCTTGACCGTGAACTTGTTCAGCTTCTCCTCGGCCGCCGCCTTCGTCTCGGCGCTCATCCAGCTGTAGTTCTGGATGCGGTTGCCCAGGGCGGTGCGCAGGTTGGCCACCAGCTCTTCCATCTTGGCCTTGGACTCGGCGGGGAAATATTCGGCCACATACTGGCGGCCGACGGCCTCGCCCAGCATGCCTTCGGCGAAGCTGATGCCGCGCTTGTCGCGGGGGCGCTGCATCGGCTGGCCGTTCAGGTCGCGCGAGCGGAACTCCCACTGGGCGTCGGAGAAGCGGCGCGACAGGCGTGGTGCGGCGTCGTCGACGGTGTGGAAGGCCTGCCAGGCCTGGATGACTTCGATCGGCGTCTCGGCGTAGATGGCGGCGATCTTCGGCATGGCCGTGTCCTGCCGGACGATCAGGCGCGGAACCTCGCCCACGCCGACGGCGGTGTAATAGTCCTGCCACGGGAAGCCGGGAGCCTCCTCGGCCAGGCGGGCGATGGTGTATTCGTTATAGGTCTCGTCGCGGTTCCGGTTCTCGGCGGCGGTCCAGTGCGCCTCGGCGATCCGGGTCTCGAAGGCCAGGATGGCTTCGGCGGACGCGGCGGCGTTCTCCCAGCCGGCCATCTCCAGCATGCGCGCGATATAGGTCTGGTACAGGGCCTTCTTCTCGGCCCAGCGCTGCTCCAGATAGTAGTCGCGGTTGGGCAGGCCCAGGCCCGACTGGCCGGTCGAAACGACGTAGCGGGTCGGCGCCTTCTGGTCGGTGGTGATGCCGGTGCCGAAGATGGAGCCGCCGATGCGGCCCTGGGTGTCGCCCATGTAGACGGCGGCCAGCTCATGGGTGTTGGCGGCGCGGATGGCGGCCAGGTAGGGGGCCAGCGGCTGGGCGTCCAGCGCCTCGATACGGGCCTCGTCCATATAGGAGCGGTAGGCGTCGGCGATCTTCTGTTCGTCCGAGCCCGCGGTCAGATCGGAGCGCGCGGCCAGACCGTCGATCATCGCCTTGACGCGGTTGTCCGACAGTTCGCGCAGCAGGGCGAACGAGCCATAGCTGGTGCGGTCCGACGGGATCTGCATCTGATCCAGCGCGGCGCCGTTGGCGTAGCGCATGAAGCTGTCGCCGGGGTTCACCGAGGTGTCGCGGCCGGCGAGGTCGAAGCCCCAGGTCCCGTATCGCGGCGCTTCCGTGCCCTGATAGCCCAGCACCGTGGCGCCTTCCTGCGGGGTCTGGAACAGTTCGTAGACCGTGCAGCCCTCGTCGATGCAGCCGTGTTCATGGTCCTGGGCGGCCGCCACCGAGGCGGGCAGAAGCAGGGCGCCGAGCGCGGCGCCGATCAGCATTTTTTTCATGGGGTTTCCCTCGACTTCGCATCTCTGTGGACAGCGTCGGCCGGGACCCTACGCCCCGGTTCCGGGCTGTCGCCTGAATTTTTTGTCATGTGCGACGGAAAGCCGGACGGAGCGGCGTTTCAGCCTGTAGGCTGAGCGTCATTGGGGATGCGATGACGATTCACGGCGGCGGCGGCGAATACCAGGATCTGGTGGTCTTTCTGGCCGCGGCGGGCGTGATCGTACCGCTGTTCAACCGTCTCAGGATCAGCCCCGTTCTCGGCTTTCTCGCGGCGGGCGTGCTGTTGGGCCCCCACGGCTTCGGCCGTATGGCGGAGACCGTTCCCTGGCTCGCCTGGCTGACCATTTCGGACGCCGAACAGATACGCTCCCTCTCGGAGCTTGGCGTCGCCTTTCTCATGTTCATGATCGGCCTCGAGCTTTCGTGGAGCCGGTTGAAGGCCATGCGCCGGCTGGTCTTCGGCCTGGGTCTGACCCAGGTCGCCGTCTGCACGGTCGGCCTCGGCGCCGTCTTCATGCTGATGGGGCAGCCGCTGGTTTCCGCGGCGGTGCTGGGCATGGGTCTGGCCCTGTCCTCGACCGCTGTCGTCATGCCGGTGATGGCCGAGCGCGGCCGCATCTCGACGACGTCCGGCCGTTCGACCTTCGCCATCCTTCTGGCCCAGGACTTGTCCGTCGCCCCGATCCTGATCACGGTCACCTTCCTCGCCGCCATGGTGAAGGACGGAGCTACCCCGGCCGGCGAGTTCGATCCGACGGTGCTGGGCCCGGCCCTGTTCACCCTCATCCCCGCCGCGGTCGGTGTGGCCCTGCTCTTCCTGCTCGGCCGGCTGGTCCTGCGGCCCCTGTTCCGGTCGGTCGCCAAGGCCAAGGCGAGAGGGCAGGGGCAGGAGATGTTCGTCGCCGCCAGCCTGCTGGTCGTGGTCGGTTCCGGCCTCGCCGCCCAGGCCGCCGGCCTGTCGATGAGCCTCGGCGCCCTGATCGCCGGCCTGCTGCTGGCCGAGACCGAGTTCCGGCGCGAGGTCGAGCTGTCGATCGAGCCGTTCAAGGGTCTGCTGCTCGGGGTCTTCTTTGTCGGCGTTGGCATCGGTCTGGATGTGGACGCGGTGGTCGCCGACCCCGGCGTGGTCTTCGGCCTCGCCGCGATGATGACCCTGCTCAAGGCCGGCCTGATCTACGCGGCCGCGCGGGCGTGGAAGCTGGGCAACCGCGTCGCCATCGAAACGGCGCTCATCCTCGGGCCGGCGGGCGAGTTCGCCTTCGTCATCCTCGGCGCCGGTCTGGTCGAGGGAATCGCCTCGCCCGACTTCACGCGGCAGGTCATGCTGGCGGCCACCATCAGCATCTTCAGCATTCCGTTGATGGCCCTGATCGCCTCGCGTCTGGTGAAACAGGTCGAGGCCGGCCGCCCCGATCTTCCGGACGAGGCGACCAGCCCCACGGCCGAGGACGGCCAGGTGCTGATCGTCGGTTTCGGCCGGGTCGGGCGGCTGGTCGGTGAAATCCTGCTGACCCACGACCAGCGGTTCCTCGCCGTGGACGCCGATCCGTCCACCGTCGCCAAAGGCCGGGCCGAGGGGTCGAACGTCTTCTACGGGGACGCCGCCCGCGAGGAGATGCTGGGCCTGTGCGGAATTGCCTCGGCCCGGGCGGTGGTCGTGACCATGGATGCGCCCGCCAAGGTGGACGAGGTCGTGAAGGCGGTGCGGGCCGTCCGCCCCGACGTCGTCCTGATCGCCCGCGCCCGCGACGACAAACATGCGGCGCGCCTGTACAGCCTCGGCGTCACCGATGCGGTGCCGGAAACCACCGAGGCCAGTCTTCAGCTGGCCGAGAACACCCTCGTCGATCTGGGCGTGCCCATGGGTCTGGTTCTGGCCTCGATCCACGAAAGGCGCGACCGGTTCCGCAAGGTGTTCCAGGAGGCGATGCCGGACGGCGAGGCGCCGCGCCGCGCCCGCGCCCTGCGCTCCACGCTGCGGCGCTGAGCCGCAGGCGACGGAAACGCCGCCGTCGCCGCGTTAACCCCCAAGCTAATGGCGCCGTTAATCCCGCTACCCCAATTTGGTCATCGTTGCGTGATGACTGCCCGTCCTCGCCCCTGAGGCGATTTTGCGCGCCGCGCGCGCCCCGAAAGACCCTTCGCTTCGGCGTTCAGTTTTACCGGCGGATGTCAGCCGCCGCTTCGTGAGTAGTCCCTTCATGCGAGATATCGCCCCGACCTCCGCCCCCTCCAACGATGTTGAAGGGGAGGCCCCCCGTCTGAACCGCCGCCAGGCCGCCAAGGTCCGGACGCGTCAGAAGGTGCTGGACGCCGCCCGCCTGCTGTTCGCCGAGCGCGGCTACGAGCCCGCCACCATCCGCGACATCGCCAAGGGCGCCGGCATGTCGACCGGCGCCGTCTTCGCCAACTTCCAGGACAAGGCCGAGCTGTTCGAGGCCGTCCTGTCCACCGACATGGTCCAGCTGGCGGAAACGCTGAAGGCCGCCGCCGCGGCTGAATCCACCGTGAAGGGCCGGCTGCTGGCCGCCCTGACCGCCGGTTACCACGCCTCTCTGGAGCAGCTGCCGCTGGTTCAGGCCGTCGTCGCCCGCTCGTGGTTCCAGCCGGTCGCCGCCGAAATGCGCTCGCGCGAGGCCATCAAGCCGCTGGTCTCGGTCGTCACCGACGCCCTCCAGGCCGGCGTGGCCGAGCGTGAACTGCGTCAGGACGCCGACGTCCGCCTGCTCGGCGAGATGATCTACGACGCCTGGCTGTCGAACTACCGCCGCGCCGCCTACGACAACTGGACCATCCAGCAGCTGACGACGCAGATCGGCAAACAGGTCGACGTGATCCTGGCCGGTCAGCTCTCGCGCCAGTAAGACTCCGCCGCCGACCAGACGTGTCGAAGGCCGCGACCCCCGTCGCGGCCTTCAGCTTTTCCAGCGCAATGTCGCCGGCTTCACCGGATTCGCGAAGGCCCGCCCCTCGGCGCGGCTCCTGACCCATTCGCGCTTCAGCTGCTGGTACCATTTCGCCTGTTTGTCGGCGTCGTCGATCCAGATCAGCGCCGGGTCGTAGCGCAGCCCCTCGTTCTGCAGGTTCACCATGCCGCCGTCCTGTTTCAGGAAGGCGACCACCCCCATGCGCAGGAACGGCCTGGCGAGTCCGAACACCCAGTGGTCGGACCAGAAGATCTGGGTGATCCGCGTCTTCGTCTCGCTGACAGGCGTCAGACAGGTCAGGGCCAGCACCTGCCGTTCCCCGACCTGGATATGCTCCCAGCGATAGCCGGGCAGGCGGAAGGTGATCTCCGTCGCCGGCGCCCCGCCGAGGATTTTATACGCCCGGCTGTTCGACGACGGTGCGTGCCGCACCATGGCGAAGCCCTGCTCTCGCGGCTCGAAGGCCTTGGCCTTCTCGTGCATCGAATGTTCCGACCGCCACCACCACTGCTGATGCACATAGGGGCCATGGGCCGGGTCCATCAGGCCGACGACCGCGTGATCGATATGGGCCTCGAAATCCATCCATTCGACCAGTTTCGCCTCGCCGCCGACCACGCCGGGAAACTGCGGCGGCTCCTGATCCGGCTCGGCCGGATTGCGCGGGTCCGACGTGACCCAGACGAAGACCATCCCCTGGCTCTCGCGCACGGGATAGGACCGCACCCGGATGCGATCGGTCTCATAGGCCTGATCCTCGACCAGCGACGGAATGGCCGCACACACCCCGTCCGGCCGGAAGCGCCAGCCGTGGTAGCAGCACTCGATCGTCTCGCCCTCGCCCGGCTTCTCGACCAGCCGCCCGGCCGACAGGGGCGCGGCGCGGTGGGGGCAGATGTCGCGCATGGCGTAGACCTGACCCGCCCGCGTCCGGCCGATCAGCACGGGTTCGCCCAGCAGCTCGTATCGTTTCAATGAGGCGGCGGCCACGTCGCGCGACAGGGCGACGAAATACCAGGCGTCCAGCACGAACCCCTTGCCGAACGCGGTCGGCGGAGCCTTGGCTTCTGGCGTTTTGTCGGAAACGGGGGCGCTGTCGGCTGGGTTCATGCATCCAGTCTAGACGGCGGGCCCGCCGCCGTCACGATCGCCGCGCTGCGGGCTCAGCAGCAGAACAGATCGACGCGCCGCCTCAGCACCATGGCGTCCGCCTCGGCCAGCGGCTCGAACCCTTGGGCCTCGATGATGCTGACGTCCGTGTAGTGCGCATAGACCGTGCGGATGATCCGCTGCCGGGTCGCGTCATCATAGAAGCCCGGCGTGAATTCGAAGGCCATCGGCGTGCGCCGGGAGAGAAGCCGCGTGCAGGCCGAGAGGATTTCATCCTCGAACCCTTCCGCGTCCATCCAGATCAGGCCGATCGCCGCCGGGTCAAGGTCGCCCTGTTCGACCAGCCCGTCGATTGTGACCACGGGTACGGTGATTTCGGAGTCCACGATCTGGGGCAGCCGGTCCGCCCGCAGGGTCGCGCCGCCGGAGTTGCCGGCGTCCCGTCTCAAGGTCAGCGACCCGGCCTCGGCTCCGGCCGCCGCGGCCACGACGGCTACCCTTTCATCCAGCGCGTTGATGCGAACGTTGAGCCGCAGCAGGTCGACGTTTCTCGGATCCGGCTCAAGGCTGATGACGGAATCAAACAGGCCGGAGCGGATGAAATAGAGGGTCTGGGTGCCGATGTTGGCGCCGATCTCCAGAACCGTGCGCCCCTCGCTGAGGCGCGCCGCCCGTTCGCAGATCATGTCCGTGCGCCGCCGGTCGAAATCGCCGGTCTCGAGCACGGTCTTTCCGACCAGATCGCCCGGATCCAGAACAAGATCGTGATCGTCGAACCGGCGGTACACCAGATTGTCGCCGGCGGAGAGCTGGCGGTAGGCCGCCTTGCGCAGCGCCTTCGAGGACATGAGCCCGTCGAGGAACCGGTCCCGCAGCGACCGGATGGTCCGTTCGATCTGTGGGGCGAGCGACATGGGCGTTCCGATCCGGCGAAACAGCATGGTGCCCCGCCGTCGGCGTCCATCTACGGACTTGCGTCGAAGATGCGATAAACAGGGCTGCCGCGATGACGGCTTGACCGGCTGCATCCGTTCGCGCCCTCTGCGGCGACTAGGGAACAGGACCGGGCGCATCGCCCGCTCATTCCGGGGATCCGACCATGAAGACCATGACCGCCGCCGCCGCCCTCGCCGGGGTTCTCTGCCTGATCGCCGCGCCGGCGATGGCGCAGGAGCACCAGCACCACCAGGCCGCGGCCGCCGCCCAGGGCCATGCCCACGGCCATGCCCACGCCGATTTCGAATCGGGCCGCTTCCACGTCCGCATCGACGGTCCCGAGCATCCGGTCGGCGACGTCATCCTGATCCCGGGCCTGTCGTCCTCGCCCGAGGTCTGGGACGGGCTGACGGAACAGCTCAAGGGCCGCTATCGCGTCCACCGCATCCACGTCCAGGGGTTCGCCGGCGCTCCCGCCGAGGACAACGCCACGGGCCCTGTCTCAGCGCCCGTCGCCGAGGACCTGGCCCGCTACATCGCCGAACAGGGCCTCAACAAGCCCGCCGTCATCGGCCATTCCATGGGCGGGACCATCGGCATGATGCTGGCCGCCCGCCATCCCGACAGCGTCGGCAAGCTGATGGTCGTCGACATGATCCCCTTCATGGGCGCCATGTTCGGAACCCCGGGCGCCACGGCCGAAAGCGTCACCCCGATGGCGGACCAGATCTACACCGGCATGTCGACGTCGCCGCGCGAACAGTACCAGCAGCAGGCGGACGCGCAGATCGTCGCCATGATCAACACCGAGGCCCTGCGCGCCGGCCCGCTGGAAGACAGCCGGACCAGCGACCAGAAGGTTTCGGCCTCGGCCTTCCGCGAGCTGATCGTCACCGACCTGCGTCCCGAGCTGGGCCGCATCACCGCCCCGACCACTGTGCTTTACGTCAAGTTCAACGACCCGCGCATGAGCAACGACATGGTCGACGGCATCTACCGCGCCTCGTTCGCCACCCTGCCCTCGGCGCAGCTCAAGCGGATCGACGACAGCGCCCACTTCATCATGCTGGACCAGCCCGCCGCATTCGCCGCCGAGGTGAACGCGTTTTTAGAATAGAGGTCTCAGGCGTCATGGTTTCGGCGGAAACGCTCTTCACAGTCCTGTGACTGAAGCGGGGGCGTTTCCGTTCGCGGCCTGATCGGCTAGGACCGGTCAGGGTCAGGTGAGGTTTTCATGGCGGGTTCCGGCTTCAGCTTCGGTCGCGGCGGCAATGCCGGCGGTCCCCGGCCCGCGCGCACGCCTATTCAGCGGCTGATCTACTGGGCCGCCGTCCTCGCCGTCTGGGGTCTGATCTTCCTCGTGGTCTTCTTCGCGGTGTTCGCCCGCGACCTGCCCGACACCTCGACCCTCTACAATGTCGATCGCCAGCCCTCGATCACCTATCTGGACCGCAACGGCGCCCTGATCGCCACGCGTGGCACCCAGCAGGCGCCGCCGGCCGACCTCGACGCCCTGCCGGACTACGTCCCGGCCGCCTTCATCGCCATCGAGGACCGCCGCTTCTACCACCACCCCGGCTTCGACCCCGTCGGCATGACCCGCGCCATGGCCGCCAACATGCGCGCCGGCCGCGTCGTCCAGGGCGGTTCGACCCTGACCCAGCAGCTGGCCAAGAACCTGTTCCTGTCCCCGGACCAGAACATGAAGCGCAAGGTCCAGGAGCTGATGCTGGCCGTCTGGCTGGAGATGAAATTCTCCAAGGACGAAATCCTCGCCCTCTATCTGAACCGCGTCTACTTCGGCGCCGGCGCCTATGGCATCGAGGCCGCCTCGCAGCGCTATTTCGACAAGAGCGCCAAACAGCTGACCGTCGGCGAGGCTGCCCTGCTGGCCGGCCTGCTGAAGGCCCCGTCGCGCTATTCGCCGGTGTCCGAGAGCGAGCGCGCCGGCACCCGGGCCACCGTCGTCCTGAACGAAATGGTCGACGCCGGCGTCATCACCCCCGAACAGCGCGCCCAGGCCGCGGCCTCTCCCGTCCGCGTGTCGCGCACCCTGTCGAGCCAGCACGCCCAGTACTTCATCGACTGGCTGGACAAGCAGATCCGCGAACTGGTTGGCGAACCGACCGAGGACATGATCGTCGAGACGACCATGGACCTCACCCTGCAGACCCAGGCCGAACGCTCGGTGAACCGCATCCTGACGCGCGACCGCTCCAAGGGCGTGCAGCAGGCGGCGCTGGTGGCTCTCGACGGCGAGGGCCGGGTCCGCGCCATGATCGGCGGCAAGTCCTACGCCGACAGCCAGTTCAACCGCGCCGTCGACGCCCGCCGTCAGGCCGGTTCGGCCTTCAAGCCCTTCGTCTATCTGACCGCGCTGGAAAGCGGCTACACGCCCGAGACCCGGGTCAACGACGCCCCGATCCGCATCGGCAACTGGTCTCCGCGCAATTATTCCGGGACCTTCAACGGCGAGATGAGCCTGGCGAACGCCGTAGCCCAGTCGGTGAACACCGTCGCCGCCGGTCTCGCCGACCAGATCGGCCGCGACAACGTCGCCCGCACCGCGCGCCGCCTCGGCATCACCAGCCGCATCGGGCTTGAGCCCGCCATGGCCCTGGGCGCCGTCGAGGTCTCGGCGCTCGAGATGGCCCAGGCCTATGACGCCTTCGCCAACGGCGGCAAACGCGTCCGCGCCTATGGCATCAGCCGCATTCGCACGCCGCAGGGCCGGGTCATTTACCAGCGCTCCGCCCGCGCCGACGGCGGCTCGGTGCAGGCCATTTCCAACCCCTTCCTCTATTACCAGAACCAGATGCTGCGCGGCGTCATGACCAGCGGCACCGGCCGGTCCGCCGCCATCGCCGGCCGTGACGTGGCGGGCAAGACGGGCACCACCTCGGACTACAAGGACGCATGGTTCGTCGGCTACACCGGCGGCTTCGTCACCGCCGTCTGGGTCGGCAAGGACGACAACACCCCGATGCGCGGCGTCACCGGCGGCTCGTCTCCGGCGGCCATCTGGCGCGGCTTCATGGAGGCGGCCCTCCCGCGCCTGAACGCCCCGGCCATCCCCAACGGCCCGGCCATGCCCGAAGGCTGGCAGCCGCCCAGCCCGGTGGAGAACCTGCTGGGCGAGATCGGCGACCTGTTCGGCGACAGCCCGCCCGCCGACGAGACCATCCCGCCCGAGGACCAGCCCACGCTGGAGCCGCGCCGCCCCGAACCGGGTCCGCCCGTCGTCCGCCCGACCGCGCCCCAGCCCCAGCGCGACACGCCGGACCAGCGGCCCGAGCCTGCGGCTCCGCCGGAGCGCAAGGCGGATCCGCTGTTCTTCTGAGTGAGCGGTCTCCTCCCCACATCGTGGGGAGGTGGCGCGGCGCACCTTCGCGCCGTGACGGAGGGGGCGGCGCCGAGGTCAGCCAGCCTTCCGCCAATCCCCGATCACCGAGCCGCCCCCTCCGTCTCGCCGGCTAGCGCCGTCGAGCCACCTCCCCATTCGCGATGCTCATGGGGAGGAGAGGTCAGCGCCCCACCGCGTGCAGCGCGGGCCCGTTGTCGCGCAGCCATTTGCGGAACGGCCGGTGGTCGCCCACCAGCCTTTGCACCACCGACCAATAGGCAGGGCTGTGGTCTGCATGGACCAGATGCGCCACCTCGTGGGCGGCGAGATAGTCCGCCACCGCGGGCGGGGCCATGATCACGCGCCAGCTGTAGCGGATCGACCGGTTGTGCGGGCTACAGGAACCCCAGCGGGACCTGGTGTCGGCGATCGACACCTTCACCGGGCGCTGGCCCAGGGTCCGCAGATGGTGGTCGGTGCGCTCGACCAGCACCTGTCGCGCCAGTCGTTTGAACAGATTCTCGACGCGCCGGGCGAAGGCCTCGCCCTCGCCGCCGGACTGGATGACCGGCCCGTCGGCCGTCTCGATCAGCCGGGCCGCGCCCGCGCCGCCCGCCGCCTCAAGCCGCGTCGGTTCGCCGAACAGCAGGACAACCGCGCCGGGCTCCAGCGGGGCGCTGTCGGGCCGCTCGGCCAGACGCTCGCGCATCCAGGACGCCTTGGTGCGGGCGAAGGCGACGACGTCGGCCAGCTTGCGCTCGGACGGGGCGATCAGCACCGCCTCGCCGGCCCGCGCGTCGATGCGGATCGACAGCCGCCGCGCGCGCGGATTGACCGACAGCCTCGCGGCGACGCCGAGCCGTTCAGGGCTCTCAGGCGGCAGCCGCTGGCCGTTCCGGTACTGCACAAATGGCCTCATTTTTGGCGATGAAGTCGCGCACCGCCGGATAGATGTCGTCGCGGAACCGGCGCCCGTTGAACACGCCGTAGTGGCCGACCTCAGGGTGGACGTACAGCTTGCGCAGATCGTCCGGCAGGCTGGTGCACAGCGTATGCGCCGCCTGGGTCTGACCGACGCCCGAGATGTCGTCCTTCGCGCCCTCGACCGTCATCAGGCCGATGTCCGTGATCTTCGTCAGATCGACCTTGCGCCCGCGGTGCTCCAGCAGGCCGCGCGGCAGCAGGTGCTGCTGGAAGACGATGTCGATGGTCTGGAGGTAGAACTCCTCCGACAGATCCAGAACCGACAGGTATTCGTCGTAGAATTCCTCGTGCTTGTGGGCGCCGTCGCCGTCGCCCGAGACCAGATCCTCGAAATAGCGGCGGTGGGCGTCGACGTGCTTGTCCTCGTTCATCGACATGAAGCTGTAGAGCTGGACGAAGCCCGGATAGACCCGCCGCCCGAAGCCCGGATAGGGCCAGGGCACGGTGTGGATCATGTTCGACTTGAACCAGGTGAAAGGCTTTTCCTCCGCCAGCTGGTTGGTCACCGTCGGCGACAGGCGCGCGTCGATCGGCGAACCCATGAAGGTCATCGAGGCCGGGCGGTTCGGATCATTGTCTTCGGCCATCAGGGCGCAGGCGGCGAGAACCGGCGGTCCCGGCTGGCAGACGCCGACCACATGGGCGCGCGGGCCGATCACGCCCAGCATGGTCCGCACGTGGTCGATATAGTCGAAGAAGTCGAACCGCCCCTCCAGCATCGGCACCTGACGGGCGTTGGTCCAGTCGGTCACATAGACGTCGTGGTCCTGCAGGAAGCCTTCGACCGTGCCGCGCAGCAGGGTGGCGTAGTGGCCCGACAGCGGGGCCACGATCAGCACCGCCGGCGCCGTGGTCGGCTTCTTCGCCCGCTTCAGATCGCCGATGTGTCGCGCGAACCGCACCAGCTTGCACCAGGGCGAGGACCAGATGACCTGTTCGGTCGTGCGGACATCCTTGCCGCCGATGTCGATGGTCTCCAGACCCCAGGCGGGCTTGCCGTACCGGCGCGTCACGCTCTCGAACAGCTCGGCCGAGGCGAAGGCCGTGCGGCCGATCGCCGTGTCCGAAGCCGGGTTGAACGGAGAACTCCAGAACTGACGGGCCATCTGGGCCCCGAACCGGAACGGCGTCGCCGAGTGATAGGCGAGCTCGTGAAGCGAATAGAGCATGGAATCCTTGAGACGGCCCCCGCCGTTACGCGGCAGAGCACCATAGAACGCATCGCACTGCAAAAAGATTAGCGATGATTCCCAGATCGTGTCTCCCGCCCTGTGCGCAAGGGCAAAGTCAGCCCCGCGCCATGGTCCGTTCGATCAGCTGCGCGGCCCGCTCCGGCCCCAGATCGTGGGCGAGGGCGGTGCGGAATTTCCCGTCCGGCCCCATCAGATAGACGGTCAGCGAGTGGTTCATGGTGTAGCCCTCGGCCTCTCCGACCTTCTGGTAATAGGCGCGGTACGCGTCGGCGGCCGCCTTCACCTGCTCCTGCGACCCCGTCAGACCGATGACCCCCCGCGGGAAGCCTTCGGAGGACAGATAGTCCTTCAGCGCCTGCGGCGTGTCCCGCTCGGGATCGACCGAGACGAAGATTATCTGCACGTCCTTCGCCTTCGCCCCCATCTGCTGCTTTGTCGCCTCCAGCGCCGTCAGGGTCGTGGGGCAGAAGTCGGGGCAGTAGGTGAAGCCGAAGAAGACCAGCGACCATTTCCCGTCCAGCATCGTCTGGTCGACCGGCTGGCCCTCCTGATTGACCAGCTGGAACGGCCCGCCGACTGACGGCTGGCCGGTCGAGGTCTCCAGCGGCGGGATCGCGCCCTCGCGCTGGTTGACCACCACGATGGTCGAGACGGCGATGGCGGTCGCAAAGGCGATGCAGGCGCCGGCGAACAGCAGGATGGAACGGCGCGGCATCACGGCCCCCTCGAAAACGCGCACCCCGCGCGCGACCGGTCTATAGAAGACCCGTGAGCCTGTCCCAAGAGCCCTCCACGCCGCAGCCGGCCAACGACGAAACCGGCGCCTTCCCCGCCTGGCGCAACATGCCGCGCCGCAGCCGGGGCCTGTCCCTGCGCACGCTTGTCATCCTGCGCTGGATGGCCATCGTCGGACAGACGGCCACCGTCGCCGTCGCCACCCTGTATTTCCATTTCGACCTGCCGCTGTGGGCCTGTCTGGCCGTGATCGCCGCCAGCGTGGCGATGAACCTGAACGCCACCGCCCGGCTCAAGCGCGTCGACGGCTCCCTGCCCGACGGCCGGATGACCGCCGCGCACCTCGGCTTCGACATCCTGCAGCTGTCCATCCTGCTGGCCCTGACCGGCGGACTGCAAAACCCCTTCTGCCTGCTGCTGGTCGCGCCCGTGACCGTGGCCGCCGCCTCACTGCCGGGGCGTCAGGCGGCGCTGATGGGCCTTCTGGTCCTGATCGCGACCACCACCCTGTTCTTCTTCTCCCTGCCCCTGCCCTGGCAGGCGGGGACCGAGATCAATCTTCCGCCCCTCTACCGTTTCGGGGTCGGCCTGGCCCTGTTCACAGGCGTGATCTTCACCTCGGGCTATGCGTGGCGCGTCGCCGCCGACGCCGAGAAGCTGGAGCTGGCGCTCGCCACCACCCAGGACGTACTCCAGCGCGAACAGCGGCTGGCCGCGCTGGGCGGTCTCGCCGCCGCCGCCGCCCACGAACTTGGCACCCCGCTCGCCACCATTCAGGTCGTGGCCAAGGAACTTCTCCGCGCCTCGGCCAAGGACGGCGCCGCCGCCGAGGACGCCGCCCTGATCCTGCAGCAGGCCGAACGCTGCCGCGACATCCTCAAACGCCTGTCCCAGCAGCCGGAAGAGGGCGACGCCGCCTTCGCCGTGGTCGGCCTCAAGGCTCTGCTGGAAGAGGTGATCGAGCCCCACCGCGGCTTCGACCTGGCCTTCGCCGTCGAGGTCCGCACCGCATCCGGCGAGCCCGCGCCCCGCGTCCGACGCCTGCCCGAGGTCATCCACGGCCTGTCGACCCTGGTCGAGAACGCCGCCGACTTCGCCGCCTCGAAGGTCCGGGTCCGCGCCGTCGTCGACGCCGGTTTCATCGAGATCGAGGTGGTCGACGACGGCCCCGGCTTCCCCGCCGACATCCTGCCCCGCCTTGGCGAGCCCTATGTGACCAGCCGCCCGCAGGGCAAGGCGCGCCGGGCCCTCGCCGCCCAGATCGCCGCCTCCGTCGCCGCCGCCACGCCGGGCCGGAAGACGAAAAAGGGCGTCCCCGCGCCCGAGCCCGAGGCTATCGCCCCCAGTCAGGGCGGCATGGGTCTGGGCTTCTTCATCGCCCGCACCCTGCTGGAACGCACGGGCGGCAAGGTCTTTGTCGGGGCAGGGGACGGCGGAAAAGGCCAGCCGAAGGGCGCCCGCGTGGCCGTGCGCTGGTCCCGCCCCGCGCTCGAGGTCTCGTCGTGATGTCGCACCCCCGCCCCTGAACCTTGACCGCAGCCGCGCCGTTACCGACTTGAGCCTGCAGGAGACGCAAGATGTCCGAAGCCGAAGACCGTATCGCCGCCCTCGCCGACAAGACCCTGCTGGTTCTCGACGACGACAACGCCCTGCGCACCCGTCTGGATCGTCGAGGCCATCCGCGACCGGCGCGAGGACGCCCGCATCGTCATGCTGACCGGCTACGGCGCCATCGCCACCGCCGTGGCGGCGGTCAAGGCCGGCGCCGTCGACTATCTGCAGAAGCCCGCCGACGCCGACGACGTGGTCAAGGCCCTGCTCTCAACCGGCGAGGCCCCCGAGCCCCCCGACAACCCCATGAGCGCTGACCGCGTCCGCTGGGAACATATCCAGCGCGTCTACGAGCTGTGCGACCACAATGTCTCAGAGACGGCGCGGAGACTGGGGATGCACCGGCGGACGCTGCAGCGGATCCTGGCCAAGCGCGCGCCGCGCTAACCCGCACCAACATTGTCGTCATCCCGGCGAAGGCCGGGACCCAGCGGCGCCGCGACGGCGGCGAAACACCGGCGGTCGACCGCGTAGCCGTCACTTCAGCCGACGCCTGCGCTCCCGACAGTTTCGCGCTCACGCGCCGCCGTCATCCTGGCCTTCGCCGGGATGACGGTGGCTGAACTGCCTCAGATCTCCTGATTATACGCCCCGACCTCGGCGTATTTCGCTAGCCGCGGCTTCACCTCGTCGTGGAACAGCGCCCGCATGTCGTCGGCCGAGCGCATGCTCTCGACGACCACCACCAGCTCCGGCTTGTTCGAGGACGCCCGCACCAGCACCCATGACCCGTCCTCGAGGTGCACCCGCACCCCGTTGACGGTGATCGCCTCGACGATCTTGCGGCCCAGAATGGATCCGCCAGCGTCGGCGAGCGCCTGATACTCGGCCACGATCCGCTCCAGCACCTCGTACTTCAGCTCGTCGTCGCAGTGCGGGCTCATCGTCAGCGACGTCCACGCATCCGGCAGCGCGGCCTTCAGCTCGCTGAGTTTCCTGCCCGGGTTCCGGTCCAGCATGGCCAGCACGGCCCCCGCCGCAACGATCCCGTCGTCATAGCCGTGGCCCAGCGGCGCATTGAAGAAGAAGTGGCCCGACTTTTCGAACCCGGCCAGCGCCCCCAGCTCGGCGGTCTTGCGCTTGATATAGCTGTGCCCCGTCTTCCAGTAGACGGTGGTCGCCCCGTTCGCCTTCAGGACCTCGTCGGTCTTGTACAGGCCGGTCGACTTCACATCGACGACGAAGGTGGCGTTGGGGTGAAGGGCGCTCAGGTCGCGGCCCAGCATCAGGCCGATCTTGTCCGCGAAGATCTCCTCGCCCGTGTCGTCCACCACGCCGCAGCGGTCGCCGTCGCCGTCGAAGCCCAGGGCCAGGTCGGCCCCCGTCTCGCGCACCTTCGCCGCCATCTGCATCAGCATGGCGTGATCTTCCGGGTTCGGATTGTATTTGGGGAAGGTGTAGTCCAGCTCGGTGTCCATCTCGATCACTTCCGCCCCCATCCGGCGCAGGGCCTCGGGGGCGAAGGCGCCCGCCGTGCCGTTGCCGCAGGCGGCCACGACCTTGATCGGCCGGGTCAGTTTCACCTTGGAGACGATGTCGGCCAGATAGGCCTCGCGGAAACCCCCGACCCGGGTCAGCGACCCGCCCCTGCGGCTGACGCCCTCGCCGTTCAGCACGATGTCCTTCAGTCGCCCGATCTCGTCGGGGCCAAAGGTCAGGGGCGGCTGGGCGCCCATCTTCACGCCGGTCCAGCCGTTCTCATTGTGGCTGGCGGTGACCATGGCCACGCAGGGCGCGTCCAGTTCGAACTGGGCGAAATAGGCGGTGGGTGACAGCGCCAGACCGATGTCCAGCACCTCCATCCCGCCTTCCAGCAGGCCCAGCGTCAGCGCCTGTTTCACCGACAGGGAATAGGAGCGGTAGTCGTGGCCGACCACGATGCGGGGCGTCTGGCCAATCTCATGGACATAGGTCGCAAGTCCGAGGCCCAGCGCCTGGATGCCCAGCAGATTGATCTCCTTCTCCAGAATCCAGCGCGCGTCGTATTCGCGGAACCCCGTCGGCTTCACCAACGGCACGGTCTCATAGTCGGCCGTATTGGGGCGAAGGTCCTGGCGGGGCTTGATCATGGTCGGGTCCTGTTGGAGAGCGGCGCCCGGTATAGCAGGCGGCTCCGGGCTCACAACAACGCCGCCTCCGGTCCTTGGCTGCAATGCTTCCCCTTGCCGTCATCCCGGCCTTCGCCGGGAGGACCACAGCAGGGGGGCGACCCGTCGGCTTGACCCACGTCGCCGCCGGTCCTACGCCCGCAGGACTGTTCGGAGACGTGAATGCCTCGCCTGATCCTGCTGCGCCATGGCCAGAGCCAGTGGAACCTCGAGAACCGGTTCACCGGCTGGGTCGACGTCGACCTGACGGCCGAGGGCGAGGCGCAGGCGCGCCGCGGCGGCGAGCTGATCCGGGACGCGGGCTTCCATCCCGCCGTCATGTTCACCTCGGTGCTGACGCGGGCGAAACGCACCGGCGCACTGGCGCTGGACTCCGCAGGACTGAAAGACGTTCCCGTCGTCGAGGACTGGCGTCTGAACGAGCGCCACTACGGCGGCCTGACCGGTCTGGACAAGGCCGAGACCGCCGCCCTGCACGGCGACGCCCAGGTGAAGATCTGGCGCCGCAGCTACGACATTCCCCCGCCCCCGCTGGCTCCCGGCGGCGAATGGGATTTCAGCGCCGACGCCCGCTACACCGGCCAGGCCATCCCGGACACGGAGAGCCTGAAGACCACCCTCGACCGCGTCCTGCCCTATTGGGACGAAGCCATCGCTCCGCGCCTGCGCGCCGGCGACGACGTGCTGATCGCCGCCCACGGCAACTCCCTGCGCGCCATCGTCAAACATCTGTTCTCCGTGCCGGACGACCGGATCGTCGAGGTCGAGATTCCGACCGGCAATCCGCTCGAGATCGACCTGGACGCGAACCTCAAGCCCGTCGCCGCCCGCTACCTGGACGCCGCCCGGGCGACCGACTTGCCGAAGGTGAGCGAATGACCACCGCGCAGCAGACCTCCGACGACATCCGCTTCATGGGGCGGGCCATCGCCCTGGCCAAGGCCGGCATGGGCCAGACCTGGCCCAATCCTTCGGTGGGCTGCGTCATCGTCAACGACGGTGAAGTCGTATCCGAGGCCGTCACCGCGCCGGGCGGTCGCCCCCACGCCGAGGAACAGGCCGTTCCCGCCGCCGGAGCCAAGGCGCGCGGCGCCACCGCCTATGTCACCATGGAGCCCTGCGGCGCCCGCTCCTCGGGCCGCACCTCCTGCTCGAACTTCCTGATGGACGCCGGCGTCAGCCGCGTCGTCGTCGCCGCCGTCGATCCCTCGCCCTTCGCCGCCGGCCGCGGCGTCGAGCGGCTCAGGAAGGCCGGGCTGGATGTTGAGACCGGCCTGCTGGCCCAGGAGGCGGCGGTTCTCTACGAGGGCTATCTGCACCGGGTCGAGACGGGCCGGCCGATGGTCCGCATCAGCGAGGACGGCGTGGGCTATGACGCCCGCTTCGCCGCCTCGGCCAAGGCCGACCTGACGACGGAGCTCCAGCGTCTTGGCGAGGCCGGCTACACCCGCGTCTGGGTCAGTCCGGGCGAATTGGCCGACGCGCTTCAGGCCCAGGGACTGCTTACGGCCTGACCGGCCAGCCGGTCGGAATTTTGTACGGCGGAACACGGCTCTGCCGGTAACCATTTCAGCCTTCCTTAAGCGCCGCTGTGCCAGAACGGGATCATGTCGTCTGCCCCCGCCTCCCCCAGCGCCAGAAGGCGCATAGACCAGGCCGAACTGGACGCCATCTGTGCGCGCCATGACCGCCTGTGGCAGGCCAAGCCGGGCGGGGCCCGCGCCGTATTCGCCTGGATGGATCTCTCCGGCCTGAGTCTCGTCGGCCGTAATCTGGCGGACGCGGACTTCGCCGCCGCCTGGATGCAAGGGACCGACCTGACCGGGGCCAAGCTCGACAACGCCACCTTCTTCGGCGCGGACATGCAGGACTGCATCCTCGTCGACGCCAGCATGCGGCGGGCCGATCTGCGCGGCGCCTCCCTGCGCGGCGCCGACCTCTCGGGCGCCGACCTGTTCGAGGCCGACCTGCGCGAGGGCACCATCGCCGCCGCCGACTCCAAGCTCGGCTTCCGCGTGGTCGAGCCCCGGGCGCGTCAGGACACCTTGGCCCAGGGCGCCTGTCTGGTCGGAGCCAATCTGCAGCGGTCCAAGCTGACGGGGGTCGTCGCCGTCGCCGCCGACTTCACCGACGCCATCATGAAGGACTGCAAGCTCGTCCGGGCCAACCTGAAACAGGCCAGCTTCCGCGGCGCCGATCTCGCGGGCGCGGACCTTTCAGGGGCCGACCTGTCGGGCGCGGACATGCGCGACGCCGTGCTGGTCGGGGTCAAGATGGCCATGTGGCGGACCGACGGGGCCAATATGACAGGCGCGCTCACCGACGATCGGTCCTCCGGGGCGCCCGTGGGCAAGATGCCCGCCGCCGAGATGCTGGCCGAGCACGCGCGGTGGTGCGAGACGGGCGGCGTACAGGGCCGTCCCTCGGTCTTCGACGGTGTCGACCTGCGGGCCCTTCGCTCGATCCACGGCTACAACCTGACCGCCCTGTCGGCCAAGGGCGCCGTCTTCTACGGCCTCGACATGGAGGGGGTGCAGCTTCAGGGCGCCCACCTCGAGGAGGCCGACCTGCGCTCGGTCAATCTCAAGGGCGCGGACCTGCGCGGCGCGCGGCTGGCGCGGGCGCGGCTGAACGGTGCGGACCTTCGCGGCGCCAAACTGGGCCCGCTGATGATCGCCGCCGACCGGCTGTTGCCCGCCGACCTGACGGGCGCCTGCCTGCGCGGCGCGGACCTGTCCGGCGCCGATCTGAATCGCGCCGTCCTGAACGGAGCCGATCTCAGCCGGGCCAGCCTGCATGGCGCCGTCATGGCCCAGACCGATCTGACAGACGCCGTCGTCGTCGGCGTTCGCGGCATGGAGCCGGCGCCCGCGCCCGACGCATGAAAAAAGGGGCGGCCCGGAAGCCGCCCCTTCTCATTCAGCCTGTGCGGCGGCTCAGGCCGCCTTGGCCTTCTTGCCTTCGATCAGCTTCGAACCGCCGCCGATCTCGATCCGGCGGGGCTTCAGCGCCTCCGGCAGTTCGCGGACCAGTTCGATGGACAGCAGACCGTTGTTCAGGTCCGCCGTCTTGACCACCACATAGTCGGCCAGCTGGAAGCGGCGCTCGAAGTCGCGCTCGGCCAGGCCGCGATGCAGATAGGTGCGCTCGGCGCCCGCATCGTCGTTCGCGGTCTTGCGGCCGGTCACGGTCAGCAGGTTCTCCTTGACCTCAAGGGTCAGTTCGTCGGGCTTGAAGCCGGCGACCGCGATCTCGATGCGATAGGCGTTCTCGCCGGTCGTCTCGATGTTGTAGGGCGGCCAGCCGTTTTCCTGGCTGGAGCGCGCGGCGCTTTCCAGCAGGCCCGCCAGACGGTCGAAGCCGACGGCGGAGCGGTACAGCGGGGTGAAATCATAGGTACGCATCAGTCATCCTCCTGAGGATCAGCAAGGTTGAACCGCTCCAGCGTTTTTGGCCCGGAGCGGCGGTGGGAGTTCAGCCCTGACGGTCCGAATGCTCGGCCCCGTCCGGTCTGGAGGCCCCGGAGTCGGCGGCCTCGCATCCGATGTGGGAAGCCTTCGCGCTCCGTCAAGGCCACCTCAAGACCGCGCCCATCTGTCGCCCTGCGACCGGCAAGGCTTGCCCCCGCGCCCACAGGCCGTAGGGTTCGCCCGCACCTTTTCCGGAGACCCTTCATGCGCCTGCTGGCCCTCGCTGTGACCGCCGCCCTCGCCCTGCCGTCGATCGCCGCGGCGCAGACCCTGCCGGCGCTCCCGGCCCTGAACGAGACGGCGGCCCAGCGCACCGTGCGCCGCGCGGCCATGACGCCTCCGGTCCTGCAGGAGGACGCCGCCCTCCAGGCCGCCGTCGGCTCGGACACCCGCCCGGCCGCCGATGTGGCCCGCGACGTCTATCGCCATCCGTTCGAGACCCTGACCTTCTGGGGCCTGACGCCGGGGTCCACCGTTGTAGAGATCGAGCCCGGCCGCGCGGGCTGGTGGCGCAACATCCTCGAGCCCTACGCGGCGGCGACCGGCGGGACCTATGTTGCGGTCAATCGCCCGGTCGAGAGCATGGGCGTGGCGGATGGAACGGCGGACATGGTCGTCGTCGCCCGCGCCTTGCATAACTGGCACCGCTCCGACCGCACCGCCCCCTATATGCAGGCCTTTTTCAAGGCTCTGAAGCCCGGCGGGATTCTGGCCATCGAACAGCATCGCGGCGCCGAGGGCCTGAACGCCGACGCCACCGCACCCTTCGGCTATGTCTCTGAAAGCTATGTCATTCACGCCGCCCAGGCCGCCGGCTTCGTGCTGGACGGGCGCAGCGAACTGAACGCCAATCCGAAGGACGACCGCGACCATCCGTACGGCGTCTGGACCCTGCCGCCGGTCCGCACCAGCGCGCCGCGCGAGGGCAACGCCAACGACCGCGCGACGCCCCTGACCGAGGCCGAACGCGCCGAGTATGACGCGATCGGCGAAAGCGACCGCATGACCCTGCGATTCCGCAAGCCTGCGTGACCCACAGGTCATGTGTGCAAGCATTTTGACGGGCTGGAGGAACACGGTTAAGCCCTGCTTGCCGGGGCGGATCCTGATCGGACAGGACTGCTCTGCGGGGAACGTGCATGGCTGAATCCGTCGAACGCCGCCAAGGCCAGATGTCGCGTCGCGGCCTGCTGTCCGGCGTCGCCGTTCTCGCTGTCGCCGGTCTGGCCGGCTGCGGCCGCGAGGAAAAGACCGCCGAACCGCCCGCCACCCCTGACGGCCCGCCCAAGGGTTCGCTGGAATGGGCCGTCGCCGGCCCGTGGCGCGCCCAGGACAAGGCCCGCGACGCCGCCCGCCATCCCATGGAAACCCTGCGCTTCTTCGGCCTTCAGCCGCGCATGACGGTGGTCGAGTTCTGGCCCGGCAGCGGCTGGTACACCGAGATTCTGGCCCCCTACCTCGCCGAGGGCGCGGGCAAATACGTCGCCGCCGGCTTCCAGACCGGCCCGGGCGCCGACCCGTCGCAGGTCCAGCTGGCCGCCGCCTTCCAGCAGCGTTTCACCACCGACGAACGCCTCTACGGTGAGATCGAGCTCAGCGCCTTCGGTCCCACCTCGGGCCCGGTCACCGCCGCCGGCACGGCCGACATGGTCCTGTTCATGCGCAACATCCACGCCTGGATGGCCGCCGGCATCGCCGAAAAGGCCTTCGCCGACGCCTGGGCCGCCCTGCGTCCGGGCGGCGTCCTCGGCGTCGAACAGCACCGCCTCGGCCCTGAGGAAGCGGCGGAAGCGGGCTTCGCCTTCGTCGCCGCGTCGGAAATCAACGCGAATGAAAGGGATACCAAGGATCATCCGTTCGGGGTCGAGACCCTGCCGCCCTCGTCGTTGACCGCTGCCCGCGGTTCGCCGCCGAACCCCGCCTTCGACCGGTCGAAGTATGACCGGATCGGGGAGAGTGACCGCATGACCTTGAGATTCAGGAAGCCAGAGTGAACCGAGCCGTCGCCTACGCCGCCAACGCGCCCCTGATGGGGGTTCCGGGCGCCTCCGCGCCTCCGGGCGGGGTCGGCGAGTGGTTCCGCGGCGCCGGCGGCCTGCGCCTGCGCGCCGCCTTCTGGACGCCCTCGGCCCTCGTCGCCAAAAAGCCGCGCGGCACGGTGGTGCTCAGCCCGGGCCGCACCGAACCGATCGAGAAATACTACGAGGTCATCGGCAATTTCCTCGCCCGCGGATGGTGCGTCCTCGCCCACGACTGGCGCGGACAGGGCCTGTCGGCCCGCCTGCTGCCTGATCGCCTCAAGGGCCACGCCCGGGCGGTCGAGGAGTTCCTCGACGACTACGCCCGGCTGATGGACGCGTGGGAAAGCCGCGCGCCCAAGCCTTGGGTCATGGTCGGCCACTCCATGGGCGGCGTCCTCAACCTGATGACGCTGGAGGGCGGCGAGACCCGCTTCTCGGGCGCCATCCTGTCCAGCCCCATGCTGCGCATCAGGACCGGCAAGCGGTCGATGTGGTCGGTCAAGCTGGCCGTCCGCTGGAACCTGCGTCACGGCAAGGCGGGCGACTATGTGCTGGACGACGCCGACGATCCCTTCGACCACACCTTCGAAAAGGACGCCCTGACGTCCGACGAGAGCCGCTACGAACAGTGGCGGCAACAGCTCTACGCCTGCCCGCATCTGGCGGTCGGCGGCGTGACCTGGGGCTGGCTGGCCGTCGGTCTCGACGCCGGCGAACGTGCCCTCAAGCCCAAGGCGTTGAAGGCCGTGCAAATCCCTGTCGCCATCGTCCAGGCCGGCGAGGACGACCGCGTCTGGAAACAGACCAGCAAATGGGCCGCCAAACGGCTGGGCCGCGGCCGCTATGTCGAGGTCCCGGGCTCGAAGCACGAGGTCATCATGGAGACCGACGAACTGCGCGCGGTCTTCCTCGAGGAATTCGACGCCATGGCCGCCTATGTCTCGCCGGTCGAGGATCTCTCGCCCCTGCCGGTCAGCGAGCCGGTCGCCGAACCGACCGAAGCGGCCTAGGCCGCCGCCCGCCTCAAGGTCACCAGCGCCTGCTCGCGGATGGCCACATCCCCGACGGCCAGAATTTGCCCGGACCCATCCGGCGCCTCGCCGCGCCAGTTGCTGACCGCGCCGCCGGCCGCCTCGATCACCGGGACCAGCGCCGACCAGTCCCAGACCTTCAGCGCGCTTTCTGCGACCAGATCGATCCGTCCGGCCGCCAACATGGCGTAGGCATAGGCGTCGCACCCCAGCCGGGCCAGCCGCGCGGCCGCCCGGACCTGCGTCCACGCGCCCAGCTCCGCGCCGTTGAACAGATCCGGATCGGTGGTGGCGATGACGGCGTCGTTCAGGCTGACGCAGCGCCGGACGCCCAGCGCTGTCTCCGCCCCGCCCTTCAGCAAACGCGCGCCGGACGGCCCGCCGAGGAAGATCTCGTCCAGATACGGCTGGCCGATCACTCCGACGGTCGGGCGCCCCCCGGTCCTGAGGGCGATCAGATTGGTCCACAGCGGCAGGCCGGCGATGAAGGCGCGGGTGCCGTCGATGGGGTCCAGAATCCAGACGTGGTCGGCGTCCGGCCGGTCCTCGCCATACTCCTCCCCGATCACGCCATGGTCGGGATAGCGGGCCGCGATCAGCTTACGGATCGCCGCCTCAGCCTCGCGGTCGGCCTGGGTCACGGGGTCGAACGCCCCCGGTCCCCCCTTGTCCGCCTCTTCATACGCACCCCGGAAATACGGCAGGGACACACGCGCGGCCTCGCGGGCCAGGTCGATGGCGAACAGTTCAAACTCGGTCATGACAGGCGGGATACTGAAGCCCCGCCCTCATGTCACCGGATGAATCAGGCCGCGTCAGCCTCGACGTGCAGCGACTTGGCCAGGTCCAGCAGGCGCCGGCGCGGCTTCTCGTCCAGCTGGTAGTAGGCCTGGATCAGGTCGAGCGTTTCCTTGCGCGAAAACATCTCTCCGCCCTGGCTGGCGGCCTCGCGGCGTTCGATGGCCTCTTCCAGACCGTCGTAGAAATAGCTGACCGGCGATTCCAGCGCCTCGGCCAGCTGCCACAGGCGGGCGGCCGAGATGCGGTTGGCGCCGCATTCGTATTTCTGGATCTGCTGGAAGCGGATGCCGACCTGGTTGGCCAGCTGTTGTTGCGTCAGGCCCAGCAGGCGCCGGCGGCGGCGCAGGCGGCGTCCCAAGTGCAGGTCGATGTCGGTGGCCATGGCCCTATTCCCCGTATTGGCAGGCTGTCCCGAAGCGGGACGGCTCGCCCCTCACGCGGCAAGCCCCATGCCGCGCTCGTCGGCTTCGGCAAGATCGGCCCCGCCGTCCGCGCCGCCTTGACCGGCGACGGCGTCTC
>NZ_LMFL01000013.1:0-59295 GCF_001426805.1 Brevundimonas sp. Root1423
GGTCCCCGTAACGCGAAAGCAGGGGGCCACATATCGGTTCCGGGCTAGCCGCCCGCGCTCCGCGGGTCCCCGTAACGCGAAAGCAGGGGGCCACATATCGGTTCCGGGCTAGCCGCCCGCGCTCCGCGACCTCCCCGTCCCTTTCCGGCGGAAACGCCGGCGAGCGCTTCAGCCTGCCCGGTCTTTGAAAATGGCGATGGATTCCGTGCATCCCGGCGAAAGCCGGGACCCGGTTCTTTCGCGGCGCACGCTGCATGGGACTGGCGGACGAAGATCACCGGAGCCGCCGGATCACCCAAAGCACTGGGTCCCGGCTTTCGCCGGGATGAGCGGACTGGAAGCTGGCCCGCCGACATCCCCCACTTCGGGGGAGGACACCGAACCCTTCTCCCCCCTCCTCCGACAGGCTATCTCCAACCGATGATCTCCGCCCCGCTTCCCGACGCCGGTTCGAACTGGGTGGACCGCCACGCGCCGGAGCCCCTCAAACCGTGGCTCAAGCTCGGCCGCTTCGACCGCCCCGTCGGCATCTGGCTGCTGCTCATTCCCGGCTGGCAGGGCATCGCCCTTGGGCTGGCGTCGAACCCGGAGCTTTTCGCGACCCCGCGCATGGCGGTCGAACACGCCCTTGTCCTCGCCGTCCTGTTCGGTCTCGGCGCCTGCCTGATGCGCGCCGCCGGCTGCGCCTTCAACGACATCATCGATCGCAAGATCGACCGGCAGGTGGCCCGCACCGCATCCCGCCCCGTCGCCTCCGGCCAGATCAGCGCCAGCCACGCCGGCATCTTCGTCGTCGTCTGCAGCTTCATCAGCCTGCAGATCCTGCTGGCGATGAACTGGACCACCGTCATGCTCGGGATCGGGTCGCTGGCCCTGGTGGCCGCCTACCCCTTCATGAAGCGCATCACCTGGTGGCCCCAGGCCTGGCTCGGCCTGACCTTCAACTGGGGCGCCCTGATGGGCTTCGCCGCCTTCACCAGCGCCTTCCCCTGGTCCGGCATGCCCGCCTTCTGGCGCACCGGCGTCGCGGTGTTCCACGCCCACGCCGGCCTGCCTGGTCACCTGACCTGGGCCGCCCTCCTGCTCTACCTCGGCGGAGTCTTCTGGACCCTCGGCTACGACACCATCTACGCCCTGCAGGACATCGAGGACGACGCCATGGTCGGGGTGAAATCCTCGGCCCGCCGCCTCGGTGAGAAGGTGCCGCGCGGCGTCGCCGTCTTCTACGCCCTCGCCGTCGCCTGCGCCGCCGCCGCCGGCTGGATGGCCCACCTCGGCCCGCTGTTCTGGCTTGGCCTCGCCGGCTACGCCCTGCATCTCGCCCGGCAGGCCCGCCGGGTCCGCACCGACGACCCCGCCCTCGCCCTGCGCCTGTTCAAGTCCAACCGCGACGCCGGCCTGATCCTGCTGGCCGCCATCGGTCTCGGAGCCCTGACCCTGTGACCGCCCCGTCCGCTCTTCCCCGCATCCTGATGGCGGCGGTGTGGCTGCTGGCCACCGCCTGCGCCTCCGCACCCCAGACCGCGAGCCCCGAACCCCAGCCCGTCGCCTACAGGCTGCAGGACGGGCGAATGACCACCGCCCTCACCCTCGACCCGGCCCTGCGCGCCCATCCCGAACTCCGGGCCCGCCTTTACGACGACGGCATGACCGCCATCCGCGAGTTTGAGGCCGAGGTCCGCGACGCTCGCGTCGAGCAAGGCGGCGAGCTCGACGCCAACATGGACCTGACCCTGCGCTGGGACGCGCCGGTCGAGACCGCCCGGCTGGTCAGCTCGGACGGACTGTTCTGGTCCTTCACCGGCGGCGCCCACGGCAATCCGGGCTTCCACGCCATCCTTTGGGACCGCGCCGCCCTTCGCGAGGTCGCCCCCGCCGACCTGTTCCGCGCCGACGCCGATCTTTCGAAACTCGACCACGCCCTGTGCGATGCGATCAACGCCGCCAAGGCCGCGCGCGGCGGCGACCAGGCCTGGGACCCCGCGCCGTATCGCGGCGAACAGGGCGAAGACCTCTGGGCCTGCCCGGCGGCGCTGGAGACACCCTTCTCCCTCGCCCCCGGCGACACGGCGGGCAAGGCCGGGGGCCTGGTCTTCCTGATCGGCCCCTACATCGTCGGCCCCTATGCCGAAGGCGTCTACACCGCCGTGGTGCCGGCGGCCGCCTTCTCCGCCCTGCTCTCGCCCGAATGGGCCGATCAGTTCGGGGGCGCGCCGGCGCCGGAATTCCTTGACCGGCTTCGCGCCGAAACAGCACGATGACCGCGACGCATCAGGAGACGCCCATGCCCTCGATCGCCCCGCCTTGCCTTCGCGCCCTGCTCCTGACCGCCGTCGCCGCCGCGGCCCTGTCCGCCTGTAACCGCGACCGCGAACCGGCCGCGCCCGAGCCGGCCGCCCCCGGCGCCGCCGCCGTCGTGACTCCGGCCGACGCCGCCGCGCCCATGAGCTTCGAGAGCAAGACCCCCTGGGCCGACGTCCGCCTGACCCTGCCCGACGGCCTCAAGGCCCAGACCGACCTGCACGCCCGTCTCTACGCCGAGGAGGTGCGCCGCCTGCGCCAGTTCACCGAGGGCGCACAGGGCGAACTGACCGAGGCCGGGGCCGACACCGACCGGCCCAAATACGAAAAGACCATCGCCATCACCGTCGCCGCCGAGACCGCCAAACTGCTCAGCCTCAAGCGCGTCGATTTCGACTATTCCGGCGGCGCCCACCCCAACACCCTCACCGACGGCCTGCTGTGGGACAAGGCCTTGAAGCGCCGGGTCGGGATCGCCGACCTGTTCGGCAAGGGCGTGGACCTGACGATCCTGGACCAGGCCCTGTGCTCCGCGGTCAACGCCGCCAAACGCGCCCGCGTGCCCGACGGCGCCAGCGTCACCCTCGGCGGCAAGGACTTCTCCTGTCCCCGCGCCGTCGACACGCCTTTCATCCTGACGCCGGGCGACACGCCGGGCAAGGCGGCGGGCCTGACCTTCCTGATCGGGCCGTATCAGGTCGGACCCTACGCCGAGGGCGCCTATGAGATCGCCGTCCCGGCCGCGGTCTTCCGCTCCCTGCTGGCCGTCGCCTACAGCGGCGAGTTCGGGGGCCGGCTGGTGAAGGTCGGAGATGTCACGCCGGCGGCTGCGCCTGCGGCGGTGGCGCAGTGACCCGGACATTCGCAACCCTGTTCGCCGCCGGCGTGGTGCTGGCTTCTCCGGCTGCGGCCCAGGAGGGTAACACCGGCGATCCGGGCGACTCCACCATCCACGCGCCGGGAGATATCGGCGCCGTGGCCGTGACGCCCAGCCGTCTCGAGCGCTCGCGGATCGAGATGAACCGTGGCCGGCCTCCGCTCGGCGCTTCGGCGAGTCCGGGCCGGAGCGCCGCCCTCGGCCGCGCCGCCTCCCTCGTCGCCCGGGCGGGCCTCGTCTGCGACGTGATCGACGCCGCCGTGGTCGGCCGGAGCCGGACCGGCGAGGCGGTCATCGAGATCGACTGCGTCCAGGGCGGCGGCGTCATCGCCGTCGAGGGCGACCCGGTCCAGGTGACGGACTGTCTCGACCTCGCGCCGGACACCGGCCAGGGCGGGCGCGGCCGCCGGGTCATCGCCGGCTGCGCCCTGCCCGGCAACACGGGCCTGTCTCAGTCCGCCCGGGCCAGGAACTGATCGACGATCCCGGCCAGCCGCTCCGGCTGGTCGGCCATGATGAAGTGGCGGCTGTCGTCGATCCGGATCAGCCGCGCGCCCGGCAGGGCCGCGTACTCGCGCGTCCACAGGGCGTCGGCCATCGCCGGCGGCGTCCCGCCGTTCGGATCGGCCGCATAGACGGCGGTCACGGGGATGCTCATGCCCGCCAGGCCGGGCCGGGCGTCGGTCAGCATCACGTCGCGGAACGCCGCCGCCGTTCCGCGACGGTCCGAGGCGACCGACCAGGCGACGATGGCCGCCTGCACCTCGGGCGAGCGGGTCGAGGCCGAAGCGATCTGGGCCTGTCCGGCGGCGAAGGCGGCGTCGTCCATGGCCGCCATGGCCGCGGCGGCCTGCTCGGCCATCGGACGCACGCTCTCCGCCGTCGTCGTCGGCCCGTACAGCACGCTGAAGAACGGCAGGCTGTCGACGCTCAGCAACCGGCCGACGGACCCCGGCCGGTCCTGCGCCAGCTTCAGACCGACCAACGCGCCCATCGAGTGGCCGATCACCGCCGGACGGTCCAGCCCGGTCTCGGCGATATAGCGGCCCAGCGCCTCGACCGCCGGGGCCACGAAGGGCCCGTCGCCATGGCTCCAGGGCTCGCCGGCGAATCCGGCCAGCTGCACCAGATGCACCCGGTGCGTCGCCGCCAGCCGCTCCGCCAGCGGCCGCCACACTTCGCGGGACGACAGCAGGCCGGGGATCAGAATGACGTCGGGGCCGGACCCGATCACCTCGACCGACAGCCGGTCGGAGGCGAACCCGGCCTGGACGGCGGCGGGGACCGGCTCCGCCCGGACGTCGAAGGCGACCGCTCCGGCCCCCAGGGCGACGGCGGAGGCGATGGCGAAGGCGCGCAGCCGGCGGCCGCCGCCGTGGCGGGACATGAACATCATGGCGATCTTCCTGTAAGGTTCGTCTGACTTTGTCAGGCGTGGGGGTTGTCGAAAATCTCTTCCACGGGCCGGGCGAACAGCACGGCGATACGATAGGCCAGGTCCAGCGAGGGGTCGTGCTTCTCGGTCTCCAGGGCATTGACCGCCTGGCGCGACACGCCCAGCGCCTGCCCCAGCCGCTCCTGGGTCCAGCCGCGCTCGACGCGCAGGAGTTTGAGGCGGTTCTTCATCAGTTCGAGGACTTCACGAACGGCGCGATCAGGCCGAGGGCGCCCCAGAACAGCGGATAGATCAGCCAGCCTTCGGCATGGGGCGCATCAGCGAAGGATTCGGCGAATCCCCAGCCGGTGAAAAGGGCCATGGCCACCCCTGCGGCGAGGATGAACTGCTTGGCCATCACCGCCCGCACGAACTCGTCCGAGTCCCGCATCACCGCCAGGGTGGTCCAGATCTGCCCGACGACGGGGGCCGTGACCGCCGCCGCCAGCAGCCAGGCCGCAGGCCTCCCCTGGATGTCGTCGAAGGCGCCGAAGATCACCGCCATCATGATGGCCGCGTAGCCGCCCATGAAGGCCACCGTCCGGAGCACGTATTTTCGCTGCGCCGCTGTCGTCGGCCGGCCGATGATGAGCATGGGTTTCTCCCTGTTTGTAAGGCGAACCTTACAGAATCATTTTGTCATGTCAACCTGACTTTAAGTCAGGAGCGCCTGACGAGGTCGAAGACCGTCGGCATTCGCGTCGCGGCCCGTGAGGCGCTATAGTGCCGCCATGCCCGCCGCGCCCCGCATCCGGCCCTCAGACCTGTTCACGCCCGAGGCCTGGGCTCCCTTCCAGTCGCGCTCGCGCTGGCCCGGCCCGCTGCTCGTGCTGCACTGCTGGGCCGTCATCGCCGCCGCCGTGGCGGCGGGTGTCCTCTGGCCCATCCTGATCCCGCTCAGCGTCGCCGTCATCGGCACGCGGCAGCTGGGTCTGGCCATACTGATGCACGAGGCGGCGCACGGCGGCCTGTCACCGGATCGCCGGCTGAACGATTTTCTCGGCCACTGGCTGTGCGCGGTTCCGGTCGGCGCGTCGCTGACCGCTTACCGTCCCTACCACCTGGCCCACCACAAATACGCCCAGCAGGGCGAGGACCCCGATCTCGTCCTGTCCGCGCCCTTCCCGGTCACCCGCGCCTCCCTGCGCCGCAAGATCGTCCGTGACCTGACCGGCCAGACCTTCTTCAAGCAGCGCGTGCTCTTCCTGTTCAGGTCGTTCGCCAGTCACCGCGACGAGGACATCGCCGAGGGCGCGGTTGTCACCGGCCGCTCGGTCGTCCCCTTCCTGCTGCTCAACGCCGCCCTGCTGTTGGGCCTGACGCTGGCCGGCGTCTGGTGGGCCTGGTTCGTCCTGTGGCTGCTGCCGATGGCGACCTGGTTCCCCATGGTCACCCGCCTGCGCAACATCGCCGAGCACGCCTGCGTCGAGGGATCGGCGGTCGATCCGTTCCGGGCCGCCCGCACCACGCGCGCTTCCTGGTGGGAGCGCGCCTTCATCGCCCCCTACTGGGTCAATTTCCACGCCGAGCACCACCTGTTCATGCATGTCCCCTGCTGGAAATTGCCCGCTCTGCACCGCGCGGTGCACGCACGGCCGCAGGGCGAGGGGATGGAGCTGGCCGGGGGCTACCTGGAGGTGCTCAGGACGGCCAGCGCCAGGAACGCCGCATGACCGGTCGAACGCAGGCTTCGTCCTGACCCGCATCGCCGATCCGGCCGCCTTCATCGCCGCCAATACACGCCTGCAGTCCGTGCCGCACGCGCCGGAAATCTCGCTTTGGCTGGCGGACGAGGTCACGCCCATCTGGCGCCTGACCGAGGAGGAACTGGGCGAACTGGGCCTGCCCCCGCCATTCTGGGCCTTCGCCTGGGCCGGCGGTCAGGGGCTGGCGCGCTGGCTGCTGGATCATCCGGCCGAGGTCGTCGGCAAGCGGGTGCTGGATTTCGCCGCCGGCTCAGGCCTGGTCGGCGTCGCGGCGATGAAGGCGGGCGCGGCCTCGACCCTGTGCGCCGACATCGATCCGTTCTGCGGCGCGGCGGTCGCGCGGAACGCCGCCGCCAACGGCGTGAGCCTGGACTTCAGCGCGGTCGACCTGCTGGATGCCCCGGCGCCCGCCGTCGAGGTCATCTGCGCCGGCGACGTCTTCTACGAACAACCGATGTCCGGGCGGGTTCTGGCGTGGCTGCAAGCCGCCGCGAACCGCGGAACGCGCGTCCTCGTCGGCGATCCCCTGCGCACCTATTTCCCGAAGGAGGGCTTCGATCTGCTGGCCGAATACGCCGTGCCCACCACCCGGGAGCTCGAGGACGCCTGCGTCAAACGCACCCGCGTCTGGGCCCTCTCCGCCACGGCTTGAGCGAACCGCTCAAGGCCACGCTTGGCCAGGCGCGCGTCCGGCGCCATCATCCTTGCATGATCGCCCTTCGCGCCCTCGCCGCCGTCCTGCTGCTCGTGGCCGCCCCGGTCCACGCCCAGGTTCCGCAGACGTGGCAGCCGCGCCCGGGTGCGCCCGCCTTCGACCAGAACCGCTATCAGGCCGATCAGCACCGGCTTGAAATGGAGCGGCTGCGCCTACAGGCCGACCAGCGCGAAGCCTTCGCCCGCCAGCAGGAAACGGAATCCCGCCTCGCCCGCCTGCGTCTCGAGGCCGCGCGCCAGCCCGAACCCCTCCAGCCCTCTTCGCCCCGGGCCCTGCGCGCCCCGGAGGCGGAACGGGCGCTGCGCCGCTCGGCGGAACAGCGCCGGCGCGCCCTGGTGAGCGGGGTCGGCCAGATCGACGCCTGGCTGGACGGCCCGGTCAACTAGCGTCACGGCCGCTGCATCCCTTCCCCTCCGTCCGCGTTCCGGCCAGGGTTGGATCAGGACGGGAGAACGATATGCGGTGGCAGGGCGGACGGCGCGGCGGAAATATCGAGGATCGGCGCGGCATGGGCGGCGGCGCCATCGCGGGCGGGGGCGTCGGCGCCCTGGTTCTCGCGGCCATTGGCTATTTCGTCTTCGGCATCGACCCGTCCACCACGACGCAACTGGCCAGCCAGTTCGGCGGCGTTGGCGCGTCCGAGCAGGGCAAGCAGGGCAGCCCGACCGACCAGGCCGGAGCCTTCGTCGACGTGATCGGCTCCAATGTCGACGACGTCTGGAAGACGAAACTCCAGGGCTACCAGCCGCCGACCGTCACCCTTTACGACCAGGGTACTTCGACCGGCTGCGGCTTCGGCCAGTCGGCCATGGGGCCCTTCTACTGCCCCAACGATCGCAAGGTGTATCTGGACCTCTCGTTCTGGCAGCAGCTGGAGACCCAGTTGGGCGCCTCCAGCGCCGACTTCGCCCGGGCCTATGTGATCGCCCATGAATATGGCCACCACGTCCAGACCCTGACCGGCGCCTCGCAGCAGGTGCAGCAGGCCCAGCAACGCGCCTCGGGACAGGCGGAGGCCAACCGCTATTCGGTGGCGCTGGAGCTTCAGGCCGACTGCTACGCCGGGGTCTGGGCCGCCAACGCCGCCAGCGTGTCGAACGGCGAGGTSGCGSTGGACGCCCGGGATCTGGAAGCCGGCATGCAGACCGCCTCGGCCATCGGCGACGACACCCTGCAGCGCCGCCAGGGCGGGCGGGTCCAGCCCGACGGCTTCACCCACGGCTCGTCGGCCCAGCGGGTCGAGTGGCTGCGCCGCGGCTATGAATCGGGCGATCCTGCCGCCTGCGACACCTTCGCGTCGCTCTAGCCCACCGTCAGGTCCAGCGGCCGGGACACATGCAGCGTCCCGGCCCCCAGATCCATCGCCACCCGACGGCCGGCGAAGGCCTCCATACCGACCAGCCCGCCCGGGAAGTTGGGCAGGGGCGGCTGGTCGAACACGCCGACCGGCACGCGGCGGTACAGATGATCGGCGAAGGTCACCGTCCGCGCCTCGACGATGGCCGTGCGGGTTGCGCCGCCCAGCACCAGGTTCACCCCGCTGCTCTGGGGGCGTCCGTCCAACAGGCCCGCCGCGGTCGCTGTCTCGCGGTTCAATCCGAGCAGGGACGAGGCGCCGGTATCAACCACAGCCTCGACCAGCGCGCCCTCGATCGTGACCTGGGCGGTCAGGGCCCGGCCGGCGCGCCGCACCGGAACCTCGGCCAGGTCGGGCGGGCGCAGGAAGGCGTCGCGCGAGACCAGCCGCGTGTGCCGCCGCCCCGGATCCAGCGCCAGCACGGCCTCGCCCAGCAGATCCTGGCCGAGGATCAACGGCGTCCTCAGGCCCTGAACGGACGCCAGCGGCCCCAGATCGAGGATCGCGGCTCTCAGCCCGCCGACCTTCAGGCCCGCGAGTTCGATATCCAGCGCCGTGCCTCGCCCCACCTGGGCTCCGCCGCCCACGCCATAGGCGACCAGCGGCATGTCGAACAGCGACCGGCCCGAGTCTGGCAGTGCGGCGAACAGGGCGCGGTCGATGACAGAATACTGGGCCCCGCTGTCAATCAGGGCGACGACCTGCCGTCCACCCAGCCGCACCGCGACGGTCGGCGCCGGACCCGGCCGCGCATAGGGCATCCACGGCGTCGCCCCGCCGCTCGCAAAGGCAAGCGTCGGCCTGGGCCACAACAGATGGTCGCGGGCCCACCACGCGCCGCCGAGGACGGACGCCAGACCGGCCGTGCGGATCAGGAGGGAGCGGCGGTTCATACCCGTTGAAGATGGCGTGCGGTCCGCCCGGACGCCAGCGGCGCCGTTGTCGCGGCGGTGGGAGACGGCCCGGCCCACGCCCCCCGACGCAGACCGGACCGCCACCGCGCGCCCATCCCCCAAGGACGCGGTGCTGGCGGGGTCCGAAAGGACGCGCCCGCTCGCTGACCGCATCTGGCCTTCGGATTTCACCGGTGTCGATACGGTTCCCCGCCCGCGCGAAACGAAGGCCGGCTACCTGTGGCCGAAGGGAACCACCTTGTTCTCGCGGTCGTGACCGATGTCGGCGGGGCCCAGATACGGAATTCCCGACCGTTGGCACCAGTAGCGGACGATCTCCTCGGGGGTCAGGCCGAAGTCCGGATCGTTGGCGACGATGTCCGAAATCCGCCCCAGCCGGATGCCCGCCACGCGCCGGATCGAGGCCTGGCTGGTCAGGTGGAACATCATCCGGTCGACCCGGTAGAGGGGTTCGGATACGTCCTCCAGCATCAGGACATGGCCGGTCAGGTCGGGTTCCAGCGCGGTGCCGACCAGGGCGTCCAATATGCTGAGATTGAAGGCCGCGGCCGGGCGCGGGTCGTCCGCCAGCGAGGGCTCCCACGACGCCGGATCGCCCGACTTCAGCCAGTTGATCGCCCGCCATGCCGTGGCGTCGTTGCGCACCGCGTCGGAGGCCATCGGCCCGTGCGCCAGATGCGGGAAGCCGGCCTTGTACAGCAGGGCCAGAATGCTGCCGGCGTCGGAATAGCCCAGATACCGCTTCTTGCGCGCGACCGGCTCCAGCCGCGGCAGCACCGCCTCGGCGATGCGGCACGAGCCGTAGCCGCCGCGCGCGAACCACACCGCGTCCAGCCGCGGATCATTGGCGTATTCGACGAAGGCCGCCGCCCGGCTGGCGTCGTCGCCGCCGAAATGGCCATGTTTGCCGAAGCTGGCGGGGTGGAACGCCACCTTGACCGAGCCGTCGGGGATGTTGGCGGCGAACCATGCCTCCACGGCGTCGGCGCGGGCGCGGTTGAAGCGCGAACTGGCGTTGACGATGCCGATCTTCATGGACGTGTCTGGCCTCWGGCGTCGCCCGTGCTAGTCAGGCCGCCGGACATTCCCCGGTTTCGCCCTCATGAATCAAGACGACTATTTCTTCTGCGGCATCGGCGGGTCCGGAATGCTGCCCCTCGCCCTGATCGTGCAGGCGCGCGGCGGACGGCTCGAGGGCTCGGACCGGTCGCGGGACCAGGGCCGCACACCCGAGAAATTCGCCTGGCTGGAAGCGCATGGAGTGACCCTGCACCCGCAGGACGGCTCTTCGCCCGTGCTAGTCAGGCCGCCGGACATTCCCCGGTTTCGCCCTCATGAATCAAGACGACTATTTCTTCTGCGGCATCGGCGGGTCCGGAATGCTGCCCCTGGCCCTGATCGTCCAGGCGCAAGGCAGGCGAATCGAGGGCTCCGACCGGTCCCGCGACCAGGGCCGAACGCCCGAGAAATTCGCCTGGCTGGAAGCGCATGGCGTCGCGCTGCATCCGCAGGACGGCTCCGGCGTCACCCGCGCCGAGCAGATCGTAGTCGCCACCGGCGCGATCGAGGAGTCGGTGCCCGACATCGGCGCGGCCCGGCGCGCCGGCGCCCGCATCGTCACCCGGCCCGAACTGCTGTCGCAGTTGTTCAACGCCGCCCCGGCCTCGATCGGCGTCGCCGGGACCAGCGGCAAGTCGACCATCACCGGCATGATCGCCTGGATCCTGCACAGCGCCGGCCGGGCGCCCACGGTCATGAACGGCGCGGTGATGAAGAATTTCGCCGACGCCGACCATCCCTTCGCCAGCGCCCTGATCGGCGGCCCCGACCTGTTCGTGTCCGAGGTCGACGAGTCCGACGGCTCCATCGCCCGTTATGACCCCACGGTCGCCGTGGTCTCCAACATCTCGCTGGACCACAAGTCGATGGAGGAGCTGCGCGAGCTGTTCGGCGGCTTCACCGGCCGGGCGGCCAAGGCCGTGCTGAACCTCGACAATGTCGAGACCCAGGCCCTGGCCCAGCGGCTCCCGTCGGACAAGGTCATCACCTTCGCCCTGGGTGAAGAACCCGCGACTCTCAACGCCCACGACCTCGAACCGCTGCCGACGGGCATGCGCTTTGGCGTCACGGAATCGGGCGGGGAAATGCGCCTGCTTGAACTGCAAGTGCCCGGCGCACACAACGCCGCCAACGCACTTGCCGCCATCGGCGCTGTCCGCGCCATCGGCGTGCCGCTGACCGAGGCGATCGCCGCGCTCGAATCCTTCACCGGCATCCGCCGCCGCATGGAAGTGGTCGGGACCGCGAACGGCGTCACCGTCATCGACGACTTCGCCCACAACCCGGACAAGATCGCCGCCACGCTCAAGACCCTTCACGCCTTCGACGGCCGCCTGCTGATCCTGTTCCAGCCGCACGGCTTCGGCCCGCTGCGGCTGATGAAGAACGAGTTCATCGATGGTTTCGCCGGTCTGCTGCGCGCCGAGGACGTCCTGCTGATGCCCGAGCCCGTCTATTTCGGCGGAACCACCGACCGCAGCGTGGGCTCCGAGGACATCGCCTCGGGCGTCCGCGCCGCAGGCCGCGAGGCCCAGGCCCTGCCGACCCGCGAGGCCTGCGGCGACCGGTTGGTGGAACTGGCTCGCCCCGGCGACCGCATCATCATCATGGGCGCCCGGGACGACACTCTGTCGACCTTCGCCGCAGCCCTCCTCGACCGCCTGGGTCATCAGGTTACTGATTGATTTTCAAGACAATCTCGCAAAACATTCACATACGGCAAAGCTCGCGTTAAGGGCTGCCCCCTAATCCATCCGGCCAGGCAGGAGTTGCATATGGCCCGGATCGGAGACTTCGCGAGCGCCCCGGACCCCATAGGTCCGGACACGCCCGGCGCCGCCGTTTTCGACCGTTTCCAGCGCGAGCCCGACACCCTCGTCATCGCCGTCGTCGACGCCGACCGGCGCCCGGTCGGGCTGATCGAGCGCAACACCTTCACCCTGCGGATGGCCGCGGAGTTTGGCCGCGCCCTCTACGCCAAACGGCCGGCGGCGACCTTCATGGATGCGGCGCCACGCGTGCTGGACGCCGACGCGGACGCCGACATCCTGTTCCACAGCATGGACGCCGCCAATCTGGGCGCCCTGCTGAACGGCTTCGTCGTCACCTCGGGCGGGCGCTATGTCGGCGTCGGCGCAGGCGTGCACGTGCTGCAGGCCGGCAGCGCCATTCACCGCCGCCGCGCCGAGGAGATGGGCGCCCTGATCCGCGACCTGGCCCGGGCCGAGGCCGAGGCCCGCGCCTCCAGCCGGGCCAAGTCCGAATTCCTCGCGGTGATGAGCCACGAAATCCGCACGCCGCTGAACGGTGTGCTGGGGGTCGCCGCCCTGATGGAGCGCGAACTGACCCAGAAGGCGATGAAGCCTTATGTCCGCACCATCCTGGACTCGGGCCGGAACCTGCTGCGGTTGCTCACCGACGCGCTCGACATGTCACGCGCCGAGGCCGGGCAGATGGGGCTGGAGCCCGCCCCCGTCCATCTGGATACGCTCGCCGCCGACCTGGTGGCTCTCTGGAGCCCCCGCGCCCAGGAGAAGGCCCTCGACCTGACCGTTGTGCACCAGTCCGACGGCGCCGACTGGGTCGTGGCCGACGAGATGCGGCTCAAGCAGTTGCTCAACAACCTGATCGGCAATGCACTGAAATTCACCCCCTCCGGCGGGGTGAGCGTCGTGATCTCCAGCCGCTGGCAGGACGGCGCCGTCGCCGTCACGGGCAGGGTCGACGACAGCGGTCCGGGCATAGCCGAAGACGTCGCCGAGGCCGTTTTCCAGCCGTTCAACACCGGCCGTCCGGGCCGCGAGGGCGCCGGCGCCGGCCTGGGTCTGGCGATCTGCCGTCAGATCGTCGAGAGAATGGACGGAGACATCGGCGTCGAGCGTTCCCCCAGGGGCGGGGCCCGGTTCCAGTTCACCCTCTGCCTGCCCGGCGCCGGGCCCGAAGTGCTCGCGGCCTCGGCCAGGGCGGCCGAACCTACGCCGCACGAGACCCTGCATGTCCTGATCGTCGACGACAATGCGACCAACCGCTTCGTCGCGGGGCGGGTCCTGACGCTGTTCGGCTGCACCTCCGACACCGCCGAAAACGGGCTCGAGGCGGTGCGCAAGGTCCAGGCCAAGCCGTACGACCTGGTGCTGATGGACATCAAGATGCCGGTGATGGACGGGCTCGAGGCGACCCGGGCGATTCGGGCCTTGCAGGGCTCCGTCAGCCGTATTCCGATCCTGGCCCTGACCGCCAACGCCGATCCCAGGGACGAGATCGAATATCTCGCCGCCGGCATGGACGGCGTGTCGCAAAAGCCGATCCAGCCCGACGCCCTTCTCAACGCCATCCGTCTGGTGTTCAGCGATGTCGCGGCTCGGGCCCTGGTGTCGGAAGCCGCTTGAACCCGGTCGAGCCGTCTGGCCTAGGTGAAGGTCGATGCAGATTCCCCCGCCGTCCCCGCTTCCCGATATCGTCGTCACCGGCGCCCGCCTGCCTCGGGCGGCCGGAGAGGCGGCCTTTTCGGTCATCCGCCTCGACGCCGATGACCTGCGGCGCCAGCGGAGGCTGGACGAGGCCCTGGCCGCCGTGCCGGCGGTTTCCCTGTTCCGCCGCAACTCCAGCCTGGCGGCGAATCCGACGACCCAGGGGATCAGCCTGCGCGCCATCGCCCCTTCGGGCGCGGGCCGCACCCTGGTCACGCTCGACGGCGCGCCGCTGAACGATCCGTTCGGCGGCTGGGTGATCTGGTCCCAGGTCCCCACCGAAAGCCTGTCGGGCCTCGACATCGTCCGGGGCTCGGGCGCGGGTCCCTACGGCGCCGGCGCCCTGACGGGCGTGATCGCCCTGCGCGAGCGGGATGCGGGCGCGGTGCTGGACGCCTCGGTCGCGGAGCGGGGCGGCGCCCGCGTCGCCGGCTCCGGCGCGACGGCGCTGGGCCCGGTGCGAATCGTCGCCTCGGGCCTGTACGAGACCAGCGACGGCTACGTCCCCGTGCGCGGTTCCGCGGCCGGCGCGGCCGATACGCCGCTGGACCTTGAGGTCCGCAGCGCCGCCCTGCGCGCCGACCTGCCTCTCGCGGAGGCCGTGGTCTCCCTTCGCGCCGCCGCCTTCGAGGAGGACCGCGGCTCCGGTCTTGGTGGCGCCCGCGCCACCGCCAGCGGGAACAGCCTGTCGGCCACCGCCGCCCTGCGGCCCCGCGCCGACCGCCCCGGCTGGCGGCTTCAGGCCTGGCGGCGCGAAAGCGATCTGGCCAACACCTCCGTCGCCGTCTCCGCCGATCGCACATCGACCACGCCCGCCAACGACCAGTATGAGACGCCCGCCGCCGGGTGGGGCGTCAACGCCGCCCTGCGCCGCATCGCCGTCAGCGGCGTGGCCCGGGTCGAATGGGAGCTGGGCGCCGACGCCCGGTTCAACGAGGGCGAGACGCGGGAGCGCTTCCGCTACATGGCCGGCGCCTTCACCCGCGACCGGGTCGCGGGCGGCGAGACCTCGGTCGCCGGCGTCTATGCCGAGGGCTCGTGGGACAGCGGCCCGTGGCTGGCCGCCGGCGGTCTGCGCTATGACGGCTGGCGCAACGAGAACGGCCGGCGCCTCGAGCGCGACCTCGCCACCGGCCTGCCGACGCTGGACGAAGGCGATCCCGACCGTTCCGGCGAGGTGGTCAGCGCCCGTCTCGCCGTGCGCAGGGACATGGGAGGCGGACAGTCTGTCCGTCTCGCGGGCTACACAGGCTTCCGTCCCGCCACCCTGAACGAGCTGCACCGCCCCTTCCGGGTCGGCAACGACCTGACCGAGGCCAACGCCGCGCTGGCGCCCGAACGGCTAACCGGCGTCGAAACGGGCTGGGCCTGGGCCGGCGAGCGCGTCTCCCTCACCGCCACCGCCTTCTGGACGCGGATCGAGGACGCCATCGTCAACGTCACCATCGGCGCCGGCCCCGGGACCTTCCCCCGCGCCGGCTTCGTGCCGGCGGGCGGGGTCCTGCGCCAGCGCCGGAACGCGGGAACGATCGAGGCGACCGGCGTCGAACTGGACGGCCGCTTCGAGCTGAGCGACGCCCTGTCCCTGCACGCCGCCCTGTCCGCCACCGACGCCCGCCTCGACGGCGGCGCCCCGGCGCCTCAACTGACCGGCCTGCGTCCGGCCCAGGCCCCGATCTGGAGCGCCGTCGCCGCCCTCGACTGGCGGCCCGTCGAACAGCTGACCCTCGCCGCCGACCTGCGCTGGGAAAGCCGCCGGTTCGAGGATGACCTGAACAGCCGCGTCCTCGACGCCGCCGTCACGGTGAACATGCGCGCCGAATGGGGGGTTTCACCGTCGGCCACCCTCTGGCTCGCCGCCGACAACCTGTTGGACGCCGACGTCGAGACCGGCGAAACCGGAACCGGCGTCAGCAGCTTCGGGCCGCCGCGCACCCTCTCCGTCGGCGTCAGACTGTCGCGCTGAACCGTTCGGCCGGAGCCATTGCAAATCGTTCGCAACTTCGGCACAAGCCACGGGTGACCGAACCCGCCGCCCCTGCCAAGCCAAAGCCGGCCCTGAACGCCAGGCGCTCGTTCTGGCTGAAACAACTGCACCAGTGGCACTGGATCTCGGCGGCTCTCAGCCTGATCGGCCTGCTGCTGTTCGCGATCACGGGCGTCACCCTGAATCACGCGGCCCAGATTCCCGCGACGCCGGCCACGGTCGAGCAGACGGGCCAGCTGCCCGCCCCCCTGCTGGCCCGCCTGTCCGCCCTGCCAGAGGACACCACCGACCCCGTGCCCGAGGCCGTCGCGCGCTGGGCCTCGGAGACCTTCAAGGTCCAGATCGCCGACCGTCCCACCGAAACCACGGCCGACGAGGTCTATGTCGCCCTGCCCGAGCCCGGCGGAGACGGCTGGCTGACCATCGACCGCGCCACCGGCGAAGCCCTGCGCGAACGCACCACGCGCGGCGCGATCGCGTGGCTGAACGATCTGCACAAGGGGCGGAACACGGGCGTGGTCTGGTACTGGTTCATCGATGTCTTCGCCGCCGCCTGCATCGTCTTCGCCATCACCGGTTTCGGCCTGACCTTCCTGCACGCCCGCCAGCGCCCTTCGACCTGGCCGCTGGTCGGCCTCGGTCTGCTGATCCCCGCCGTCATCGCCCTTCTGTTCATTCACTGAGTTCTCCGATGCGCCAGCTTCCCCTGATCCTGACCACCGCCGCGGCGGCCGCCGTCGCCGGCCCCGCCCTGGCGGGCGACATCACCGTATCGGTCGAGATTCCGCGCCTGTCCGTGGCCGCCTATCACCGCCCCTATGTCTCGGTCTGGATCGAGCGCCCCGACAACACGGCCGTGCGCACGCTGGCCGTCTGGTACGAGGTCTCCAACGTCGCCGAGGGCAGGGACTGGCTCAAGGACATGCGCACCTGGTGGCGCCGCGGCGGCCGCTCCCTGACCCTGCCCATGGATGGCGTTTCCAGCGCCACCAAGGCGCCCGGTCGTCACGCCGTCAGCGTGCCGGGCGCCCGCCTGCGCGACATGCCCGCCGGCGACTACGTGATGGTCGTCGAGGCCGCCCGCGAACTGGGGGGACGCGAAGCCGTCCGCGTGCCCTTCCGCTGGGGCGCCGCCAACACCGCCCGCGCCTCGGGCACCACAGAACTGGGCGCCGTCAGCGTCACCGTCACCCGCTAAGGAACCTGCACCATGAAGAAGCGCATCGCCCTCCTCGCCGCTCTCGCCGCCTTCGCCCTGCCGATGTCCGCCCAGGCCCACCGCGCCTGGCTGGCCCCGACCTCCACCGTCCTGTCGGGCGCCGAGGCCTGGGTCGGCTTTGACGCCGGCATGTCGAACGGCGTCTTCATCGCCGACCACGCCGCGATGAACATGGCCGGCCTGGTCATCACCGCCCCTGACGGCTCGACCGCATCTCCCGTCAACGCCATGACCGGCAAATACCGTTCGACCTTCGACCTGCACCTGACCCAGGCCGGGACTTACCGGATCGCCAATGTCTCGGGCGGCGTCATGGTCACCTACAAGCAGGGCGGCGAGGCGAAGCGCTGGCGCGGCGCCGAGGCTGACATGGCCGCCGCCATTCCGGCCGACGCGACCGAGGTGGTCGCGACCCGTTCGAACAGCCGCACCGAAACCTTCGTCACCTTGGGCGAGCCCTCGGCCATCACCCCGACCGGTGAAGGCGTCGAACTGGTCCCCGTCACCCACCCCAATGACCTCGTCGCAGGCGAGCCGGCCACCTTCAAGCTGGTCCGGGACGGCCGGCCGGCCGCCGACCTGGACGTGACCATCGCCCGCGGCGGAACCCGCTATCGCAACAGTCCCGAAGAGATGACGGTCCGCACCGGGGCCGATGGATCCTTCACCGTCACCTGGCCCGAAGCGGGGATGTACTGGATGAACGCCTCGATCCGCACGCCCGCCTCGGGTTCGCAGATGGCCTACAACGCCGCTTACAACGGCGTCGTGGAAGTCCTGCCCTGACCGGAGCTCCTCCGCGCCCGCACGGCGCGCCGCCGCCGATCACCCTCGGCGAGCCGGCGGCGCAGCCGGAGAACCGCGTCCTGATTCCGACCCATGGCCGGACGCCGGCGCTGCCGACCTCCGACCGGATCTGGGACTTCGCGGGCGAGACCATGGGCACGACCTGGGCGGTGCGGCTGGTCCCGCCCGCGGGTCTGGACCGCGCCGGCTTCCAGACCGCGATCGAGGAGGAGCTGGCGGCGATCATCGCCCTGTTCAGCCACTGGGACGCGACGTCTGAACTGGCCCGGTTCAATGCCGCGCCGCCCGGATTCTGGGCCGTGTCCGAACCCTTCTGGGACCTTCTGAACCGCGCGCTGGACCTGGCGGACGACACCAACGGCTCGGTCGATCCAACCCTGGGGGCCCTGGTCGACCTGTGGGGCTTCGGCCCTCAGGGCCCGCGCCCGGACGTTCCGTCAGACGATGAGATTACGGCGGCCCTGTCCGTCAGCGGCTGGGGCGCCCTGCGTCTCAACCGCGAGGCCCGCGCCGTCCAGCAGCCGGGCGGCCTCAAACTGGACCTGTCCGGCATCGCCAAGGGCCACGCCGTCGACCGCGTCTCCGAACGCCTGACCGCCCTGGGCGCCGTCCAGCATCTGGTGGAGATCGGCGGCGAGCTGCGCGGCGCCGGCGTCAAGCCGGGCGGCCATCCGTGGTGGGTCGAGCTGCAGCAGGCGCCGGGAACGCCGGCCCCGCGCACCGCCGCCGCCCTGTTCGACATGGCGGTCGCCACCTCGGGCGACTGGGTCCGCCGGTTCGAAAGCGGCGGCCGGATCTACAGCCACACCATCGACGGCGGCACGGGCCGACCGGTCGACAACGGCGTCGCCTCGGTGACTGTCCTGGCCGAGACCGCCCTGTACGCCGACGCCATGGCCACGGCCCTGACCGTCATGGGGCGTTATGACGGCCCGGCCTACGCGGACGCGCTGAACATCGCCGCCGCCTTCGTGGTGCGGACGGAAACCGGGCTGATCGAGATCGTCTCGCCGGCCTTCGCCGCCATGGCCGCCGAGGGCGCGTGACCGGCGATCCGGTTCGCTGGCTGTGGACGGCCGTCGCTGTCGGCCTCTGGCTGCTGGTCGTCGCCGCCGTCGCCTGGAGCCGCGCCCGCACCCGCCGGGCCGCCGCCGCCCGTACGCACGCGCTCGCCTCGGGCGGCGACGCCGTCACCGTCGCCTTCGCCAGCCAGACCGGCCTCGCCGAGGAATTGGCGTGGATGACGGCCCGCAGCCTGTCTGAGGCCGGGACAAGCGCCCGCGTCACGCCTCTGGGCGAGATGAACGCCGCCGCGCTCAGGGCCGCGACCCGGTTGCTGATCGTCGCCTCCACCACCGGCGAGGGCGACGCCCCGGACGGCGTGTCGCGCTTCGTGCGCCAGACCATGGATGCTCCCGTCGACCTGTCCGGCCTCGCTTACGGCCTCCTGGCGCTCGGCGACCGCACCTATGCCGACTTCTGCGGCTTCGGCCGCGCCCTGGACGGCTGGCTGCAGCGGTCCGGGGCCGAACCCCTGTTCGACCGCGTCGAGGTCGACGACGGCGACGCGGGCGCCGTTCGGCACTGGCAACATCAGTTGGGCCTGCTGACCGGAGCCACGATCCACCCCGACTGGACGCCGCCCGCCTACGACCGCTGGACCCTGGTCGAGCGCCGCCACCTCAATCCCGGCAGCCCGGGCGGCGAAGCCTGGTTGCTGGCTTTCGCCCCCGACGGGCACACGCCGGCCTGGGTCGCGGGCGACATCGCCGAAATCGGCCTGCCCGCCCGCGCCGACGGAACCGACCCCGGCAGCCGTGAATACTCCGTCGCCTCCCTGCCGGACGACGGCCGGGCGGAATTCATCGTCCGGCGGATGATCCGCCCCGACGGCTCCCCGGGCCTCGCCTCGGGATGGCTGACGCATGATCTCGCGGTGGGCGATGCCGTCGACATGCGCATCCGCCCCAACCGGAGCTTCCACGGCCCCGCGCCGGGGACTCCCCTGATCCTGATCGGCAACGGCACGGGTCTGGCGGGTCTGCGCGCCCACTGGAAGGCCCGCGGGGGTCAGCCGCACGGCGGCGTCTGGCTGCTCTTCGGCGAGCGCACCCGCGCCCATGACGCCTTCCTAGACGAGGAGCTTCAGGCGGCCGTCATGGCCGGCGACCTGACCCGCCTCGACCGCGCCTTTTCGCGCGACGCCGGGGATGGCCGCTATGTCCAGGCGCTGATCGCCGAGCATGGCGACACGCTCAGGGACTGGGTGGACCGCGGCGCGGCCATCCATGTCTGCGGCAGCCTCGAAGGCATGTCGAAAGGGGTGCAGACCGCGCTCGCGGACGTCCTCGGCGCCGGGCGGCTAACCGAACTGACCGAAGCCGGGCGTTACCGCCGCGACGTCTACTGAGGCTCAGGCCTCGGCCCAGCGTCGCAGCAGGTTGTGATAGACGGCCGTCAGTTCCAGCACCGCCGGGTCCTGCGGCCCCCTGTCAGTGCTGACCCGCTGGATGGCCACATCCAGCCGGAACAGGGTCTCGCGGTCCGCATCGTCGCGCACCAGACTCTGGATCCAGAAGAAGCTGGAAACACGCGCGCCTCGCGTCACCGGCGTGACCTCATGCAGGCTCTTCGACGGATACAGCACCAGATCGCCCGCCGGCAGTTTGACGCTCTGCGGGCCATACATCTCCTCGATCACCAGTTCGCCGCCGTCGTAGTCGTCCGGCTCCGACAGGAACAGGGTCGCCGACAGGTCGCTGCGGATGCGGATCGCGCCCCGCTGGCGGATGGCGTTGTCGACATGCAGGCCGAACCGCTCTCCGCCCTCATAGCGGTTGAACAGCGGCGGGAAGACCGTGTGCGGCAAGGCGGCCGAGACGAACATCGGATTGGCGTTCAGCGCCTGCTGGATCACCGCCCCGACCTCGCGCGCCTCGGCGCTGTCCTCGGGCAGTTGCCGGTTGACCTTGGCCCCCGCCGACTGGTGGCCCGAGGTGACGTTGCCGTCTACCCACGGCCCGGCGTCGAGGCGCGACCGCAGGGTCGCGACCTCGTCCCTGGTGAAGACGCCGGGGATGTGGAGCAGCATGGTTCGTTCAGTACCTCAGATTCAGCGTCAGGATAGCCTGCCGCGCCGGCGCCACGTCGGCGTGGTGCACGCCGTTGGTGCGCAGGATGTACGCTTCATCGGTCGCGTTCTGGACGTTGAGCTGCAGCGAGGCTGCGTCGGTCAGGTCGTATGAAGCGAACAGGTCGAACCGGGCGTAGGCCGGCGCATGGATGCGATTGGCGCCGCCGCCGGCCCCGCCCTGGTTGCCGCCGAAGCTGTCCGACACATAGTAGGCGCCGCCGCCCAGGCTGAGCGCAGGAGTCACCCGCCAGGTCGTGAACAGGCTGAAGGCATGCTCCGGGGTATTGGCCAGCGGGTCGCCGACATTGACGTTGTTGTAGGCGCCGGAGACCAGTTCGCTGTCCATCCAGGTGTAGCCGCCGAACACCTGCCACTGGCGGGTGATATTGCCCGAGACGCCGAGCTCGATCCCCTTCACCTCGGCCTCGCCCGCCTGTTCGAACACACCGGGCGACACCTGGATCTGGGCGTTTTCGCGCTTCAGCATGAAGGCCGCCGCCGACACCGCCAGACGGTCGTTGAACAGATTGGCCTTGGCGCCGACTTCGAAATTGGTCGTTTCTTCCGGCTCCAGAACGGTGCTCAGCAGGTTGCCCGTTCCCGTGCCGCCCGAGGCGTTCTGGTCGCCGGCCGAGATCGTCGGCGGCGTCGAGGCGGTGGCCCAGGACACATAGACGCTGGAGTTCGCGCTCGGCTTGAACACCAGCCCGACCTGGTAGTTGACGAAGTCCCACGCCCGTTCCGGCAGGACCACGATCCCCGGCGTCGCCGCATTCTGCGCGTTCAGGGTCCAGACGCCGTTCGCCTGGGTCCCGGTCAGATTGGCGCCGTTGACGGTGTACTGGTCCCAGCGCACGCCAAGGTTCAGGATCAGAGTCGAGGTCAGGCTGACGCTGTCCAGCGCATAGACGCCGACGGTGTCGGTCGTGTTCCGGCTGATCGGGCCGCGGTTGATCACGCCGGCCCAGGCGTCGTCCGTGTTCGGCGCATACACCCGCGTGCAGTCGCCGGCGCCCAGATTGGCCAGGTTGGCGGCCGACATCACAAAACCGGTCGGGCAGGCCGAACCCGCGGTGGTGAAGGTCGAATACGACGCGTTTCGGTTTCTCTCGGTGGCCAGTTCCAGCCCCAGGTCGAACTCATGACCGACGCCGCCGGTCCGGAATGACCCGCGCAGGTCGGTGACATTGGCCACCGTGGTCACCGGATTCCAGCGCGACTTGGTCGCGCGCTTCATCCAGTACTCGCCGTTGATCCGCTGGGCCGGACCGCCGTCGCCGGGGTTGGTGACGATGTAGTCGTTCAGCGTCTCGGAGTAGCGGCTGACGTTCCGGAGGGTCAGATTGTCGTTGAACGCGTGCTCGAAATCGAAGGTGAAGGTGTCGACCGTATTGGTCAGATAGTCCCGGTCGTCGAGCCCGTAGAAGCTGCTGTAGGGCACATCCAGAATGCCGCTGTCGGTCGTCCGCACGCCGATCTTTGTGAACAGCGGGATGCCGTAGTCGGGCATCTGGTGCGCGGTCAGGTGATAGTAGCTGAACGTCCCGGTCGTGGCCGTTCCCAGACCCGCCGCCACCGACAGTCCGAGGCCCCATTTGTCATAGTCGACCGTATCGCGGCCCGGCACGTCGCCCTGCGACCCCATCAGGTTGATCCGCAGGCCGGCCGTTTCGCCGAGGCTCCAGTTCTGGTCGATGGTCGCCCGCACATAGCCGTCCGTCCCGACGCCGAGTCCCAGACGGGTGAAGTCGGTCAGCCGCGGGGCCTTGGAGCCCAGGTTGATGCTGCCGCCGCCCGAGCCGCGCCCCGCATAGACCGAGTCCGGCCCCTTGATGACCTCGACCTGTTCGAGGTTGAACACCTCCCGCTGCTGGCCGCCGCTGTCGCGGATGCCGTCGACGAAGACGTTGTTGCCCGACGACTGGCCGCGGATGAAGGGCCGGTCCGCCAGCGGCTGGCCCCCTTCGCCCGCGCCGAAGGTGATGCCCGGCGAGGTGCGCAGGATGTCCTGCAGCGAGGTGGCCGCGGTCTGTTCGATGATCTGTTGCGGAATGATGGTGATGGAGCGCGGGGTGTCGACCAGGGGGGCCACGAATTCAGAGCCTGTCGGCTCACGCTTCACCGGTTGGCCGTCGACCGTGATGGTCTCCAGGGTCGTCGCCTCCTGGGGTTCCCCTTCGGGGTCCGGGCCGGCCAGCGCGGGACCCGCCATCAGCATCCCGGCGGCGCTGGAGGCGAACAGAAGGGCGCGAAGGGCGTCGGCGCGGGAGGTCATGGGGCGTTCCGGAAGGCTTAAATGCGATCCGCTCGCATTATCAGCTTCACTGACCCGCGCAATGAGAATTGCGAATAAGTCGCAATATTGTTGATTCTCCCGGAGGCTCGAACGTCTTCCTGACCGGTTCGCAATCTTCGGGTGCTCGCCCTCGGTCGTTCACCTCGCCCGGCGGTGATTTACCTCGGTTTCATCTTGATTTCCTACAAGCGTGAGGATGCGTGTCCCGCTCGCCCTTTCAGTTGCGTCCGTATACGCCCGTCCGACGGCCGCCGGAGGCCCCGCCGCGAGACCGCGCCGCATGATGTCCGGCGATGTCCGGGCAGCGGCGCCCGCGCCATGACGCTGTCCGGAGCGACCCACGGCCGTCTGACCTTCCGCAATCTGCGGACCCGTCTGACCGTGCTCTACATGGGTTTGTTCGGTCTCGCCCTGAGCCTCAGCGCTGTCGCGGTGGTCACCGCCGTGACCAGCAGCGCGCGTCATACGGCACGTGAGGAAATGGCCGCCGCCGGCGCGGTCTATGGCCGGCTGTGGGACAATCGCTCGGACCTGCTCCGTCAAGCCGCGGACGGGCTGGCCGGGGACGACGGCTTCCGCCAAGCCGTCGCCGCCGCCGACACGCGGGCGGTGCGTCAGGCCCTGGAAGACCTGCGGGCCCGCCAGGGCGTCGACGGGGTCCTGGTCCTGGGGGCCGACGGCCATGTCGTCACAGCCGGAATTCATCCCGACGCCGCCGCTCTCGACGCCCTGTTCAGGGGCCTGGAGTCGGGGACGATCGAGACAGGCGTCCTGACCATCGGCGGCGCGCCGTTCCAGGTCGTCGCCGCGCCCGTCGATACGGCGGCGCCGAACGGCTGGATCGTGTCCGCGGAGCGGCTGGATGCGGCTCAGATGCGCAATCTCGAACGCCTCTCCGCCATCGCGCTCTCGGCCGCCGTCGTCGTGACGCCGGCGCGGTCCGCTCCGGAGGGACAGCCGGCGAGGGTCCAGACCGGCGAAGGGCCTTCCCTGCAACTGGCCCACCCCCTGCCCGGCTTCGATCCCGGGGCGAGGGCGGCCCTCCTGCTGACCTATCCCCTGCATCGGGTCATGGAGCCCTATGAATCGCTGTTCCTCTGGCTGTTGTGCATCGGCAGCGCCGGCCTGGCCCTGCTCATGGGCGGCGCCTGGGCCCTGTCGCGCGGACTGACCCGGCCGATCACGGCGCTGGACGAGGCCGTCCATCGCCTGCAGCAGGGCGAATACGTCGAGGCGCCGGTCACCTCCGACGACGAAATCGGCCGTCTGGCCGCCAGCTTCAACGCCATGATCGGCGATCTGAAGGACCGGGAGGCCCGGCTGACCCACATGGCCCTGCATGATCAGGAGACGGGTCTTCCCAACCGCCTGTCCCTCGAACGTCAGGCCGGCGCCCATGCCGACGCCTGGGTGATCCTGTTCGGGGTCGACCGGTTCGAGGTCGTCCGCAACGCCATTGGCTACGACTCAATGGCGCGGCTTCTGGCCGCCCTCGGCGCGCGGCTTTCGGCCCTGGCCGACGGAGCGCCCATGGCCCGCGTCGGCGCCGGCGCGCTGGGCCTGATTGTCGTCGCGACGGGCAAGGTGCAGGCGCTGGAGATGGCCGAGCGTCTGGCAGGCGCGGCCCAGGCTCCGATCAACGTCAATGGCGCGCCGGTCGATATCGCCCTGACCGCCGGCGTCGCCGGGCACGGCGCGGCCGGTTCCGACCTGATCTCGCCCGTCGATCGCGCCGCCATCGCCCTGGACCAGGCCCGCGCGGCCCGGCGCACGGCCGCGGCCTTCGACGAGGCCGCCTATGGCGATCCGGGCGGCAACCTGTCGCTGATCTCCGAACTGATGACCGCGCTCAGCGACGGCGAGGTCGCCCTCGCCTATCAGCCGAAATACGATTTCCGCGCCGAGGACGTCACCGGCGTCGAGGCCCTGATGCGCTGGACCCACCCGCGCCGCGGCGTCGTCTCGCCCGACCTGTTCATCGGCATGGCCGAGGAGACGGGCCACATCCGCCCCCTCACCGAATGGGCCATCCGCCGCGCCATCGAGGACCAGAAGATCCTGGCCGCGTCCGGCCATGTCCTGACCGTCTCGGTCAACATCTCGGGCCGCCTGCTCTCGGACGAGAATTTCGCGGACTTCGCCGTCAACGAGGTGGCGGCCTCGGGCGCCGACCTCTGTTTCGAGATCACCGAGACGGCGGTCATGGACAACCCCGAAATGGCCCTGCGCATCGTCGACCGGTTCGCCGACGCGGGCATCTCGGTCTCGCTGGACGACTATGGCTCGGGCCTGTCGTCCCTGACCTATCTGAAGCGCATCCGCGCCGACGAACTGAAGATCGACAAGAGCTTCATCCTCGGACTCGACGAGTCGGCGCGCGACGGCCTGCTGGTCAAGTCGACCATCGACCTGGCGCACGGCCTCGGCCTGAAGGTGACCGCCGAGGGGGTCGAGACGCCGACCGCCCTGGCCCTGTTGCGCGGCATGGGCTGCGACATGGCCCAGGGCTATCTTATCGGCCGCCCCGTGCCGATGGGCGCCCTTCTGGACCGCTTGGCGGCCTCGGCCGAGGGGGCCCGGGCCGCCGTCCGCTAGTCCGCCGCCACCGACTTCATCGACACCGAGGGATCGGCCAGCTTCGCCGCGTCGACGGGCGTCGCCTTGCCGATCATCATCCGCCCGGCCATGAATTCGGCCGGCGCATTGACGGCCTCGACGCACAGGATCCGGTCGCCCGCGAGGTGGAAGACGGCGAACGACGCCCCCGCTCCGGTCACGCCCGGATCGCCGCGGACGATCTGTCGATCGGCCCCGTCGGGCAGGCCTGCGATCTGAAGCTTGAGGTCGTACTGGTCCGACCAGAACCACGGAACCTCCGGCGTCGGCCCTGGCCGGCCGACGATGGCCGAGGCCGCCTGTTTGGCCTGCTCCAGGGCGTTCGGCACGCTCTCCAGACGATGCCGCCGGCCGCCGTGCACCGGAACGGGCCGGAAGGTCATGTCGCCGACGGCCCAGATGGCCGGGTCCGACGTTCGCGCCTGCTCATCCACCACGACGCCGTTGTCGCAGGCCAGACCCGCCGCGCGGGCCAGCGCGTCGCGGGCCAGGGCGCCGACCCCGACCAGCACCGCATCGGCCTCGATCAGCCGCCCGTCCGCCAGTCGAACGCCCCCGTCCTCGAAGGCCGTGACCTCCGCCCCGGTCAGGATCCCGACGCCCTCCGCGCGATGGCGGGCGGTGAAGAAGGCCGACAGGGTCGCCGACGCCACCCGCGCCAGCACCCGGTCCAGCAGTTCGATCACCACGGCCTCGGCTCCCAGCGCCCGCGCCGAGGCCGCGGCCTCGAGCCCGACATAGCCGCCGCCGACGATGGCCAGCCGCCGTCCGGGTCCCAGCGCCGCCTTCAGCCGTTCCGCATCGGCGAGGGTCCGCAGCTCCAGCAGGTCAGGCCGGTCCGCGCCCGGAATCGCCAGCCGCCGCGCCGTCGATCCGGTGGCCAGGATCAGGGCGTCATACGGTTCGACGGTCCCGTCGGCGAAACTGACGGTCCGCGCCGCCGGATCGATCGCCGTCGCGGTCACGCCGGTCCGCAGCTCGATCCCGTGTTCCGCATAGAAGACTTCGGGCCTCAGCAGCAGCGCCTCGAGATCGGCCTCGCCCTTCAGCCACGCCTTGGACAGCGGCGGCCGCTGATACGGCGCCGCCGGCTCCTCGCCCGCCAGGACGATGGGACCCTCGTGACCATACTGACGCAGCAGCGCCGCCGCCGTCCCGCCCGCGTGTCCCGCGCCGATGATGAGCACCCTGTTCGCCATTCAGGTCCTGTAGCCGGTTTTCCGGGCGGGCCGCAGCCGCCTCGCTGACCGGGTTAGGGGAAACCCGCGCGCCGGAAAACCCCGACTCTCCGGGAAACCAACAGGCGGGTCCGCTGTTATGATCGGTACCCGACAGATCGGGCAGTATTCAGTTCAGTTCCGATGAAGATCCCTCCCGAGTCCCCCTCATTTTCCAGCGAAGAGATGGAGGCCGCGGCCGAAGCCCTGAAATGGCAGGCCGCCTCCGCCCGCGCGGCCGGCGCCAAGCACCGGGCCCGCCTTGTCGATCAGCTCACGTCCCAGGCGCTCGACACCGCCTCGGACGACGACGTCCAGACGCCCGCCTGAGCCGCTTGACTGTTCCACTGTTACAGCTTAGTGGAACGCAATGAACGACAAACCCTCCAGCCAGGCGCTCGACGCGGCCGCCGACGATCGCATCGCCCTTTATGACGCCCTGCTGTCCCTGCGTTCGCGGGAAGAGCTGGACGCGTTTCTGGCCGATCTCTGCACCCCGTCGGAACTGCGCGCCTTCGCCGAGCGCTGGGCCGTCGCGCGCCTGCTCGACGCCGGCGGCAAATCCTATCGCGAGATCGCCGCAGAGGCCCAGGCCAGCCCCACCACCGTCGTCCGGGTCGCCCGGTTCCTGAAAGAGATGCCGCACCAGGGCTATCGCCTCGTCCTCGACCGCATCAAAGCCTGAGTAGAAAACCATGAGCACCGTCCAGGGCCGGCTTCGCATCGCCGTCCAGAAATCCGGCCGCCTGTCCGACCGCAGTCTCGACCTCGTCCGCGACGCGGGCCTGCGCGTGGTCAAGGGCAACAACGACCTTCTGTACCGGGTCGAGAACTATCCCATCGACCTGCTGCGCGTCCGTGACGACGACATCCCGACCTTTGTCGCGGACGGCGTCTGCGATCTCGGCATCGTCGGAGAGAATGTGCTGGAGGAGGTCCGCAACGGCGGCCCGGTCGCCGAGGTCCTGATGCCGCTCGGCTTCGGCCGCTGCACCCTGAAGATCGCCACGCCCCCGACCCTGGCCTACGACGGCCCGGCGTCGCTGGACGGCCTGCGCATCGCCACCTCCTATCCGAAGATCCTGCGCCGCTGGCTCGACGCCCGGGGGGTCCAGGCCGACATCGTCACCATGCGCGGCGCCGTCGAGGTCGCCCCGCGGCTGAAACTGGCCTCGGCTATCTGCGATCTCGTCTCCACCGGCGCGACGCTCGAGGCCAACGGCCTCTCGGCAAAGGAAACGGTGCTGGACAGCCAGGCGGTCCTGATCAAATCGCCGGTCGCCCCCGAACCCGGCCTGCAGCACCTGCTGGACAGCATCGTCGAGCGCATGGCCGGCGTGGTCTCCTCCCAGGGCGCCAAATACGTGATGCTGAACGCGCCCCGCTCGGCCCTCGACGAGATCACCGCCATCCTGCCGGGGGCGGGCGCTCCCACCGTCATGCCCCTTTCCGGCCGCGACGACGCCGTGGCCGTGCATGCGGTCTGTCAGGAGGCCGTCTTCTGGGAAACCCTGGAACGGCTGAAGGCCGCCGGGGCCTCGGCCATCCTCGTCCTCCCCATCGAGAAGATGATGTGATGAAGCGTTTCGACTGGAATGCGCTCGACGCCGCCGGCCGCGCCGCCGCCCTGGCCCGCCCGCAGCAACGCGCCGAGGCTCGCGTCGTCGACACGGTGCGCGAGATCCTCGAGGATGTCGCCGCGCGCGGCGGTCAGGCCGTCACCGACTGGAGCGTCAGGCTGGACGGCGCCCCGCCCCGCCGCATCGCCCTGACGTCCGACGTCGTCGCAGCCGCGCGCGACCGGCTGCGCCCCGCCGACACCCGTTCCATCCGCATCGCCGCCGAGAACGTCCGCATCTTCCACGAGGCCACGCGCCCGGAGGACTCGAACTGGGTCGAGATCACCCCCGGCGTCCGCTCGCGTCTGGTCTGGCGGCCGCTGCAATCGGCCGGCCTCTATGTGCCCGGCGGTTCGGCTCCCCTGTTCTCGTCCCTGCTGATGATGGCCATCCCCGCCGTCGTCGCCGGTGTCGGCCGCCGCGTTGTGGTGACCCCGCCGTCGAAGTCCGGCGAGCCGCACCCGGCCATGATCTACGCCGCCGCCGAGGCCGGTCTGGATTCGCTCTGGCTGATCGGCGGGGCCCAGGCCATCGCCGCCCTGACCTTCGGCGCCGAACTGGAAGACGGAACCATCGAACCCTGCGACAAGCTGTTCGGCCCCGGCAACGCCTGGGTGGCCGAGGCCAAGAAACAGGCGGCCTCCCGCCCCGGCGGCCCCGCCGTCGACATGCCCGCCGGCCCCTCCGAACTGCTGGTCATCGCCGACCGCCGCGCCGATCCGGTCCTCGCCGCCGCCGACCTGCTCAGCCAGGCCGAGCACGACGCCGACGCCCAGGTGGTTCTGGTCTGCGACAGCGAGCGGATGATCGACGAAATCCTCGCCGAGGTGGAAGAACAGCTGCCGTCCCTGCCGCGCGCCGACATCGCCCGCGCCTCCCTCGCCGAGGGCCGGGCCATCCGCGTCGCCGACCTCGACACGGCCTGCGCCGTCGCCAACGCCTACGCCCCCGAACACCTCGCCCTCCAGACCGAGGACGCCGACCACCGCGTGGCGCAGATCACCGCCGCCGGCGCCGTCTTCCTCGGCGCCTGGGCGGCCGAGACCCTGGGCGACTACGCCGCCGGTCCCAGCCACGTCCTGCCCACCGACGGCGCCGCTCGCACCCTCGGCGGCCTGACGACCGCCAGCTTCATGACCTCCATGTCGGTACAGAGCGTCACCGAGGCCGGGGCCGCCGAGCTGGCTCCGATCGCCGCCCGGCTGGCCCGGCTGGAGGGTCTCGAGGCCCACGCCCGCGCCGCCGATCTGAGGACCGGCGAATGAACAACCTCCCCGCTCCCTTCGCCCCTCTGGTCGCCGGCGGCGACGGCCTCGACCGCTATCCGGCCGAACCCCGCGCCCTCGCCGCGCGCATGGCCGAGGTCTATGGCGTCCCCGCCGACAGCGTCCTGCCCGTGCGCGGCCTGACCCACGGCCTCGAACTGGTCTTCCGCCTCGCCGCCCGCGACGATCAGGCGGTCGAAGCCCCCGACGCCGAGCCGTACCGCACCCTCTCCGGCCTGTACGCCGCGCCGCCCGCGAGCGCGCCCGTAGCCGCCGTCATCGTGCGCGCCCTCGGCTCGCCCGAGGCCGTGGCCGAAATGGCTGAACGCGTCGCCCCCGCCCTGCTGGTGGTCGACGAAGGTCTGGCGGAGTTCGCGGACGCCGCCTCCGCCGCGACCGTCGTCGCCGACCACGCCAACCTGATCGTCCTGCGCAGCCTGTCGCTGGCCTACGGTCTCGCCGGCGCCCGCGTCGGCGCCGCCCTGGCCCAGCCCGAAACTCTCGCCCGCCTCGCGTCTGTGCTGGAACCCTGGGCCGTGCCCGAGGTCTCGGTGCGCCTCGCCCTTCAGGCCCTCGACCCGTCGCGGATGATGGAGAGCGGCGAACGCCTCGCCGCCGTCCGCCGCGAGCGCGAGCGGCTGGTCAAGACGCTGGGCCGCGAGATGGCCGTCGAGCCCGGCTTCGGTCCCGTCATCATGGCGCGGCCCGCCGACCCTGACGCCGTCGTCGCCGCCCTCGCCCGGCTGGGCGTCGCCGCCGACAGGGCCGGCGAGCGCGTCCGCCTGCCGGTTTCCGCCAGGGTCGAGATCAACGACCGGCTTCTGACCGCCCTGGGTCTCGGCGCCGTCTCCGGTCGCCCGCACCGCACCGGCCAGGCCGTGCGCGACACGAAGGAGACCCGCATCGTCTGCGCCGTCGATCTCGACGCGACGGCCCCCATCTCCATCGCGACCGGCGTCGGCTTCTTCGATCACATGCTGGAACAGGTGGCGACCCACGGCGGCTTCTCCCTGCGCCTCGCCTGCGAGGGTGATCTGCACACCGATCCCCACCACACCATCGAGGACTCCGCCATCGCCCTGGGGCAGGCGTTGAAACAGGCGCTGGGCGATCGCCGGGGCATCGCCCGCTACGGATTCACCGTGCCGATGGACGAGGCCAACGCCTCGGTCTCCATCGACCTGTCGGGGCGGCCCTATCCGGTGTTCGAAGGGACGTTCTCGACGCCCTTCATCGGCGACTACCGCACCGACCTGACCGCCCACGTCTTCCGCTCGCTCGCCGAGGCCATGGGGGCGGCGGTCCACGTCTCGGTCACCGGCGTCGACGACCACCACAAGACCGAGGCCGTCTACAAGGCCTTCGGCCGCGCCCTGCGCCAGGCCATCCGCATCGAGGGCGACGCCGTGCCCTCGACCAAGGGCGTGCTGTGAGCGAAGTCGCCATTCTCGCCTATGGCGCGGGCAACGTCGCCTCGGTGCAGTTCGCGCTGGAGCGTCTGGGCGCGACCGTGCGCCTGACCGCGGACCCCGCCGCCGTCGCGGACGCCGAACGGCTCATCCTGCCCGGCGTCGGCGCCGCCGGCTACGCCATGTCCCGGCTCCGAGACCTGTCGCTGATCGAGCCGATACGGGCGTTTCCCCGGCCTCTGCTGGGCGTCTGCCTCGGTCAGCAACTGCTCTTCGAAACAAGCGACGAAGGCGGTTCGGTGGATCTGCTCGGCCTCATCCCGGGTCAGGTCCGGCCCCTGACCCCCGGCCGTGGTCTACCTGTCCCACATATGGGATGGTCGCGACTGTCCCGGCTCAGGGACGACCCGCTTCTGGACGGCGTCGAGGACGGCGCCTGGGCCTATTTCGTGCACGGTTTCGTTTGCCCGGACGGGCCGGCGACTCTCGCCCGCGCCGACTACGGCGGCCCGGTTCCGGCGGTGGTCCGCGCCGGGAACCGCTGGGGCTGCCAGTTCCACCCCGAGCGCTCGGCGGCGGCCGGAGCCCGCATCCTGAACAATTTCCTGGAGCTTCCCGCGTGATCGTCTACCCCGCCATCGACCTGCGTGAAGGCGTCTGCGTCCGGCTGATGCACGGGCGGTTTGACGCCGTAACCCGCTATGACGACGCCCCGGCGGCGCGCCTCGCCGGCTTCGCCGCCTCGGGCGCGCGGTGGGCGCACATCGTCGACCTCGACGGCGCCGAGGCCGGCCGCGCCATGCAGCACGCCCTGATCGGCGAGCTGGCCGGCGCGGTCGATATCCGCATCCAGTCGGGCGGCGGCGTCCGCTCCGCCGACGATGTCCAGGCCCTGCTGGACGCGGGGGTCGCCCGGGTGGTGGTCGGGTCGCTGGCGGTGTCGCAGCCCTGGACCGTCGCCGACTGGCTGACCCGGTTCGGCCCGGACCGCATCACCCTGGCCATCGATGTGAAGGCGGACGGCGACCGCTGGGCGCCCGCGCTCAAGGGCTGGACCGAGGCTGCGGAGGTGGACCTGTGGGCCGCCCTGGACCGCTACCCTCCCGGTCTGTCGCGTCACCTTCTGGTCACCGACGTCGGCCGCGACGGCGCCCTGACCGGTCCCAATATCGATCTGCTGGGCGAGATCGCCCGCCGCCGGCCGGACCTGAAGGTCCAGGCCTCGGGCGGGGTGTCGCAACTCTCCGACCTGGCCGCCGCCCGCAACGCCGGCTGCGACGGCGTCATCGTCGGCCGCGCCCTCTACGAAGGGCGCTTCACGGTCTCCGAGGCCGTGGCGGCGACGGCATGACAGCTCGCCGCATCATTCCCTGTCTCGACGTCAAGGACGGGCGCGTGGTCAAGGGCGTCCGCTTCCACGGCCACACGGACATGGGCGACGCCGCCGAACTCGCCGCCCGCTACCGCGACCAGGGAGCCGACGAACTGGTCTTCTACGACATCACCGCCAGCCCCGAGGGCCGCACCCTCGACTACGGCTGGGTCCGCGACATCGCCCGCCTGCTGGACATCCCCTTCAGCGTCGCCGGCGGCATCCGCTCGGTCGATCAGGCCGCCCGCTGCCTCGACCACGGCGCCGACAAGGTCTCGATCAACTCCCCCGCCCTCGAACGCCCGGAGCTGATCGGCGAGATGGCCCAACGGCTGGGCGGCCAGTGCGTCGTCGTCGGCGTGGATTCGAAGCGCGCCGGCGACGACTGGTTCGTACATCAGTACACCGGCGACCCCGAGGCCAGCCGCGGCGCCGGTCGCCGCACCCTGGACTGGATCGTCGAGGCCCAGACCCTCGGCGCCGGCGAGATCGTCCTCAACTGCATGGACGAGGACGGCGTCCGCCGCGGCTACGACATCCCCCAGCTGGCCGCCGCTCGCGCCTGTCTGACCGTTCCGCTGGTCGCATCCGGCGGCGCCGGCGCCCCGGTCCATTTCCTCGACGTGTTCGAACAGGCCGACGTCTCCGGCGCCCTCGCCGCCAGCGTCTTCCACACCGGGACCCTGGCCATTCCCGACCTCAAGGCGTTCCTCTCGGACGCCGGGCAGGAGATAAGACTGTGATCGACCCTGCGACCCTCGATTTCGACAAGTCCGGCGGCCTGATCCCCGTCGTCGTCCAGGACGCCGCCACCCTGCAGGTGCTGACGCTCGCCTGGATGGACCGCGCCGCCCTCGAGGAAACCCTCGCCTCCGGCGAAGCGACCTTCTTCTCCCGCTCGCGCGGCGGCCGCTGGCGCAAGGGCGAGACCTCGGGCGACCGGCTGCACGTCGTGTCGATCACGCCCGACTGCGACGCGGACTCCCTGGTCCTCAAGGTCCGCCCCGTGGGCAACGCCTGCCACCTGAACCGCATCAGCTGCTTCGGCGACGAGGACGCGCCCGGTCTCGGCCGCATCGCCCGGCTCGAGGCGACCATCGCCGCCCGCGCCGCGGCCGACCCCGCCGAAAGCTGGACCGCCCGCCTGCTGTCCGAAGGTCCCAGGCGCGCCGCGCAGAAGGTCGGCGAGGAGGGCGTCGAGACCGCCCTGGCCGGCGCCGCCGGGCCGGATTCGGAACTCGCATCCGAGGCCGCGGATTTGGTCTATCACCTGCTGGTGCTTCTTCGCGCCCGTAACATGGTGTTTCAGGACGTCCTCGACGTCTTGGCTCAACGGGCGGAAGCGGCCAGACAAAAGCCCGGTCCAGCCGGGACCTGAACGAAGGAGAGCGCATGGCGGCCCTGGTGCTGTTCGGCGGCGGCGGCGACCTCGCCATGCGGATGCTGCTGCCCTCGCTCTATTTCCTCGAGCACGACGGGCTGCTGCCCGACGGCCTGAAGATCATCGGCGCGGCCCGTTCGGACGAAAGCCGTGACGAATACGTCGCCAGGGTCCGGGCCGCGGTCGAGGGCAAGGCCCAGGCCGACGACGCCTGGTCGGACGCGGCCTGGACGCGCATGGAGGCCCGCCTCGACTATCTGGCCGTCGACGCCACCAGCGCGGAAAGCCTGAAGCCGCTCAAGGACAAGGTCGGCGACGGCGCCTGCACCAGCTTCCTCGCCGTCTCGCCCTCGCTCTACGCCCGCATCGTCACCGCCATGCGCGCCGCCGGCCTGGCCGAATCCGACGACCGGGTGGTTCTGGAAAAGCCGGTGGGCCACGACCTCGAGAGTTTCCGCGAGATCGACGACGCGGTGGCCGACGCCTTCTCGGAACAGCAGGTGTTCCGCATCGACCACTATCTCGGCAAGGAGACGGTCCAGAACCTCATCGCCCTGCGCTTCGGCAACACCATCTTCGAGCCGCTGTGGAACAACCTCTCGATCGACCATGTCCAGATCACGGTCGGCGAGACCGTCGGCGTCGGCGACCGCTGGCCCTATTACGACGAGTACGGAGCATTGCGCGACATGCTCCAGAACCACATGCTCCAGCTGCTCTGCCTCGTGGCCATGGAGCCGCCTTCCGACCTCGACCCGGACTCGGTGCGCAACGAGAAGGTCAAGGTTCTGCGCTCGCTGCGCCGGATCAGTCCCGAGGAGGCCGAGCGCGTCACCGTGCGCGGCCAGTACGTCGCCGGAACCGTCGAGGGCAACCCGGTCAAGGGCTATGACGAGGAACGCGGCGCGGCCTCCGACACCGAGACCTTCGTCGCCATCCGCGCCGACATCGACAACTGGCGCTGGGCCGGCGTCCCCTTCTTCATGCGCACCGGCAAGCGCCTGCCCGAGAAGCGCACCGAGATCGTCATCCAGTTCAAGCCGCTGCCGCATTCGATCTTCGACAACGACCGCGGCCAGGTGCAGGCCAACCGCCTCGTCATCGCCCTGCAGCCCGAGGAAGACATCTCCCTGTCGGTGATGAACAAGAAGCCCGGACTGGATCAGCGCATGCAGCTGCAGCCGATCCAGATGTCCCTGTCCTGGGGGCAGAACGACAAGGACGCCAGGCCGCCGCGCCGCCGCATCGCCTATGAGCGGCTGCTCCTCGACGCCCTGAACGGCGACTCCACCCTGTTCGTCCGCCGCGACGAGGCCGAGCAGGCCTGGAAATGGGTCGACGAGGTCTCCGAGGCCTGGCAGGGCGCGGCCTTCAAGCCGAAGGACTATGCGGCTGGAACCTGGGGCCCTCAGGAGGCGGAGTATCTCCTCTCCCGCACGGGCCGCCAGTGGAACACGGGCGATGCGTGACGTTTTCCTTTTTTGTCCGTCATGCTCGGGCCTGGCCCGAGGATCAGAGGCGACGGCGAGAGCGTTGTCTGCCGGTCAGGCGCGGAGCGACGGATCATCCGATCCTCGGCTCAAGCCCGCGGATGACGGCTTTAGAAGCGACGCGCGATGACGGCTCCCACGATCCAGACCTTCCCTGACGGTTCGAGCTGGGCCGCCGCCTGCGCCGCACGCCTGACCGACACCCTCGCCGCCGCCCTCGCCGAAACCGGCAAGGCGGTGTTCGCCGGCGCGGGCGGTTCGACTCCCGCGCCGATCTATCGCCGCATGGCGCAGGCGAATCTCGACTGGTCCCGCGTCGCCGTCACCCTGGTCGACGAGCGCTACGTCCCCGAGACCTCGCCCGAGTCCAACGCCGCCCTGATCAAACAGGCCCTGCTGACCGGCCTGGCCGAGGCCGCCCGGTTCGTGCCGCTGTACCATTCCGAGGTCACCGTCGACCGCGCCGCAGCCTTCGCCGCCCACGCCCTCGCCGCCGAGGGGGGACGTCTCGACGCGGTCCTTCTCGGCATGGGGGAGGATGGCCATATCTGCTCCATGTTCCCGAACAGCCCGACCCTGAAGACCCTGCTCTCCCCCACCCTGCCGCCGACCGTTCTGGGCGTGCCCCCGGGGCGCGACGGCGCGGCGCCCAGCCTCGAGCGGCTGTCGATCAACCTGCCCTATCTCATGGGCGCCCGCTGCGTCGTGCTGGCCCTGACCGGCGCCGCCAAGCGCGCCGTGTTCCAGCGCGAGGCCGCCGGCGACCCCCGCGTCCAGCCCATCGCCGCGCTTGTCGCGGCAAACGTCCCGCTCGACGTTCTGTGGACGGAGAAAGCGTGATGCCGAAACTGCACCCCGTCGTGGCCGAGGTCACCGCCCGCATCGTGGAGCGTTCGAGGTCGACCCGCGCCGACTACCTGCGCCGCATGGACGCAGCCCGCGACTCCGGCGCCGGCCGCGCCAAGCTTTCCTGCGCCAACTGGGCCCACGCCTTCGCCGGCGCCCCGGTCAGGGACAAGCTCACCGCCATGTCGGGGACCCAGCCCAACGTCGGCGTCATCACGGCGTACAACGACATGCTGTCGGCGCATCAGCCGTTCGAGCGCTTCCCGCAGATCATCCGCGACGCCGTGCGCGCGGTGAACGCCACCGCCCAGGTCGCCGGCGCCACGCCCGCCATGTGCGACGGCGTCACCCAGGGGCGGCCGGGCATGGAGCTGTCGCTGTTCAGCCGTGACGTCATCGCCATGTCGACCGGCGTCGGCCTGACCCACGACGCCTTCGACGCCGTCGTCGCCCTGGGCGTATGCGACAAGATCGTGCCCGGCCTGTTCATGGGGTCGCTGGCCTTCGGCCACCTGCCGGTGGTCTTCGCCCCGGCCGGCCCCATGCCCTCGGGCATCGCCAATGCCGAAAAGGCCCGCGTCCGCGCCCTCTACGCCCAGAACAAGGTGAGCCGGTCCGAGCTGCTGGAAAGCGAGATCGGCAGCTACCATTCACCGGGCACCTGCACCTTCTACGGCACCGCCAACTCCAACCAGATGATGATGGAGCTGGGCGGCCTGCACCTGCCCTCGACCGCCTTCGTCCACCCCGAGACCGGCCTGCGCGACGCCCTGACGGCGGCGGCGGCGAAACGGGCCGTCGAGCTGGCCCGCAGCGGCCAGGGCCGGATGGCCGACGTCATCTCCGAGAAGTCGATCGTCAACATGATCGTCGCCCTGCTGGCCACCGGCGGCTCGACCAACCACGCCATCCACCTGGTCGCCATGGCCCGGTCGGCCGGGGTGCTGATCGACTGGACCGACATGGACCAGCTCAGTTCGGTCACCCCGCTTCTGGCCCGGGTCTATCCCAACGGCTCCGCCGACGTGAACGCCTTCCAGGCCGCCGGGGGCGTCGCCTTCGTGACGCGCGAACTGGCTGAAGCCGGCCACATCCACTCCGACGTCACGACCGTCATGGGCGAGGGCATCCATCCCTATTTCCGGGAGCCGGTCATGATCGACGGCGAGCTGGTGTGGAAGGACGGCATCACGGAAAGTCTGGACACGGACATTCTTCGCCCCGCCTCCAACCCGTTCGACACCGAGGGCGGCCTGCGGCTCGTCCAGGGCGACCTCGGCCGGGCCGTGATCAAGGTCTCGGCGGTCAAGCCCGAAAACCGCATCGTCGAGGCCCCCGCCGCCGTGTTCGAGACCCAGGAGGACGCGCTCCAGGCCTTCAAGGACGGGAAGCTGGATCGCGACGTCGTGGTGGTCCTGCGCTTCCAGGGCCCGAAGGCCAACGGCATGCCCGAACTGCACAGCCTGTCGCCCGCCCTGTCCGTGCTTCAGGACAAGGGCTTCAAGGTCGCCTTCGTCACCGACGGCCGCATGTCCGGCGCCTCGGGCAAGACGCCCGCCGCCATCCACGTCTCGCCCGAAGCCCTCGCCGGCGGACCGCTGGCCCATGTCCGGGACGGCGACATCATCCGCCTCGACGCCGACGCGGGCGTGCTGACCACCATCGGCGCGCCCGACCTGACCGCCCGACCGCCCGTCCCCCGCTCGACGGTTCACGCCGAGGGTTCGGGCTGGGGCTATGGCCGCGAACTCTTCGCCGCCTTCCGCCACGTCGTCTCGACCGCGGAAGAGGGCGCCTCGGTCTGTTTCGCCCCGCCCGTCGGCGCCCCGGCCCAGATCGACACGCCGCCCGACAACAACCTCGTCGACCGCGCGGTCGACGCATGACCCGCCCTCAAACAGAGAGCCGCCGCGCGGCGAACGATAGGGACCAAGGATGACCATCGCCTGGGACAAGACCCTGCTCGTCGGCGACGTCGGCGGCACCAACGCCCGCTTCGCCCTCGCCCATATGGTCGAGGGAAGGCCGGTGCTCGAACACCACCAAAGCTTCCCCGCCGAGACCTATCCCACCTTCCTCAAGGGGGTGGCCGCCTTCATCGAGGGCTGCGAGATCAAGCCGACCGGCGGCGTCATCGCCGTGGCCGGGCCGGTCACCGACGGCGAGATCGACCTGACCAACTCGCCATGGCGCGTGTCCGAGTCCGAGCTCCAGACGCTGGGCCTGAATCCTGTCCGGCTGATCAACGACTTCGAGGCCCTCGCCTGGGGCGCGCCGGTGGTGCCCGACGACATGCTGGCCTCGCTGGGCGGCCCCGCCGAGGGAGAGCCCCACGCCGCCATCGCCGTGCTCGGCCCCGGCACCGGCTTCGGCGTGTCCGCCCTGGTGCGCGACGGTCGGGGCGGCGAGATGGCCATGCCGTCCGAGGGCGGACACGCCTGTTTCGCGCCGGGCGACGCGGTCGAGGACGAGATCCTGCGCATCCTGCGCCGCCGCTACGACCGCGTCTCGATCGAGCGGCTGATCTGCGGTCCCGGCCTGCTGAACATGCACCGGGCCCTGGCCGAGATCGACGGGCGCGAGAGCCATATCGACGACCCCGCCCAGATCACCACCGAGGCGCTGGAGAACGCCGACAGTCCGTGCGGCGCCACCCTCGCCCGCTTCTGCGCCATCCTCGGGGCCGTGGCCGGCGACATCGCCCTTACCACGGGGGCGCGCGGCGGCGTCTACATCGCCGGCGGCATCGCCCCGCGCATCCTGCCCTTCCTCAAGGCCAGCCCCTTCCGCGAGCGGTTCGAGCGCAAGGGCCGGTTCCAGGACTATATGGCGGCCATCCCGACGAAGGTGATCCTGCACAAGCACGCCGCCCTGCTGGGGGCCGCCCGCGTGGCCTTCGCCGAAGAAAATTGACGTTCCAACACTTTTTTCTCACGGGACCGTGAACCGAAGCGTCGCGGCTGAGTTATCCGGTTTCCACTCTGGAAGGATATCCTCATGCGTAAACTGATCATCGCCTCCGCCGCCATCTTCGCCCTGGCCGGCGTCGCCGCCTGCGAAAGCCAGGCCGACAAGACCGCCGAAGTCCAGGCCGACGCCCTGGAAGAACAAGCTGCTGCGGCTCCGACCGAAGCCGCTGAAACGGCCCTGAACGAAAAAGCCGACATGATCGAGCAACAGGCCGGCAACGCTGACGGCGGCGCCACCACCGCCAACACGCCGAACACCTCGCCGTCGACGGCGAACCCGGGCCAGTAAGACCCGGACAGCCGGGGCCTTCATGACCCCCGGTTTTTTCTTCGGAAAGTCAGCCCCCGTCGCGCAAGCGGCGGGGGTTTTTCGTTTGGGAGAGGGCGGTGAGACAAGCTCCAGGCGGAGCGCGCTACATCAGGCGTTCGTAGGTCACCACAATCAGGGGCTGGCCCTCCGCGTTCGGATAATAGACCCGGCCCTCATTCGCGGTCGCGCCGACCTGTTCGAGTTTCATCTCGCTCAAGAAGCGAAGTCGCCGCTCGGCCTCCGTCGTGGAACCCGCAAGCGTGTGGTCAAAACGACAGTCGGACAATCCCCCTTCACGGACCACGCAGCTGAGATCGGCAGGCGCGGGCGGCGGGGGCGCGGGAGGTGCTGTGTCGCGACCTCGCGCTCCACCGCTAACACTGCGGCTACGCCTTTGTCGCCGCGGCCCGCGCGCAATCTCCTCGGCATTGTCAACCTGCCACTGGCTCTTCAGATCGTCGCCGGCCCGGGGAAGCAGGTCTCGTTCGTCGCTCGCCGCGTATCCACATGCGGTCAGCACCCGATCGAGATTCCCGTTCTGGGTCGGCAGGTCGAAGATTGCATGAACCGGAGCGGCGCTCCCGGCCCGCGACCTCAGCTCAAATACGCCCCCTCCCCGCAGGAAACGAGCGTCGCGCCCGCTCACCGAAGCGGTGAAGGCCGTTGTTCCGGGCTCCGCGAACCATGTCTGGGTATCTTGCCGCCCATCAGCTCGCGACGCCGCCAGGATGCGGGTTCGTTCCGTTGACGCCGGCAGACCCACAAGGACCACCCGCAAGCCGGCCGGCGCGCACTGGACCACGACTGCTTGGCCGTCCTCATAGCGCACGGTGGCCGCCGACAGGTTTCGTGCGGCATCGGCGGCGAACTCCCAGTCGTCGTCCTGCGGCATAACCGGGTTCGTCGCGAGACCGGTCGGCGCCAGCATCGACAAGGCCGACCACAGTCCGGCCCAGATCAATCCATTCATTCGAGGTCCCCGCTCCCAGTGAACGAGAACACACATCTTGGCCGGAGCGGTCAAGCAAGCGACAGTTCAGGCGCCCCGCTTTTCGACAGACCGTGGCCAGGCCAGGGGCTGGTGCGGAATGGCGGTCAAACCTTCTTCGGCGGCCACGGAATGAAGGCGCTGGTGCGCCGCACATAATCCTCGTAGCCGGGCTTCGACTTCGCCGTCGCCTTCTCGGTGATGCCGATGCCGGACCAGCGCGTCAGGGTGAAGGTCAGGAAGATCGGGCCGGCGATCGCCCAGACCCCCGGCCCCGTCTCGGCCGCGATCAGATACAGTCCCCACCAGACGCAGGCGTCGCCGAAATAGTTGGGATGCCGGGTCCAGCGCCACAGGCCCGTGTCCAGCACCTTGCCCCTGTTCGTCGGGTCCTTCTTGAACGCCGCCAGCTGGGCGTCGCCGATGCTCTCGAAGCCGATGCCGATGACCGCCAGCACCGCCCCCGTCCAGCCGATCCAGCCGACCGTCGGCGCATAGGCCACCTGCCCCAGCTGCACCGGCAGCGATGTCAGCCAGGCCAGCACCGCCTGCGGCAGGAAGACGAACAACAGGGCCGTCTTGCCGAAGGCCCAGCCCCTGGTCTTCTCCTGGGTCTCGACCAGTTCGACATAGCGTGCGTCCGCGCCGTTGCGCCGCCACCGACTCAAAAGGTGCCAGCCCAGCCGGATCGCCCACACCCCGACCAGCCAGACCAGCAGCCATTTGCGCGTCGGATCGCCATCGGTGCGCGGAAAGGTGGCCAGCGCCAGCATCAGCATGCCGAGCGGCCAGACGCCGTCGATGAAGCTGACGTCCTTCAGCCGCAGGGCGACCCGCCACAGCCCCAGCATCACCGCGACGATCAGGGCCAGGTTCAGGCCCAGCAGGGCGGCGATCTCGATCAGGCTCATGGCTCAGGAACGGCGCCGCGAGAGGTTCGGATGCACGGTCAGTCGACGCACAGGGTGGCCTCGGCCTTGCCGTCCTCGACGCGGGTGAAACAGCCGAAGCGGTTGCTGTCGGCCTGACAGATACCCGCCACCGCCGCGCCTTCCGCCGGACGCGCCGCGACGTCCGCGACGCGGCACTCGCCCGCGCACTGGTCGCTGTCGGTGCAGCGTTTGCCGGCGTCGGCGTAACGCACCACGCACTGCATCGTCTGCATCCGGCCGACCGGCTGCATCCGCCCGCCGCGCGCCAGACAGTCCGCCGCCGCCGCGCTCTCCGGGACGGCCACCGGCGCCGGCTCGTTGCCGAAGCCGAGGTCGCCCTTCTCCGGAACCGGCTGGCAGGCGGCCAGCAGAACGGCCGCGATCATGGCAAGGCGCTTCATTCCACTTGTCCCTTCTGGAACCCGGTCCAGACGTCGTCGTAGTCCAGCTGCATCGTCGGGCTGGTTTGCGCCCATTCCGTGGTCCGGATCGGCAGCCGTGTCTCGAACATGAAGGCCAGGGTGTCGGCGATCTTCACCGGCTTCAGATCCGCGGCCACCGCCTTGTCATAGGACGCCTGATCCGGCCCGTGCCCGCTCATGCAATTGTGCAGCGAGGCCCCGCCGGGGGCGAAGCCGCCCTCCTTGGCGTCGTATTCGCCGGTCACCAGCCCCATGAACTCGCTCATGACGTTGCGGTGGAACCACGGCGGACGGAAGGTGTCCTCGGCCACCATCCAGCGCGGCGGGAAGATGACGAAGTCGCAATTGGCCGTTCCCGGCGTATCGCTGGGCGAGGTCAGGACCGTGAAGATCGACGGATCCGGATGGTCGAAACTGACGGTGCCGATCGTATTGAACCGTGCGGTGTCGTATTTGTAGGGCGCCAGGTTGCCGTGCCAGGCGACGACATCCATCGGGCTGTGGTCGAAGGTCGTGACGTACAGCCGGCCGCCGAACTTCTGTATGCACTCGGTCGGGCGATCGACATCCTCGAAGGCCGCGACGGGCGTCAGGAAATCGCGCGGATTGGCCAGGCCGTTCGAACCGATCGGCCCCAGGTCCGGCAGGCGGAAGGCGGCGCCGTAATTCTCGCAGACATAGCCCCGGATCGCTCCCGAACACTCCACCCGGAACCGCACCCCGCGGGGAATGACCACGACCTCGCCGGGCCTCGCGTCGATCCGCCCCATCTCGGTGACGAAGGCCTGGTCGCCCAGTTGCGGCACGATCAAAAGCTCGCCGTCGGCGCAGTAGAAGACCCGGTCCGTCATCGACCGGTTGGCGGCGTACAGGTGGATGCCGATCCCCGACAGCGCCTCGGGATCGCCGGTCCCGCCATAGGTCGTCAGCCCCTCGACCCAGTCGGTCGGCTCTGTCGGCATCGGCAGCGGGTCCCAACGCATCCGGTTGGGCGACGGCGGCGCCTCATGGAACGGCCCCGACCGCACACGCGCCTGCGGAAACGGCTGATAGGCCGGATGCTGGGCGCTGGGCCGCAGCCGGTACAGCCACGACCGCCGGTTCTCGCTGCGCGGCGCGGTGAAGGCCGTCCCCGACAGCTGTTCGGCGTACAGCCCCATCGGCGCCCGTTGCGGTGAATTCCGCCCTTCGGGCAGGGCGCCGGCCACGGCCTCCGTGGCGAAATGATTGCCGAAGCCGGTCAGGTATCGAGGCGCGTTGGTTCGCGTCGTCATGGCGAGTGTCTCCCTGTCCATCGATCTAGGACAGGCCGGACCGATTGGCCACTCCGGCGTGATCCGGAGGCGCGGGCGCCGACTAGAACCCCTGGCTTCGCGCCATCCGCTCCTGATGGAATCCGGCGTCGCCGAGCAGTTCGTTGAGCACACGCACCCGTTTCATGAACAGGCCGACGTCGAATTCGTCGGTCATGCCGACGCCGCCGTGCATCTGCACCGCTTCCTGCACCGCCAGTTCGGCCACCCGCCCGGCCTTGGCCTTGGCCACGGACACCACCAGTCCCGCGTCCTCGCGCCCGACGTCCAGCGCGTTGAGCGCCCCCGCCGTCGCCGCCCGGGCGATCTCGATCTCCGAAAACAGATGCGCCGCCCGATGCTGCAGGGCCTGGAATTCGCCGATCAGCTTGCCGAACTGTTTGCGCGTCCGCAGATAGGCCATCGTCGTCTGGAAGGCTTGGTCCCCCGCCCCGTTCAGCGACGCCGCCGCGCACGCCCGGCCCAGATTCAGCGCGCCCTCCAGCAGGGCCTCGCCGCCGTCGACCGCGCCGATCACGGCGTCCGCATCGACCTCGACATCGGTCAGGGTCACCCGCGCCGCATTGTGCGCATCGACCATGACGGTGCGCTCGATCTCCACGCCCGCCGTCGTCGGATCGACCAGGAACAGCGTCAGCCCCGCATCCGTCCGCGCCGCCACGATCACGGCGTCGGCCACATGGCCGTCGAGCACGAAGCCCTTGGCCCCGTTCAGCCTGAATCCGTTGCCCGACCGCTGGGCCGTCGTCGCGATCCGCGCCGGCGCATGCTTGGGGCCTTCGTCCACGGCCAGCGACACGATCGCCTCGCCCGCCGCGATCCGGGGCAGCCACGCCGCCTGCTGCTCCGCCGATCCGCCCTTGAGCACCGTCGCCGACAGCACGCCGGTCCCCAGGAAGGGCGACGGCGTCAGCGTCCGCCCCAGGGCCTCGGCCAGCACCCCGGCCTCGACCGCGCCCAGCCCCGAACCGCCGTGGTCCTCCGAAATGAGAACCCCTGCGAACCCCATCTCCCCGAACGCCCGCCACAGGTCGCGCGACACGCCGTCCGCGTCCCTGCTGTCACGCAGCTTGCGCAGATGGGCGATCGGCGCGTGCTCGTTGAGGAAGCCGTCGGCCGCCGCCTTCAGCATCGCCTGCTCTTCGGTCAGGATCAGGGGCATTTTCGGCCGCGTCTTTCTCGTCGTCATCCTCGGGCTTGACCCGAGGATCAGATGTTCCGTCGCTCGTTCATGAGGGATGGTCCGACGGTCCCGTCCGCCCCTCAGCCACTCGTCGCCCCGACGTCTGGCCCTCGGGTCAAGCCCGGGGGTGACGGCGGCATGGGGCGCTACGCCCCCGGCAGTTGCAGCAGGTGTTTGGCGATGATGTTGAGCTGGATCTCGCTCGTCCCGCCCTCGATGGAATTGGCCTTGGTGCGCAGCCAGTCGCGCGCCGCCGCCCCGTGGCGCGAGCGCTCGCCCTCCCATTCCAGCGCGTCCGACCCGCCCGCCGCCATCAGCAGCTCATGCCGTCGCTTGTTCAGCTCGGACCCATAGTATTTCAGCATCGAGGCGATCGCCGGGTGCGCCTGCCCCGCCTTCACCTGATCGCCCGTCCGCTCCATGGCCAGACGGAAGGCGGCGGCGTCCACTTCCAGCTCGGCGATCCGCGCCCGGAGCATAGGCGCGTCCAGCCGCCCGTCGTCGTCCAGGCCGATCGATCCGGTCGCCACCTGACCGAGCGGCCGCCCGCCGCCGACCTCGCCCATGGCCCCGATCATGGTCCGCTCATGCGCCAGCAGGTGCTTGGCCACGTCCCAGCCGCGGTTCAGCGTGCCGACGAGGTTCGCCTTCTCCACCCGCACGTCGTCGAAGAAGGTCTCGCAGAACGGGCTCTTGCCGCTGATCAGGGTGATCGGCCGCGTGCTTACGCCCTTCGTCGCCATGTCGAACAGGACGAAGGAGATGCCCAGATGCTTGGGCGCCTCCGCATCGGTCCGCACCAGGCAGAAGATCCAGTCCGCCTTGTCGGCGTAGGAGGTCCAGACCTTCTGGCCGTTGACGATCCAGTGGTCTCCCCGGTCCTCCGCCCGGGTCTGGATCGCCGCCAGATCGGACCCGGCCCCCGGCTCGGAATAGCCCTGGCACCAGCGGATTTCGCCGCGCACGATCTCGGGCAGGAAACGCTGCTTCTGTTCCTCGGTCCCGAAGGCCAGCAGCGCCGGCCCCAGCATCCAGACCCCGAAACTGGCCAGCGGCGCCTGGGCGTCGATGCGGCGCATCTCCGACGCCAGAACCTTGGCCTGTTCCCGGCTCAGCCCGCCGCCCCCGTATTCGGCCGGCCATTCCGGCGCGGTCCAGCCGCGCGCGCCCATCCGCTCCAGCCAGGTCCTGTGCGCCGGCGTCGGGAAGACGGCGTTGCGCCCGCCCCAGACCCGGTCGTCGTCGCTCTCCACCGGCCCGCGGCACTCCGCGGGACAGTTGGCCTCGAGCCAGGCGCGGGTCTCCGCGCGGAACGCATCAAGATCGGTCATGCTGAACCCTTGTCATCCCGGCGAAAGCCGGAACATTAGCAGCGATTCACGAGTGACGTAGCGTCAGCCCCCGCCCGGCAGGAAGGGCGAGAAGGTGATGACCGTGAAGGTGTCGCGGATATTGGCCCGCGTCTGCACCGACTTGGTCACGAAGGTGCCGATGTCCATCTCCTTCGGCAGCTGGAATTTGGCCAGCAGGTCATACTGGCCCGACGTCGAATAGACCTCCGAGACGAATTCGACATTGTCCACCATGTCGGCGGCCACGTCGTTGGCGTGACCCAGCTCGCATTTGATGAAGACGAAGATGGCGGTCATCATGGCGGCGGTCCTCCGGTGCGTGGAGGTTCATCTAGCGGATGGTTGCGTGACGGGTAAGAGCGAAGCGGTCATCGACCTCGAGGCCGAATACAACAACCGCGCCCGCGTGCCCGACCATCCCGCCGTCATGGCCATGTGGCGCGAAACCGCCGAAGCGGCCCGCACCGCCCATCCGCCCGTCGAGATCGCCTACGGCAAGGGCGAACGCGAGGTCATGGACCTGTTCGAGGCCGACCCGGACGCCCCGGTCGCCGTCTTTCTGCACGGCGGCTACTGGCAGGCGCTGGACAAGGGCTGGTTCAGCGGCCTCGCCCCCGCCTTCCTCGCCCACGGCGTCAGCCTCGCCGTCCCCTCCTATGACCTGGCCCCTGCCGTCCGCCTCGGCCGCATCCTCGGTCAGGCGCGCGAGGCGGTGGCGATTATCCGCGCCCGCACGGGGACCCGCCCCGTGGTGTTCGGCCACTCCGCCGGCGGGCATATGGCGGCCTGCATGCTGTCCGAGGGCCGCGCCTCGGCCGCCGTCGCCATCAGCGGCGTCTTCGACCTGCGCCGGCTCGTCCCCACCTCCCTGAACAAGGCGCTCGATCTGGATGAGCGCGAGGCCGCCGCCCTGTCGCCCCTCTTCTGGCCCGTGCCCAACGGTTCGACGCCCGGGGGCACGATCCTGGACTGCGTCGTGGGCGGGGAAGAGAGCCCGGAGTTCCTGCGCCAGTCGCGGCTGATGGCCGACCACTGGGCCGCCAACGGCGTCGAGACCCGCTACGAGGCCCTGCCCGGCCTGAACCATTTCACCGTGCTGGACCCGCTGTTCGACGCGGACAGCCCGCTGGTGAAGCGGATCGTCGGCCTGGCGAAGGCCGCCTGATCCGCTTCCTGTCGGCTTAACGGCGCGTCGCGTCGCCCGCGACCTGCCCCACCGTGCCGACGGTGTTATCGACCACACCGCCCGGCTGCAGGGTCGTATTGGCCACGCCGCCGACCGTGTTGACCGTATTGTCCACCGTGGTGAGCAGCCGCTCGAGGATTTCCGGATTCCGGTCGATGGTCGTCAGGGTTCGGTCGATGATGGCCTGGACATTGTCCAGCCGCACCTTCAGCAGCACCTGGGCGCTGACGCCCTTGATGCTTATCTTGACGTTGTCGACCGAGACGTCGGCGCCGGCGCTCAGGTGCAGCAGATTGGCCAGCCGCGCTTCCAGAGCGATCTTGGCCTGGAGGTTTTCCACCTCGATCGTGATCTCCTCGACCGACAGGTTCGGGATATCCAGCAGCACATCCGGCTCGGCCGAGGGGCTGGAGGGCGGCGTCGCGCTCTGCGCGGACAGGGGCTGAACCGGCTGGACCTGCATGCCTCCGGCCGGGGACTGGGCCGCGGCGTGGCCTGCGGCGGCCAGAAGAATTACGGCTGCGCCGCTCGCCAGTAGATGCTTCATCGAGGGTCTCCTTGGGGTGGGTCAGGCGCGTCGCTCGGACGCACATCGGCTTGGGGGGACGCCGGGGCGGCGTCGGGGACGGCGATCGTCGCGGCCGCTGTCAGGTTCCACTGGACGTTCCGGAATGTCCTTTGACCGGGAATCGGTCGCGGCAGGCCGGTCGACAGGTTTTCCTCGATCACGGATCCCGACGGCTCGGCCCAGGCCCGGACTCTCACCGTCCCGACCTGCCGCCATCGAATCTGGTCGGCATGGGCCGATATCGACAGGCTTATATCCGGCTCAGCGGCAGACGGCGGCGGGATTGCGACCGGCGACGCCTGCCCTGCGGCGGCGAGAAAAAATGACGAGAATGCGGCGATCATGGGATGGAAAAGTCGTCAGCGGGATTCCGGTTCCGGCATCCTGGCCGGGGCTGCGGAGCCCAGGGCTCTATCGGCCTGCGCTCCTCGATTCATCGCTTGACCGAAGCGAAGAATGGTCGTGTCTGCGCGCGGTCGGCCGCCTCTCCTCGCGGTCGGTTGCGTACTCGGGGATTCATGTTTCGCCTTCTTCGAAAGTTCCTCCGCCGCCTTCGCTGCCGACGCCATCGCTGGCGTCCGGACCGCCGCGTCTCGGGGCGTGAGTTCTGCGACCTCTGCGGCGCCAGGCGACGGGTGAACTGAGCGTCCGGACCGGGTTTCGAAACACAAAGTTCCCCGCTCCCCGCGCCGGCGCTTTCCCGCGATGCGGCGGGTGGGATAAGCATGGCGCATCGCCGGACCGATCGGCGGGGGAAGAACCATGCGCCACGACCGCCTCTCCGTCCTGACCGCCCTCGAGTCCCAGGGCGTGGCCCCGGTCTTCTATCATCCGGATCCGCAGGTCTGCCTGAACGTGATCCGCGCCTGCGCCCGCGGCGGGGCGCCCGTGATCGAATTCACCAACCGCGGCGACTTCGCCTGCGACCTGTTCGGCGACATCGCCCGCGAACTGCAGAAGACCGACCCGGACATCATCCTCGGCATCGGCTCGGTGGTCGATGCGGGCACGGCGAGCCTCTACCTCAACCGCGGCGCCCGTTTCGTGGTCAGCCCCTGCCTGGTCCCGGATGTCGCCCGCGTCTGCAACCGGCGCATGACGGCCTATTTCCCGGGCTGCGGCTCAGTCACCGAGATCGGCCAGGCGCATGAACTGGGCTGCGAGATCGTCAAGCTGTTCCCGGGCGCCAGCGTCGGCGGCCCGGACTTCGTCAAGGCGGTGCTGGGCCCCATGCCCTGGACGAAGATCATGCCGACGGGCGGCGTCGACCCCGACGAGGCCAGCATCGCCAGATGGTTCGGCAGCGGCATCGTCGCCGCCGGCATGGGTTCGAAACTGATCACCGACGCGGCGGTCAAGGCCGGCGACTGGGCCGGCGTCGAGGCGAATGTGCGCAGGACGGTGGACGCGATCGCGAGCTTCCGGGGACGCTGAACCGTCTCCTCCCTGTCGCGCAGCGATGGGGAGGAGACGGAGCTCCCCTACAGCCCCAGCGTCGCGCTGTTCAGATCCAGCTCCGCCGCCGGGATCACCACCACGTCGGGATGGGCCGCCCGCAGGGCGTCGATGAACATCGCCGACTGGCCCACGACCACGACATAGGCCTGATCCGACCCGACCCCTTGCGCCGCCGCCATCACGCCCTCGGGCGTGGTGGCGTTGATCCTGGCGGGATAGGTCTCGACCTCGGTCAGCGGCAGGCCATAGGTGACCAGGTCCGCCAGCACCCCGCCCAGACCGCCCGTGGTCTCGACCGCGCGCGAGAAGCCGCCGGTGATGAAGGCCTCGCGGTCGGTCACGGCCTGGTCGGTCACCGCCTCGGTCTTCAGCCGGTCGAACTCGGCCAGCACCAGGGCGACGACCTCGGCGGCGCTTTCGTTCTTGGTCTGGGTCGCGGCGGACAGCAGGCCGCCGTCCACCCGCGCGCCCAGGGTCGAGCTGGCGCCGTAGGACAGGCCGCGTTTGGCCCGCACCTCCTGGAACAGGTGACCGTTCTGGCCGCCGCCGATGACGCTGTTGACCACCGCCAGCGGATAGAAGGCTTCGTCCGACCGGCGCGGTCCACGCACGGCCGCCGCGACCGCCGCCTGTCCGGCGCCGGGCAGGTCGACCACGACGATGCGCGGCGCCGGTCGTCCACCCGCCCGGTTCGGGACGGTCGGAACCGGGTCCGACGGCCGTTCCCAGCCGCCCAGGGTGCGCTCGGCGAAGGCGAAGGCCTGCTCCGGCTCCATGCCGCCCGTGATGATCAGGGCCGCGTTGTCGGGCCGCCACCAGCGGTCATGGAAGTCGACGACCTGGTCGCGCGTCAGGGTCGCGACCGAGGTCGGCGTCCCCGCGGCCGGCGCTCCATAGGCCGCGCCCCCGAAGGCCAGCCGGTTCAGCACCTGCGACGCCAGGTTTCCAGGATCGCGCAGGGCGACGGTCAGGCCCGTGACCGTCTGGGTCCGGCTGCGCTCCAGCTCCGCCGCGGCGAAGGTCGGCCGCATCACCACGTCGGCGAACACCGATCCCGCCTGGTCCGCGGACGCAATGGGAGCGGACAGGGACACCGAGCTGGAATCCGCGCCCGCGCCGCTGTTCAGGTCGGCGCCCAGCGCCTCCAGCGCCCGCGCGATCTCGGGGGCCGACCGTTCGCCCGCGCCCCGCGTCGCCAGATTGGCGGTCATCGAGGCCAGACCCGGCTGGCCGGCGGGATCCCCGGCCGCGCCTCCCGCCATCCTCAGCTGGACGTTCATGATCGGCAGGTTGGTCGACTTGGCCGCGATGACGCGCAGGCCGTTGGACAGGGTCCGCTCCACCACGCGCGGCGTGGCCATGGCCCGGACCGGCCCCGGCGCCGGCGGGGCCATCCGCTGGCCCTCGGGCAGCAGTTCATTGGCCGGCAGGATGGCCGGCGGCACGGTCAGATAGGTCGGCACGGGCGCCGGATTGCGCCAGCTGTCCTCGGGCGCGCCGGCGGGCCGGGCGCTCTCGTCCTGATAGCGCACCGCCACCCGGGCCTGGTCGTCGAGATACGTCCGCGCCACCCGCTGCACGTCCGCCGCGGTCACGGCCTGCACCGCGGCCAGCCGTGCGTCGGGCGCCCCGGGATCATTCTCCGAAACGATGGCCTGACCGAGGATGAAGGCCCGGCCCGAGGCCGTCTCGCGCTGGCGCAGCTCGGCGGCGATGATCTCTGTCTTGGCCTCGGCCAGTTCGGCCGCGGTCACCGGCTCGTCGCGCACCCGCGCCAGTTCGATGTCCAGCGCCGCCTCGAGGTCGGTCATCGACTTGCCGCGCGCCACCGTGCTGGTCACGCCGATCGAGCCGTCCTCCTCCATGCTGTTGGCGCCGAAATTGGCGGTCGAGGCCAGCTGCTTGCCGTAGACGAGGGCCTGATACAGGCGCGAGCTGTCACCGCGCGACATGATGGCCTGCAGCACGTCCAGGGCGGCGGCGTCGGGGTGGTTCGCCGCAATGCCGGGATAGAGGACGCCCACCGCCGGCATCGGCACATTGGGGGCATAGGCCTCGACCCTGCGCGGCGCGGTGCGCGGCGTTTCGACGGGCCGCTGGAACACCGGCACGGGACGTTCCGGGTTCGGAATGCCGGCGAAATACTGGTCGACCCAGCGGTCCAGCTGCGCCGGATCGAAATTGCCCGACACGATCATCGTCGCCGTGGCGGGGCGGTAGTAGGCCTCGTGGAAGGCCCGGGCGTCGTCGATGACGGCTGAATCCAGTTCCTCGATCGAGCCGATCACGCTGCGGCGGTAGATGCTTTCGTCGAAGCTGTTGTCGCCGATCACGAACCGCTGGAAGCGGCCATAGGGCGGGGCCAGCACCCGCTGGCGCAGCTCTTCCTTGACGATCGAACGCTCTGCCTGGAACACGGCGTCATCGACCACCGGCCGCGCCATCCGCTCGGCGTGGGTCCACAGCATCGTCTCCAGGTACTGCGGCGGCACGGTCTCGTAATAGTTGGTGAAATCCTGCCCCGTGGAGGCGTTGCGCGAGCCGCCCGCGTTTTCGACCAGGGTCGAGATCTGGCCATAGGGCAGGTTGACCGTCTTGCGGCTCAGGATGTGTTCGAACAGGTGGGCGAAGCCGCTGCGGCCCTGCGGATCGTCCTTGCCGCCGACGTCGTACCAGAGGGTCACCGTCACCGTGCCGGCCGTGGCGTCCGGCATGGCGTAGACGTCGAGCCCGTTGGCCAGCTCGCGGTGGGTGTATTCCAGCGGCGGCACGCTGATCGGCGCGGGCGCTGTCTGGGCGAAACCCGGTCCGGCGGCGAGCGTAGAAAGCGTCAGGAGCGAAGCCCCCAGAAGGGCGGCGGTGCGTGTCATGTCGGCGATCCCCGGAGCGGCGTCTGAACGGATGCGGGACCCTATCAGCCGATCTCGCGGGCCATAGTTACGTCGCGGTAATGATCGCCTCGACCTCGGCCCGCGTCGGCAGCGAGGGCTGCGCCCCGGCCCGCGTCGCCGCCACCGCCCCCGCCGCGCAGGCGAACCGCAACGCCGGCTCGGCCGCCATCCCCTCCAGCAGGGCCACGCAGATCGCCCCGACGAAGGCGTCGCCCGCCCCGGTCGCGTCCAGCGGCCGGATCCTGGGCGGCGTCGCCCGGGCGACCTCGGCCCCGCGCTGGTACATGACCGCGCCCCGCGCCCCGAGCGTCACCACCACCCGACCGCCGCCGTGATGCAGCAGGTCGCCGTAGAATTCGGCCTCGGTCTCATTGACCACCAGCAGGTCGGCGCGGCGCAGCAGCTGGTCCGACACCGGCGCCGCCGGGGCCAGGTTGACGCAGACGAACTCGGTCGCCCGCCCCACCGCCGCCTCGACCGTCTCGACCGGCAGCTCCAGCTGCAGGATCAGCGGGGTTTCGATCCGCGCCGGCAGCTGTTCGGGCATGACGCTGTGATTGGCCCCCGCCGCGACCACGATCTGGTTCTCGCCCTGGGGATCGACGGCGATCAGGGCCACGCCCGTCGGCGCCGCGGCGTCCGTGATCACCCCGGCGACATCGACGTCCTCGGCCAGCAGCAGGCCCATGGCCTCCTCGGCCATGCCGTCGCGCCCCACCCGGCCGATCAGACAGACCTCGGCGCCGAGCCGCTGCGCCGCCAGCGCCTGGTTGGCGCCCTTGCCGCCCGGATGCCGCGCCAGGGTCGCCCCGGTCACGGTCTCGCCCGCGCGCGGCAGACGCGGCGCCGAGGCGACGAAATCCAGATTGATCGAACCGATGACGGTCAGCCTCACCTCACCGCCTCCGCGATCAGGTCGAAGACCCCGTCCGCGTCCGCCGCCGCCGCCCAGCGGTGCGGCAGCGGTCCCGCCACCGCCTCGCGGAACTCGACCGCCGTATGGCCGCGCGTCAGGTCGCTGTGCGTCTCCACCGCGATCCGGCAGGCCTTCAGCTCGAACAGCCCGGGCCGCAGCAGCCAGGCCACCGGACACGGATCATGCACCGGCGGCGCGTCCCAGCCGACGATCCTGCGCTCGACCCTCTGCGAGAACCGCATCATCGCCGCCGCCGCATCCGCCATGGGAGTCCCGACCGCCTCCAGCGCCGCGATCCGCGCGTCGGTCGCCCGCACCTGATGCGTCGCGTCCAGCCCGAACATCACCAGGTCGCAGCCGGTCGCCAGCACCTCGGCCGCCGCCTCGGGATCGGCCCAGATGTTGAACTCGGCCGAGGCGGTGATGTTGCCGCCCTCGGATCTCGCCCCGCCCATGACCGCCACCGTCCCCAACCGGTCCGCCAGCCCGGGCGCCTTGCGCAGGGCCAGGGCCAGATTGGTCATCGGCCCCAGCACCGCCATCGCGACCGACTTCTCCGGCCGGCCCATGACCAGGTCGATGATGGCGTCCGCCGCATGGCCATCCGCGCACGGAGCATCCGGCTCGAACGGCGTCAGGTCGCCCAGCCCCTCGGCGCCGTGGAACTCGCCCGCCCCGGCCGGCTCGCGCCGCAACGGCCGCTCCGCCCCCATGAAGACGGGCACGTCCTCGCGCCGGGCGATCTGGCGCAGGATGCGGGCGTTTCGCGCCGTCTTCTCCACCGGCACATTGCCGCCCACGGCGGTGACGGCCAGCAGCTCCAGCTCGCCCGACCCGAAGGCGAGCATCAGCGCCACGGCGTCGTCCACGCCGGGATCGCAATCGATGATGAGGGACAGGGTTTTCACCGGATCAGGTTTGAAGCGGGTCGCCCCGATAGGCAACTCTCAGCCGGTCACTTGCACCGGTTCACGCACGCCTGCGCCAGCACCTCGGCCGAATCCACCAGCGGCACGGACACGTCCTCGCTCCCCAGCAGCAGCGGCACCTCGGTGCATCCCGCGATCACCGCCTCGGCCCCGGCCGCGACCAGGGTCGCCGCCAGACGCCGCATCTCGGCGCGCGGCGCCTCGCCCAGGTCGCCGCGCTTGACCGCATAGACGCAGGCCATGAAGGCCTCGCGCGCGGGGCCGCTCAGGCGCACGATCTTCACGCCCTTGCCCTGCAGGGCGCGCGCGTACAGGGCCTCGCCGCCGGGCGTGGCCAGGACGCCGATCTTCTTCGCCCCGCCCGCCGCCGCGGCCTCGGTCGTTTCGGCGATCATGTCGACGAAGGGCAGGCCGACCTTCTTGATCCCCGCCGCCTGGGCGTGGGCGGTGTTGCACGGCATGCACAGGACCTGGGCCCCGGCGTCGCGCAGCCGCATCGCCATCTGCCCCAGGGTCGCCTCGGCGGCGTCGGACTGGCGGTTGCGGTCCGGCACCTGCGGGTTGATGTCGGCGATGATGCGGATGTGATCCTGATCGCCCTGCGCCGGCGTCAGCGCCTGCACCCGCGCCAGAAACGCCACCGTCGCCGCCGGCCCCATGCCGCCCAGCACTCCAAGAACCTTGCCCATCAGAGCGAACCCTCAATCTCGGCCTGGTACCCGAACAGGCCTTGCGCCCCTCCGGTGTGCAGGAAAACCACCGTCTCGTTCTCGAACCGGCCCGCCTTCGCCAGGGCGATCAGCCCCTTCATCGCCTTGCCGGTATAGACCGGATCCAGCACGATCGCGTCGGTCCGGGCCGCCAGTTTCAGCGCCTCGATCACGGCGCCGTCGATGAGGCCGTATCCCTCGCCCACATAGTCGCAGTCGGCGACCACCATCCGGTCCTCGACCGCGTCCGGCCGTCCCAGCAGGGCCGCCGTCTCGCGCGCCAGCTTGAGCACATTCTCTTCCTGCCTGGCCTTCGGCGCCCGCACCCCGATGCCCAGCACCGGAATGTCGGCCCCCATGACCGCCAGCCCGGCCACCAGGCCGGCGTGGGTCCCGGCGCTGCCCGTCGCCGTCACGATCCGGTCGATCTGCATATCCAGCTCGTCCGCCTGGACCACGATCTCGCGGGCGCAGTCGACATAGCCCAGGGCTCCGACCGGGTTCGAGCCGCCGCCGGGGATGATGTAGGGCTTGCCGCCCCGGGCCCGGACCTCGGCCGCCGTCTTCTCCAGTTCGGCCGGCATGTCGCTGCCGCCGGCCACGGTGCGGATGCCCGCCCCGAACAGCCGGTCCATCAGCACATTGCCGTTGCGGGTGTAGTCGATGGCTTTCGACCCCGTCCGCTCTTCCAGGATGACCTCGCAGGCGAAGCCGTGCGCCGCCGCCGCCGCCGCCGTCTGGCGCACATGGTTCGACTGCACCGCGCCCTGGGTGACCAGGGTGTCGGCCCCCTGCTCCATCGCGTCGCCCAGCAGGAATTCCAGCTTGCGGGTCTTGTTGCCGCCCCCGGCGAGGCCGGTGCAGTCGTCGCGCTTGATCCAGATCTCGACGCCCAGCGCCTCGCTCAGCCGCGGCAGCGGCTCCAGCGGGGTCGGCAGATGGGCGAGACGGACGCGGGGAAAGCGGGCGAGATGCATGGTGGAGCTCCGATGTGGGCCCCTTCTAGACGCCTCCGCCCGATTTGCCGAACCGCTTCGCCGTTGTCCCGGGCTGAGGGCCCGCCAGCCCCGGCGCGCCGTGGGTCCGGATGGGATCCGCGGCTGTCGCCGGCTGATCAGGCCGGCGCGGAGGCTCTGGCCGCGTCGGCCTTTTGCAGCGCGTCCAGCAGAATCGCGACCACCTCGCGCGGCGTCAGCTCGTCATGGTCGGTCAGACTGTCCAGGGCCGCGCCGTGAACCGGCGTGATCCGCGCGTTGGCCATGGACCAGCGGCTGAACAGCCGCTCGGAGATCGGCTCGCGACCGATCAGGGTGACGTCGCGGTGACGGGGGTCGTTTTCCAGCCGCCGCAGCAGGGCGTCCAGCGCCTGCCCGGATCCCTCGACGACCTGGATATAGCGGTCCCGGTGCGCGGCCAGCACGCCCGTCAGGCCGTCCCGGTCGTTGTTGCGCTGCGACTCGGCCAGAATGACCGCCAGGTTGCCAAACGAGGCGGTGGTGCCCGTCGCGGTGCTTTCATAGACCAGCCGTTCCAGACCCAGACTCATGTTCACCCTCTTTGCGTCGAGCCTTAATGCGGGGCCGCCGTCCCGGTTGCAGGCCGCTAAAGATTTGCCCCTGAACGGAAATGTCCGTTTCCCGACATCCGCTCGTCCGGCGCGCCGGCGCGAGCCCGGGAAAATTTTTAACCGGCGCGGAACGGTTTTTGAAGACCGCAGTTTCCCCATCGGACCTTGCGGCGATGCGCGCTCGACAGAGTCCTCCGCGGCCCGGTCTTTGCCACGCCCCCCGACGCAGACCGGGCCGCATCTTCCTCTTAACCCGGCCCCGCTTGCCGACTCAGGTCGCGCGGACCGATGCTGTGCGCATGGCCGAATCGCCCGCCCCCGTCCTCGCGAGACTGCGTGACCGAAACGCCACCGAGACCGCCATCGTCGCGGCCGGCGAGCGCATCCTGTTGCGCGACGGCTTTCCCGGCCTGAACGTCCAGACCCTGGCCGCCGAAGCGGGCTGCGATCGCAAGCTGGTGTACCGCTATTTCGACGGCGCCGACGGGGTGGTGACGCGCATCGCCGACCGCGCCCACGCGGCCCTCGCCGCCAGCCTCGCCTCCATTCCGCAGGTCGAAACCGCCTCCTTGCGGACCTTCGCCCGCATCAGCCTGCTGACCTGGCTGGCCGCCCTGCGCGCCAGCCCCCTGAGCCTGCGGTTGATGGCCTGGGCCCTGGTCGAGGATTCCGACCGCTTGCGCCGGATAGAGGCGGACCGCGCCGCCGTGCTGCAAAACTGGATGCGCGAGCGGCGTCCCCGTCTGCGCGTCCCGCCCGAGGGTGATCCGACCGCCCTGAACGCCGTCCTCCTGGCCGCCGTCCAGCACCTGGCCCTTTCGGCCGAACGCCGCGGCGGCGTCGCCGGTCTGGCCCTCGACGCGGAAGGCTGGCCCCGCGCCGAGGCCGCGCTGGACCGCCTGTTGCTCGCCTTCCCGGACTGATCGGGAGCTTCGGCGCTCCGGAGGCGTTGGGGACCCGATGATCGCCAGGCTCGCCATCAACCCCGGCCGGGAGCGCACCTATGCCGCGGGCCTGGGGCGCGCCTTCGGCGGAGCCCTGATCTTCGCCTTCCCCCTGTTGATGACGATGGAGATGTGGGCGTTCGGCGTCGCCATCCCGCCCGCACGCCTGATCGCCCTCGTCCTGCTCGGTCTGCCGCTGCTGTACGGCCTGTCCGACTACGCCGGCTTCGACGCCCGGCGCGGCTGGCGCAACGACCTGTTCAACACCCTGTCCGCCCTGGCCGTCGGCTTCGCCACCGCTGCGGCCTTCCTCGCCCTGTTCGGCCTGCTGGGTCCCGACGTCACGGCGGCGGAGGCCATGGGCCGGATAACCCTGCAGGGCGTGCCCGCCGCCATCGGCGCGACCCTCGCCCGCCGCCAGCTCAGCGCCGGCGCCGAGGAGGGCGCCGAGGACACCGCGCCCTATTATGGCGAGCTCTTCCTGATGGCCGCCGGCGCCCTGGTGCTGGCCTTCAATGTCGCCCCGACGGAAGAGGTCATACTGATCGCCTGGCAGATGGCCGGCTGGCAGATCCTGCTGCTGGCCCTGCTCTCGATCGTCCTGCTGCACCTGCTGGTGTTTTCGGTGGGCTTCGCGGGTCAGGAGTCCGCCAGCCACCCCGGCGCGGCCCTGTTCCTTTTCACCATCGTCGGCTACGCCATCGCCCTGCTGGTCAGCCTGTTCGTGCTGTGGGTGTTCGGGCGGCTGGACGGCCAGGCGCCGGCGATGATCGTCTCAACCACCGCGGTGCTCGCCTTCCCCGCCGCCCTCGGAGCCGCCGTCGCGCGGCTGCTGGTCTGATCCCATGGCCCGAAAGCCCGCCTCCGCCCGCCCGTCCCCCGCCGGCAGGCCCCCTGCGTCGCGGCCCCTGCTCGAATGGGCCGTCGCCGGCCTCGGCCTGGTCGTGACCGTCGGGGTGCTGATCGTGCTGGCCCTCGCCGCCCTGGCGCCCGCCTCGCCGCCGGAGCTTTCGGCGCGCGCGGCCTCGGTCACCCCGGTCGCCGCCGGCTTCCGGGTCGAGGTCGAGGTCAGCAACAGCGGCCGCGAGACCGCCGCCGCCGTCGAGGTCGAGGGCGTCCTGACCCCGCCCGCCGGCGCCCCCGAGACCGCATCCGCCACCCTCGACTACGCCCCCGGGGGCGGCAGCGAGACCCTGACCCTGCTGTTCCGCGAGGACCCGCATCAGGGCCGGCTCGAGCTGACGGTGCGCGGCTGGTCCGAGCCCTGAGCCTTGCCGATTGAAGCGCGCGCCGGTCGGGCGTAGGGTCGCGCCGTTCTCCGGGGGGTCGCATCCGAGCGGCTGAGATTGGCGTGATCGCCTGACCCGTCGAACCTGATCCGGGTCATGCCGGCGAAGGGATGGGAAACGCTCGGTCCACACGACAGGACCACCATGCCGACGTCGGCGCCCTCAACACCGAGGCCGCCATGAACATCGCCGTCACCCCGCCCGTCACGCCCGCCGAGCCCAATGTGGATCTGGCCCTCAAGGACGCCCGCGAGGCGGTGATGAAGGAGACCGGCACCATCCCGACCGGCGAACGCGCCGGGTCGCGCAAGGTCTATGTCGCCGGCGAACTCTATCCCGACATCCGCGTCCCCTTCCGCGAGGTCGCCGTCCACCCCAGCGCCAATGAGCCGCCGGTGACCATCTATGACTCCTCGGGCCCCTATACCGACCCGACCGTGACCATCGACATCAAGCGCGGCCTGCCGCTGGTGAAGTCGTCGTGGCAGCTCGACCGCGGCGACATCGCCCCGGTCCTCAACCCCCGCGAGGTCAGGCCCGAGGACAACGGCCACGCCTCGGGCAAGAACCTCGCCCCCCGTTTCGACACCTCGAACCACAAGGTCTTCAAGGGCGTCGAGGGCCGCCCGGTGACCCAGTACGAATACGCCAAGGCGGGGATCATCACCCCCGAGATGGAATACGTCGCCATCCGCGAGAACCTGCGCCGCGAACAGTCCGCCCCCTGCATCCGCGACGGCGAGGACTTCGGCGCCAGCATCCCCGACTTCGTCACGCCGGAGTTCGTGCGTCAGGAGATCGCCCGCGGCCGCGCCATCATCCCGCACAACATCAACCACCCCGAGGTCGAGCCGATGATCATCGGCCGCAACTTCCT